>CAZZGQ010000048.1:0-4235 GCA_964653765.1 uncultured Elusimicrobia bacterium | reverse complement strand
CAACAACGCGGCCGGCTATGACGCCCTCGGCCTCTCCGGCTCCTCATCGAACACCGTGACCGGGAGCTTCATCAGCAACCCGGCCGGCTATGGCGCTTACCTCAGCGCGAGCGCCAACTACAACGCGATCAGCCTGAGCACGATCACGACCTCCGCCGGCGGCACTACAGCACTTTACCTGACGGGCGTCGCCTCCAACACCATCTCGGGCAACTACGTCCAAGGGGCGACGGCCGTCACGGTCGACGGCTCCACCGGAACCCAGCTCAACTCCAACGTCCTGGTGGGCCTCGACGCCACGGGCCCCGGCGTCCAGGCGATCAACACGTCGGTGAACCTCAGCCTCTCCTCGAACGTCATCACGGGAGGCGCTCAGAGCGCGGCGGTCTACCTCGCGGCCAACAACGCGGGCCTGATCACCCTGTCGACCAACACCCTGTCCGGCGGCCGATACGGCGTCAACGTCTCCACCCAACTCGCCAACACCACGCTCTGGATCACCTCGAACACGATCCTGCCCGCCCTGTCGGCCGTGCAGAACACCTACGGGCTCTACCTGAACGGCCTCGCGAGCGGCGCGACGATCCAGAACAACGCCATCGCCTGGCGCCAATCCGGTAGTCCGTCGGGCTTCACGACCTACGGCCTCTACGCGCAGTCCTCCTCCGGCCTCAGCATCGACCACAACCGCCTCAGCGACCCCGGCTTGGTCGCGGGCGAATCCTTCGTGGGCGTGGGCTTCAACGGAGCCAGCCAGGTCGCCTTCAAGTTCAACGACCTCCACTCCACCGGTATGACGTTCACCAACGCTTATCTGATGCAGCTCGCCGCCTCGACGATCACGATCCGCGACAACGTCTTCGTGAGCTCGTTTGCCTTCGCCACGACCGGCTCCTCGGCCTCGCTGACCGCCGACGCCGTCTCGGGCTTCAGCAGCGACTACAACGACTGGTACAGCTCCAACACGGCGGCGGCGCTCGTTTGGGGCGCCAAGGCCTACGCGTATCCCTGGAACGCCTCAATCGGCCAGGACGCCAACTCGATCGCCGCCAACCCGCTCTGGAACAACGCGGCGGCGGGCCTCGAGGACTTCCATCCGCGCTCCACGATCGGCCGCTATAATCCGGCCACCCAGGCCTTCGTTCAGCAGGACAACGCCGACTCGCCCACGCTCGACGCCGCCGACCCCGCCGAGGCCTACACTCTCGAGCCGACGCCCGCCAACGGGGGCCGCGCCAACCAAGGCTCTTACGGAAACACCGCCCAAGCCAGCGAGTCCTACGCTCCGCTCTGTTCAGTGATCAAGAACGTCAACAAGACCAGCGGCCCCTACACCACGATTCAGGCGGCCGTCAACGCAATACCCAACCCATTGACAGGCTACTCCTGCGTCGTCATCCGCGACGGCGCGACCTACAACGAGCAGGTCACCGTCCAGAACTTCACGATGAACGGCTCTAGCCTGACGGTCATGGCCGACCCGGCCTCGGGCCTGACGCCTGTCGTCGCGCCAAACGCGACGACCTCGACCGGCGCGTTCGTGATCGCCAACGCCTCGGTCAACATCCTGGGCCTCAGCATCGCTCCCATGGCGGCGGTGCAATACGGCGTCGTCGCCTCCTCCGCTTACATCACCATCAGCAGCGTCAACGTCCAGGACGCGTTGGGCAACATCTGGGGCGCGGGCGTCTCGGTCTCGAGCTGGTCCGCTGTCTCGAATTCCAGCGTCACGGTCGTCTCCGCGCACGGGTTCCTACTCACGGGCTCGACCATGACGACGATCGCTTATAGCTCGGCCCAAGCCTCCTCCAGCAGCTTCTACGCCCTCTATCTCAACGCCGCTTCGTCGAACGCCTTCACCGTCGTGCTGGCCTCGAACCCGGCCGGCACGGCCATCCAGCTCAACGGCGCGAGCTACAACACGCTCACGCTCAGCACGGCCGCCACCAACTCCGGCAGCCTGGCCGCCTTGGTGTTGGCTCAGTCGTCCTCTAACACCTTGACGCGCGGCTACCTCCGCAACACGTACTCGGGGTTCGGGACGGGCACCGGCGGCTCCATCGGGGGCAGCTACAACACGATCAGCCAGAGCACCGCCACGGGCCGACAGGCGGGCATTTCGTTATCGGGCGACTATAACACGATCGACGGCGTTCTCGTGCCCGACAGCGTCAACGGGTGCACGGGCTTGTCCGTGGGCTCCAACCACAACACGATCATGCGCAGCACCTTCACGGCCCACTGCGGCGGCGGAGGCTCGGGCATCATGCTGGGCTTCGGCACTTCCTTCAACTCCATAAGCCAGGTCTATCTGACCAACAACCAGGGCGCCGCGCTGCAATTCAACGGCAGCAGCAGCAATACCGTGACGGCCAGCACCATGACGGCAAGCACCGTCGCAGGCAATCCCATCGTCGACTTCAGCAACGCCGCGGCCTACAACACGATCGCCGACAGCCTCGTCCAGTTCCAGGCCGGCGGGACCCCGACCTGGGGCGTCCGCTTCAACCTCAGCAGCCAAGGCCACAACGCCATCTCGCGCAGCACTGTCGTCGTCACGGGCGGGACCGGCATTTATCTGACGGCCGCTTCGTCGGTCGCGGTCGTGAGCTCCTACGTCCAAGCTTCGACCGCCGTCTACGTCTACGGCTCCACGGGCGCCGCCATCGGCGGGAGCGTCCTCGTCTCCAACGCCAAGGGCGGCGCGGCTCTCTACGTGGCGGGAGGAAGCGTCAACCTGGCCGTCAGCTCAAGCGCTTTGCTCGGCTACGATCAGGGCATGGGCGCATGGCTCGATTCCGGGAACTCCGGCGCGCTGCTGCTCTCCACCAACGTCATCGCTTCCGGCGCGCGATACGGGCTCTTCATCGCCACGCAAACCTCCGGGACCCAGATTTGGATCACGTCGAACACGGTTGTCTCGACCGCCTCGGCCGCGAGCGACTCGTACGCCCTCTATCTCAACGGCTTGGCATCGGGCGCGACGATCCAGAACAACGCTCTCGTCTACCGCGTGGCAAGCGCCGCGGGCTCGAACACGGCCTACGCGCTCTATGCCCAATCCATCGCCGGCGTCAACTTCGACCACAACCGCATCAGCGAGCCCGGCCTGATCACGGCCGGCTCCTTCGTCGGCGCCTACTTCTCCGGCGCCTCGCAGACCTCTTTCAAGTTCAACGACGTCAACTCAACGGGCACGGGCTTCACCAACGCCTATCTCATTCAACTGCTAAACGGCTCCACCGTCACTATCAGAAACAACATCTTTGTCAGCTCGTTCGTAGTGTCGGGGTCCTCCGCGTCGGTTATCGCCGATGCCCTGTCAGGCATCGGCTCGGACTACAACGACTGGTATAGCTCGACCTCGGCCAACACGCTGGCCTGGGGGACCAAGGCCTACCCCTACCCGTGGAGCGGAGCGATCGGGCAGGATGCCAATTCGATCGCCGCCAACCCGCAATGGAACGACGTCCGCGGAGGGGTGGAAGACTTCCACCCGCGCTCGACCGTCGGCCGCTATAACCCGAATACGGGCGCTTTCGTCGCCGACGCCACCGACTCGCCCGCGATCGACGCCGCCGACCCCGCCGAGTCCTACACTCTCGAGCCGACGCCCGCCAACGGGGGCCGCGCCAACCAAGGCTCTTACGGAAACACCGCCCAAGCCAGCGAGTCCTACGCTCCGCTCTGTTCAGTGATCAAGAACGTCAACAAGACCAGCGGCCCCTACACCACGATTCAGGCGGCCGTCAACGCAATACCCAACCCATTGACAGGCTACTCCTGCGTCGTCATCCGCGACGGCGCGACCTACAACGAGCAGGTCACCGTCCAGAACTTCACGATGAACGGCTCTAGCCTGACGGTCATGGCCGACCCGGCCTCGGGCCTGACGCCTGTCGTCGCGCCAAACGCGACGACCTCGACCGGCGCGTTCGTGATCGCCAACGCCTCGGTCAACATCCTGGGTCTCAGCATCGCTCCCATGGCGGCGGTGCAATACGGTGTCGTCGCCTCCTCCGCTTACATCACCATCAGCAGCGTCAACGTCCAGGACGCCGTCGGCAACATCTGGGGCGCCGGGCTCAGGCTGGCGAGCTGGGACACGGTGAGCTACTCAAGCGTCACGGTCGGCTCGGCTCACGGCTTCTACGTCGCCGGCAGCACGATGGTCGCCGTCTCCTACAGCAGCGCCGCGGCCACGAGCGCCTCGTTCAACGCCGTCTACCTCACCG
>CAZZGQ010000047.1:2970-15640 GCA_964653765.1 uncultured Elusimicrobia bacterium | reverse complement strand
GAGTAGGAGAACTTCGTGTAGCTGAGGCCGTAGCCGAACGGGAAGACCGGCTCGGGGCGGCAGTCCAGGTACTTGGAGCGCCACTTCTCCTCCACGACCGGCGGGCGTCCGGTGTTGCGGTGATCGTAGTAGGCGAGCTGGCCCGAGCAGCGCGGGAAGCTGGCGGCGAGCTTGCCGCTCGGGTTCACGTCGCCGAAGAGCACGTCCGCCAGAGCGGGCCCCGCCTGCGTGCCGGGATACCAAGCCTCGAGCAGGGCCGGCGCGTGCTCCGCGACCCAAGGGATGGCCAGCGGGCGGCCGTTCATCAGCACGACGACGGCGGGCTTGCCGAGAGCGAGCACGGCGCGCAGCTGCTCGAGCTGCCGTCCGGGCAGCTCGATGGAGGCGCGCGACGACGCCTCTCCGCTCATCTCGGCCGATTCCCCCACGAACACGATGGACACGTCGGCCTTCTTGGCCGCGGCGACGGCCGCGGCGACGTCGGCGTCGGTCCCCCCCTCCACGGGCACGCCGCGGGCGTAGCGCGCGCGAGAGCCCAGCCGGGCGAGGAGCGCCGCCAGCGGCGTGAGGACGTCCGCCTCCTTGCCCGAGCCGTTCCACGGCCCCATGGCCGCCAGGCGGTCGTCGGCGAGGCTGCCGATCACGGCCACGGAGGCGACGTCCGGCGAGAGCGGGAGCATGCCGTCGTTCTTGAGCAGCACCATCGATCGCGCCCCGGCCTCGCGCGCCAGCGCCATGTGGGACGGCGACAGGAGCGTCTTCGCGGCGAGCGTCTCGTCCGCGTACGGATGCTCGAAGAGCCCGAGGCGGAGCTTCGCGCGCAGGACGCGGCGCGCGGCCTGATCGATCTGCGCCTGAGTGAGGCCGCCTGTGCGCAGCAGCTCCGGGCCGTGCTGGTTGTACAGGCGGCTGACCATCTCCATGTCGACGCCGGCCGAGAGCGCCAGCCGGGCGGCCTGCGCGCCGTCGGCGGCGAGGCCGTGGGCGATCAGCTCCTGGACGGAGGTGTAGTCGCTGACGACGAAGCCGTCGAAGCCCCACTCGCCGCGCAGCACCTGCGTCAGCGTGTACGGGTTGGCCGAGGCCGGCACGCCGTTGAGGTCGTTGAAGGCGCTCATGAAAGTGCCGACGCCGGCGTCGAGCGCGGCCTTGAACGGCGGGAAGTAGACGTCGCGCAGCGTGGGCAGCGAGACCTCCACGCCGGCGTAGTCGCGGCCGCCTTCGACGGCGCCGTAGCCCACCCAGTGCTTGGCGCAGGCCATGACTCGGTCGAACGCCGAGGGATCGGCGCCCTGGAAGCCGCGCACGCGCGCGGCGGCCAGCGCCGCGCCCAGGTACGGGTCCTCGCCCGCGCCCTCGACGATGCGGCCCCAGCGCGGATCGCGCGCCACGTCCACCATAGGCGCGAAGGTCCACTTGAGGCCGGCGGCGGCGGCCTCGGCGGCGGCGGCCGCCGCCGTGCGCTCCGCGAGAGCGGGATCGAACGCGGAGGCCTCTCCCAGCGGGACCGGGAAGATCGTGCGGTAGCCGTGGATGACGTCGAAGCCGAAGAGCAGCGGGATGCCGAGGCGGGAGGAGAGCGCCTCGCGCTGCAGGCGGTTGAAGTCCGCGGCCGTGCCGTCGCCCAGCGTCGAGCCGAGCAGGCCTTGGCGCGCCAGCGCGGCGGCGTCCGAGGCCTCCCCCGGCCCCGGGAAGCCCAGCTGCTGCAGCTGGCCCAGCTTCTCGGCGAGCGTCATCTTGGCGAGAAGGGCGTCCACGCGCGCCTCGAGCGCCGCGTCGGTCCAAGCGACGGCCGGGGCGGGCAGGGCGACGCGCGGCGGCGCGGCCGGGCGCGGGGCCGGCGCGAGAGGCGCGCGGGCCTGCGGCGCGGCGTGCGCCGTCGCGGCCAGGATCAGGGTCAACAGCGTGGACAAGGGCGTCTTCATCGGTCGTTCCTCTCGGTCAGGGTCTTCAAGATGCGGGCGGCAGGGCCAGCGGCAGGTCCTCTCCCTTGAAATCGGTCCCGGCGAAGCCGCGGCGGTAGCTCTCGCCCAGCAGGGCGCGGAAGCGGCGGCGGCGGCCCGTGCGGCTCAAGTAACGGCGCGCGAGCTCGGCCGAGCCGCCGATCGCCGCCAGCGCGGCCGTCTCCTTGGTGTCCCAGGTCGCCACGGGCGCCACGGCGGAGCCGTCGACGGCGGAGGACTCCCCCGCGCCTAGCGGCCCCTGCATGCCGGGCCGCTGCAGCGTGGCGAGATACCACGCCAGGCCCGTCGGCCGGTCGAGCAGCATCACGGGGAAAGCGCCGTAGGGCGTGACGGCGTCGGCGCGCGTGGGCTCGGTGCCCGCCCCCGGGATGCCGTAGGTGTGATAGGCGCGCAGCGGGACGCTCGGCTCGTGCGCGGCGCCGAAGAGCCCGGGGACGCCGCGCTCGGCGGAGTAGCGCGTGCGCAGCCGCTGGTTGTCGAGCATGACCCGGCGCACGAGAGGGTCGTCGAGATATGGCGCGACGAGGAGGTTCCATTCCTCGTGCGAGGAGAACTGCCAGCCCAGCCGGGCCGTGACGGGGCCGGCTTTCGTCGCGATCTCGACCGGGCGCGGCGTCTTCTCGCGCCAGACGCGGCGCACGTCGCGGGCGGAGGCCTGGCCGTAGAGCGACCAGAAGAGCACGAGCAGCTCGCCTTCGTAAGGATCGTCGAGATAGCCTTCGCCCGCGTAGCGCTGCCGGGAAGGCGGCAGGCCCGGGTCCTGCATCTTCGCCACCGTTCGGATCCTGCCGGCCTTCGCGTCGAAGAACATGCGGCCGACGTTGGCGGCCATGAGGTCGAGCTGCGCCTGGTAGCGCGCCGCGAGCGCGGGCTGCTTGGCGTCGCGCAGCGCCTCGACGGCGGCCATCAGCGACCAGACGAGCTCGCCGGCGTCCAGGCCGGGCACGGAGTCGCGCGAGCCGGCCATGGGCTCCATGCCCTCGTCGGAGACCTCGACCCAGGGCGCGAAGCCGCCGAAGCCGGGGAAGCGCCGATCGAACCTCTCGTAAGAGGCGATCTTGCGGCGCAGCAGGTCGAGGGCCCGCGCGCGCGCCCGCGATGGATCATCGGCGCTGACGAGGAGGGCCGCGTAAGGGTCGCCTTGAACCGCTTTGGCGAGGATCGAGACGTGGATGGACTCCTTGGAGGGAGCGCTGAAAGCGCGCGTTCCTCCCGGGGCTGGGCGGCCGTCGGGGCCGAGGTTCTGGCCGTCGTAGGTCAAGCCGGTGCGGGCGTTGTAGCCGACGCCCGGCTTCAGGAACTGGCCCTCCCAATACATCGCCTCGCGCAGGAAAGCGTCGCGCTTGACCGGGTCCTTCATGTCCTCGGCGCGATAGCGCCGCGCGAAGGCGTAGGGCGGCGCCGCCGCGGGCACGGCCGAAACGGCGCCCGCGCGGCCCGCTCCGTCCCAAAAGCGGGAGGCGGCCGCCCCGGCGGCGTCCTCGGCGCGCGGCGGACGCGGGTCGGGCCTCGGCACGCCGCGGAGCTGGGCGGCGGCGGACGGGCCGGAGGCGGCGGCCGCCGTCGAGCCCGCGGCGGAGAAATCGTCGGGAAGCCCGGGCAAGGGAGCCTCGGCCGCGGGGCGAGCCGTCGTCGCGGGAACGGCGAGCGCGGCGGACTGCGCCGAGGCGCCGGAGGCCGCGAGGAGCAGGGCGCCGGCCAGCGCGGTGATGTCCCTCACGCCGACGATTAGACCAACGTGGGCAGACCATGGTCAAGCCGAAAGAAGGCCGATCGATGAGGCTCTTTTCATCAGTCAGCGGCCCGGCGCGAGCTCGTCCTTGAAGTAGAGCAGCCGTCCCCGCTCCGGATCGCAGACCCAGGCGCCTCCGTGCCCGTCCGCGGTCACGCACTTGGCGCGCGGCGCGGTCTTCGCGGAGGCCAGCTCGCGCAGCGCGCCGCCGGCGTCCACGGCCAGGATGGACAGCGTCCGGCTCTTGCCGCCCGGGACGTAGAGATGGCGCCGGAAGGCGTCGTAGGCGATGATGTCCACGCCGTCTCCCACCGGCAGGCTGGAGAGGATCTTGCCGTCGCGCGCGTCCAGGACCACGGCCTTGCCCTCTTTGCAGCCCACGAAGACCCAGCCGTTCTTGGCGTCGAGGGCGATGCCGCGCGAGGCGGCGCAGCCGTTGCGCCAGCGCGCGGCGACGGCGTGTTTCTTGAGGTCGAGGGCCACGGTCTCGCCCTCCCAGGTGTTCGTGTAAGCCCGGCCGCCGGCGTCGTCGACGACCAGGGACTCCGGGCCGCCGGGCACGGAAAGCGGCGCGGCGGCGGCCAGTGACGGCTGGCCCCCGGCCGTCTCGAGCGCGAAGACCTCGACGCGCTCGCCGCCGGGCTCCGTGACCCAGACCTCGCGCGTGGCCGCGACGTAGCGCACGTAGTCGGGCTCTGCGCCGAGCTTCGCGGAGGCCGCGGTCTTGCCGCTCTTGGGATCGACGACGAGCACCGCGCCGGCGTGGTCGCCCGCGAAGAGAAAGCCCGCGCCGGCGTCGGCGGAGGTGGCGCCCTCGCCGACGCCGGCGATCGTCACCGCGTCGATCCTGCGGCTGGCCGGCTCGATCAAGAAGAGCTTGCCGGCGCCCCCGACGGGGACGAGCAGCCTGTCGAGATCGGCCGAGAAGCCCAAATCGTCGAAGCGGATGCCCTTCGCCACGCCGGGGAGCGTGACGGGCGCGGCGGTCGGAGCCGAGGCGCGCGCGGGCGGCTTGGCCCAAGAGAGCGGAGCCAAGAAAAGGACTGTGAGGATGCCGATCATGAAAGCCTCCATCAGATTCCGGCGAGCCGGGACAGGACCACTCCCACGACGCCAGCGACGCCCACGATGACGGGCTCGGGGACCTTGAAGCGGACGAGAGCGACGAAGGCGACGGCGGCGATGACGGCCGTGGGGACGTCGCGGATCGCGCCCCGGGCCAGGATCACGACGGCGCCGGTCAGCGCGCCCACGGCGGCCGCCGTCACGCCCTCCACGAAGGCGATCAGCCGCGGGTCCTGGGAGTGCCGCCGGTACCAGGGCGCGAGGAGCACGACGATGAGATAGACCGGGAACAAGACGCCGAAGGCGGCCAGGCAGGCGCCGGCCAGCCCGGCCACCAGATAGCCGATGAAGCCGGAGGTGATGACGACCGGCCCGGGCGTGATCATCGCCACCGCGACGGCGTCCAGGAACTGCCGCTCGGTGAGCCAGTGGAAATCGCGGACCACGCCGCCGTAGAGGAACGGCACGATCGCGAGGCCGCTGCCGAAGACGAACAGCGAGGCCTTCGTGAAGAAGCCGAGCAGGGTCGCCAGCGTCGCCTTGGAGGCGGGCGGCGCGCCGTAGGGCGCGAGCAGCCCCACCGGCAGGATGGCGGCCGGGCCGCGGCGGCGCTCCAGCCAGCCTCGAGGAGCGTAGACGAGAAGGGAGACGAGGCCGCAGAACAGGAACAGCCAGACCATCTCCTTGCCCGTCACGGCGGTGACGACGGCCATGGCGGCGAACATCGCCCACAAGAGGCGCTTGGCGGCGATCGTCTTGCGCGCCAGCTTGTAGCCGGAGCGCGCGATGATGGCCATGACGGCGGCGCCGATGCCGTAGAACGCCGCGTGCACCCAGGCCAGGCCGCCGTAGCGCGTGTACACGGCGGCGAGCGCGACGACCATGGCGAAGGACGGCAGGATGAAGGCGAGGCCGGCCAGCGTGGCGCCCAGGACTCCGTCGTGGACGTGGCCGAGGTAGATCGCCAGCTGCGCCGCCAGCGGCCCGGGCGCGAGCTGCGCCAGCGCCAAGCCTTGCACGAAATCCGGGCGAGAGATCCAGCCGCGGTCCGAGACCAGGTCGCGCTCCATGTACTCGACCAAGGCGATCGGGCCGCCGAAGCCCACGGCGCCGAGCTTGGCGAAGTAGGCGGCGAGCTGCGCGCGACTGGGACGGTGCGGCGGCGGGTCCTGGTGGCCGATGAGCGAATATAAGGGAAAGCCTAGGGCGGCGTCAAGCGAGCGGGCTGGTCAAAAAGCCGGTCGCCTGCTAAACTCCGCCCATGCCCGGAGCCGCCGATTCTTCCTCAGGCTGGTATCAAGAGCTGTCGATCGAGTTCGCCGACGGAACTCGCCAGCGTTTCTATCTCCACTTCTCGCGCAGCGGCCGGTTCATCCCCGAGCCGCCGCGCGCTCCCGCCGCGTGGACGGCGTTGTCCTTCCACAAGTGCCAGGGCTGCCCGCTGGCCGAGGCGGTCGGCGTCTGCCCGGCGGCGAAGTCGCTGGAATCGACCCTCGCCAAGCTCGAAGGCCACAGCTCCATCGAGGTCGTGCGCGCGAGCGCCATCGACGGCGCCGAGCGGCGCGTCGAGGTGAAATGGCCGCTGCAGCAGGTGGGCTCGGTCTTCGTGCAGCTGGCCGTCTTCTCCAGCGGCTGCCCGGTCGGCGATCAGCTGCGCCCGTTCGTGGCCGACCTGCGCCCCTTCGCCACGACCTACGAGATGAAGAAGCACATGGTGGAGAAGATGCTGCTGCGCAACCGCGGCGCCTCCGATCCCGAGCAGGCGATCCTGCGCCAGCTCGAGCCGCTCAACATGGTCTGCGCCCAGCTCGCCAAGCGCCTGCGCGACGGGGCGTCCGGCGCCGGCGACGCCATCCCCAACTCCATCGCCCGCCTCGACGCCTTCGCGCGCCTGCTCGCCATGCAGATCGACCAGGTCTCCGCGCAGGTCGAAGGCTCGCTCGGCCTCACTCCCGGCCCCAAGCGCCGCCCGGGCTTCTGGCAGCGCCTCAAGGCCGTCTTCGTGGCCGAGTAATCGGCTCGCCGCCGTCATCGGGACGGCAAGTCGGCGCGCTATGCTGGTCTCATGGAGACCATGAAGGCCGTGCGCGTGACCCGTTTCGGCGGTCCTGAGGCGATCGTGCTGCAGGACGTGCCCAAGCCGGAGCCCGGACCCGGAGAGCTGCTGGTGCTCGTCGAGGCGACGGCGATCAACCCGATCGACTGGAAGCTGCGCGAAGGCTACTTCAAGGAGCTCCCCCTCCCGTTCACGCCCGGCGGCGACTTCTGCGGGACCGTCGAGGCCGTCGGCAAGGGCGTCGAGGCCTACCAAAAGGGCGACGCCGTCTACGGAGTCGCGCCGGGAAGCGTCGGCGCCGACGCGGAATACGTGCGCGTCCCCCTGAGGAACGTCTCTCTCAAGCCGCGGACCCTCGGCCCCGTCGAGGCGGCCAGCGTCCCGCTCGTGGGCATGACGGCGTGGCAGGGCTTGTTCACGCACGGCGGTCTCAAGCCGGCCCAGAGCGTGCTGATCCTCGGAGCCTCCGGCGGCGTCGGGAGCATGGCGGTGCAGCTCGCCAAGCTGCACGGCGCCCGCGTGCTCGGCACCTGCGCGACGGAGAACGTGGAGCGCATCAAGCTGCTGGGCTGCGACCGCGCGATCGACTACAAGAAGGAGCGCGTCGAGCAGGCCGCGCGCGACGTGGACGTGGTCCTCGACCTCGTGGGCGGCGACCTTCAGAGGCGCGCCTTCGCCTGCCTCAAGCGCGGCGGGCGCCTGGTCTCCGCCGTGCAGCCGCCCGACGAGACGCTCGCGGCGGAGCGGGGCGTGAAGGCGAGCTTCTTCCGGATGCAGCCCGACGCCGGCCAGCTCAAGGAGCTGGCCACCAAGCTCGAGGCCGGCGAGCTCAAGACCGAGGTCGCCAAGGTGCTGCCTCTGTCTCAGGCGGCCGAGGCCGAGGAGCTCAACCGCCGCCAGCAGGTGGACGGCAAGATCGTCCTGCAAGTGCACGGCGCCTAGGCGGCGGCCGTGCTGCCGCTCTGGCTGAAGCTGGCGCAGACGGCCGTGACGGCGGTGGTGGCGCCGGTCAATTGGCGCGCGTACGGCGCGCGCAACTTCCTGTGGTTCTCGGACGTGGCCTTGCTCATGCTCGTGGCCGCCGTCTGGGCGGAGAGCGCCGCGCTGGTCAGCGCGGCGGCCGTGGGCGTGGCGGCGCTCGAGCTGCTCTGGGACGCCGATTGGCTCTGCGGCCTGGCGCGCGGCGGCCGCGCGCCGCTGGGCCTCGCCGGCTACATGTTCGACGCGCGCATCCCGAGGAGCGTCAGGGCCGTCTCGTTGTTTCATCTTTGGCTGCAGGCGGCCCTCCTCCTCTCGCTGCGGCGGCTGGGCTACGACGACCGCGGGCTGGGCATCCAGATCGCGGTCTGCTGGCTCGTGCTGCCCGCGGCGGCGGCGCTGGCCACGCCGGAGGAGAACATAAATTGGGCGCTGGGCCCCGGCGGCCGTCCTCCGGCGGGCTTGTCCGAGCGCGGCTACCTGGCCCTGGAGATGGCGGCGCTGCCGCTCTTGATCTACCTGCCGTCGCACTTCGTCCTGCGGGCTCTCTTCGGCTGAGCGGTTTTGCTACCATCGCCCGATGCGTGAGCTTGTCGTCGCCCTGCTGCTGCTCGGGCCTTCCTTCGCCGCCGCGCTGCCTCCGGTCCTCGATCCCGGCGCCATAGACGCCTCGGTTGCGCCCTGCGAGGACTTCTACCGCTACGCCTGCGGGCGCTGGCTCAAGGAGAACCCGGTGCCGCCCGATCATTCGAGCTGGTACCGCTTCAGCGCCCTCGACGAGCACACGCTAGACGTCCTGCGCGCGATCCTGGCCGAGGCCGCCGCGGAGAAGGACCAAACCTCTCCGGACGCCCGCAAGCTCGGCGCCTACTACCAGGCCTGCATGGACGAGCCGGTCATCGAGGCCAAGGGCGCCGAGGCCCTGGCCCCGGTCCTCTCCGGCATCGACGCGCTCGCCTCCAAGGACGGCCTGGGGCGCGCGCTGGCGGCGCTGCATCAGGCCGGAGCGCAGGCGCTCTTCTCGTTCGGCTCGGCCCAGGATTACACCGACGCATCGCGCATGATCGCCGCCGCCGACCAGGGCGGCTGGCAGCTGCCGGACCGCGACTATTACCTCCTCGACGACTATAAGAAGGAAAGAGAGCTCTATCTCGTCCACCTGGAGAAGATGTTCCGCCTCCTGGGCGAGCCCGCCGCCAAGGCCTCGGCCGACGCCGCCGTCGTGATGCGCGTGGAGACGGCGCTGGCCCGCGGCGCGATGGGGCGCGTGGAGCGGCGCCAGCCCAAGAGCGTCCACCACAAGACGGCGCTGGCCGACTTCGAGCGCCTGACTCCGTCCTTCCCCTGGGCCGACTATCTCGCCGCCGTCGGCGCCCCGTCCTTCGACAGCCTCGACGTGGCCGATCCCGGGTACTTCCAGGCGCTCGAGACGGCGCTCAAGGGCTTCTCGCCGGCCGAGTGGAAGACCTACCTGCGCTGGACGGCCGTGCACGGCTCAGTGCCGGCCCTCCCCGCCTCGTTCGTCCAGGAGGACTTCGATCTCTTCCAGAAGACGCTGAACGGGCAGGCTCGGCTCAAGGCGCGCTGGAAGCGCTGCGTCGCCCTCGCCGACGACAGCCTGGGCGAGGCGCTGGGCCGCGCGTACGTGGATCGCGAGTTCCCCCCGGCCGCCAAGGCGCGGGCCAAGGAGCTCGTCGCCGCCGTCGAAGCCGCGATGAGCGAGGACATCCGCCAGTTGAGCTGGATGAGCGCCCCCACCAAGCGGCGCGCGCTCGACAAGCTGGCGGCCTTGGCCAACCGGGTCGGCTACCCCGACAAGTGGCGCGATTACTCCAAGCTCGAGATCAAGGACGACGACGCGCTGGGCAATCTCTGGCGCGCCGACGGCTTCGAGCTGCGCCGCCAGCTCGCCCGGATCGGCAAGCCCGTCGATCGCGGCGAGTGGGACATGACGCCGCCCACCGACAACGCCGGCTACGATCCGCAGCTCAATGTGATCGATCTGCCCGCCGGCATCCTGCAGCCGCCGAATTTCGACCTCTCCGCCGACACCGCCGCGCTGCTCGGCGCCATGGGCGGCAGCACGATCGGCCACGAGCTCACGCACGCCTTCGACGACGAAGGCCGCCACTACGATCCGCAAGGCAACCTCGTGGATTGGTGGGCGCCCAGCGACGCCGAGGCATTCCAGCGGCGCGCGCAGGGCTTCGTGGACGAGTATTCCCGGTTCGTCGTGGCCAAGGACGTCCACCTGGACGGCAAGCTCACGCTCGGCGAGAACATCGCCGACAACGGCGGCATGGTGCTGGCCGCGATGGCGCTGCGCAAGATACTGGCGGGCGAGCCGGACAAGCCGGTCGACGGCTTGGACGCGCGCCAGCGCTTCTTCGTGGGCTACGCGCAGAATTGGTGCCAGAACCTGACCGATGCCGCGGCCCGCGAGCTGGCGAAGACCGATCCTCACTCCACCGGAGAGTTCCGAGTGGACGGCGTCGTCTCCAACATGCCGGAGTTCGCGCAGGCCTTCTCCTGCAAGCCCGGCTCTCCGATGGCGCCGCAAAATCCCAACCGCGTCTGGTGACCCCATGAGCCTGCTGCAGATCGCCGTCCTCGCCGTGATCCAGGGCCTGGCTGAGCTGCTGCCCGTCTCGAGCTCGGCGCACGTCGTCGTGGCCGAGAAGCTGATGGGCGTCGACCCCTCGTCTCCGCAGATGACGTTTCTGCTGGTCATGCTGCACACGGGGACGACCTTCGCCGTGATCCTCTACTTCTGGCCGCGCTGGCGGCGCTGGCTGGCCGAGCGGCCCAAACAGCTGATCGTCTCCCTCGTCGCGGCCACGGCGGCCACGGGCGTCGTCGGCTTGGTCCTCAAGAAGATCATCGAGACCGTTTTCCTGCGCGGCTCCGGCAAGGAGGAGATCGAGGCGCTTTTCTCGAACCTCCCGCTTGTCGCCGCCGCCCTCTTCGCCGTGGGCGTGCTCATCGTCTGGGCGGGCTCGCGCGACGGCGCGGCCGGCTCTCGCTCCGAGGTCACGACGAAGGACTCCCTGCGGATCGGCGTCGTGCAGGGCTTGTGCCTGCCCTTCCGCGGCTTCTCGCGCTCGGGCGCCACGATCTCGACGGCCCTGCTCGCCGGCGTCGAGCGCGCGCTGGCCGAGGACTTCAGCTTCGCCCTGGCGGTGATCCTCACGCCGCCGGTGGTGGCGCGCGAGGCGCACCGCTTGATGAAGGCCGTCGGTCCGGGCGGCGTGACGGCCGGCGTGTTCAGGCCCGGCCTGCTCGGGATGGTCCTGAGCTTCCTCGCCGGCTTGGCCGCGCTGCGCTGGCTTTCGCGCTGGCTCGAGACGGGCCGCTGGCGCTGGTTCGGCTACTACTGCTTCCTCGCCGCGGCGGGCGTGGCGGCGGTCTCAGTTTACATCCGGTAGACATTGGGCGAACCGCCTTTTTGTATCGTCTCCGCATGACGATCCTCCCTCTTTTTCTTGCCGCCGGCGCCGCGTTCGCCGCTCCGGCCACGCCGGTGAAGCACCTCGTCGTGATCTTCCAGGAGAACGTCTCCTTCGATCACTACTTCGGCGCCTATCCGAACGCGCTGAACCCGGCCGGCGAGCCCGCTTTCCACGCCCTGCCCGGCACGCCGGCCGTCAACGGGCTCGAAGGGCCGCTGCTCGCCGCCAATCCCAATTCCGCCGCTCCCAAGCGGCTGTCCCGCGCCCAAGCCGCCACCTGCGACATGGATCACAGCTACGGCCAGGAGCAGCAGGCCTATCACGGCGGGCTCATGGACCGCTTCGTCGAGTCGGTGGGCGCCGCCGGGGCGCAGTGCGACCCCAAGGTCGTGATGGACTATTTCGACGGCAACACGGTCACGGCGCTCTGGAACTACGCCCAGCATTACGCGATGAGCGACGACTACTTCAACACCGTCTTCGGCCCTTCGACGCCCGGCGCGCTCAACCTCGTCTCCGGCCGGACGCAGGGCGCCGAGCCGGCCGACCTGTCGGATTCGGGAGAGAGGCTGACGGTGGCCGGCACCGTGATCGAGGACCCCGACCCCGAGTTCGACGACTGCTCCTCCTCTCCCACCATCCGCATGACGGGGACCAACGTAGGAGAGCTGCTCAGCCGCAAGGGCGTGACTTGGGGCTGGTTCGAGGGCGGCTTCCACCCGTCCCATCGCGCGTCCGACGGCAGGGCCGCCTGCGCAAACGGCCACACGGGCAGCTTCGACCGCCGGCCCAGGCCGGACTACGTCCCGCACCACGAGCCCTTCCAATATTACAAGGCCACGGCCAACCCGCACCACTTGCCGCCGACCTCCGTGGCGATGATCGGGCATGACGACCAGGCCAATCATCAGTACGACCTGCGCGACTTCTGGCTGGCCGCGGAGTCCGGGAACCTGCCGCAAGTCAGCTACCTCAAGGCGCCGGCGTATCAGAACGGCCACGCCGGTTATTCCGATCCCCTCAGCGAGCAGCGCTTCCTGGTCGAGACCCTCAACCGCCTGCAGAAGCTGCCGCAATGGAAGGACATGGCCGTCGTCCTCACCTACGACGACTCCGACGGCTGGTACGACCACGTCATGCCGCCCATCGTCAGCAAGTCCGGCCTCAAGGGCGTGGACGTCCTCGTGGGCGAGGATCTCTGCGGGCATCCCGCCGCCGGCGAGCCGCAAGGCCGCTGCGGCTACGGCCCGCGCCTGCCGCTGCTCGTGATCTCGCCTTTCGTGCGCCCCAACACCGTCTCGCACTCGATCATGGACCAGACGTCGATCCTGCGTTTCATCGAGGACAACTGGGAGCTCGGCCGCATCGGCGGCGGCTCCTTCGACGAAAAGGCGGGCTCGCTGCTGCCGCTGTTCGACTGGCAGGG
>CAZZGQ010000047.1:0-2870 GCA_964653765.1 uncultured Elusimicrobia bacterium | reverse complement strand
GGCCGCGGCGTCGCGGTCGGCTCCGCGGCGCGCGGTCTCGAGCGCGTCGCGGGCACGCTCCAAAGCCTCGGCGCGCCGCTCGTGGGCGAATCCGCCGGCGGCGCGCAGGGCGAGGATCGTTCCGGCGGCCCGCGCGAGCACGGCGCCGCCCTTCTCCGCCTGGGCCGGATCGGCGGTCGCCCCGGCGAGCGTCTGCACGGACTGCGCTTGCTGCTTGGCCGCGGCCCCGGCGTTGGTGCGGGCGAGGGCCAAGCCGTCCTTCCAGACCGCCGCCGGCAGCACTCGCTCGAGCTCGGCCAGGGCGGCCAGAGCCTGGACCCCGCCGATCCTTCCGATCTCCTGGACGGCCAATCCCATGTTGCCGAGGTTCGTCTCGGCCACCGTGAGGTCGGCGAGCAGCCAGACCAGCGGCCCGTCGTCGGGAAGATGAGTCGTCATGCGCAGCGCGTTGAGGGCCGCGCCCCGGTGGTAGAAGGCGGGATCGGCGAGCTTGGCGATGTCGCCGGGGCGCCCGGTCTCGGCGACGTCCTGGGCCAGCACGGCCGCGTTCTTCGGATGGAGCGCCCGCTCCATGTTGACCCGTTTTCCCGAGTCGTGCAGGCCCATGCCGACCCAGAACAGGATCATGGCGGCGATCGCGAAGAGGCCGTTGACGCCCCCCTGGCTGCTGGCGACGGCGGCGGCGCCGAAGAAGAAGATCACGCAGAGGGCCATGATCGCCATGCCCAGCCCCGACCGGCCGCTCGCCGTGAACTCTCCCAGGCTGTGGCCCGGGTAGACCGTCGCGCGCAGGCCGCGGCCGGGCGGGATGGCGGCGGGCGCGGCGGCGGCCAGCGCCGCCATGGGAACCGCGGGCGCGGCGCCGGCGACGGCGGGAGCGGGCGCGGCGCCGTCGAACGCGGCCGAGGCGCCGCCGATCGCGGCGGCCGGGCTCGCGGGAGCTTCGGCGGCGGCCGTCTCGGCCGAGAGCACCACGGGAGCGCTCGCCAGCGGTCCGGGCAAGGCCGCGTCGGGCGAGGGGTCCGCGGACGAGCCGGCCGCGGCCGGGCCGGGGAGCGCGGCTTCCACGCGATGCGGCAACGCCGGCACGTCGAGAGAGGCTTGCGGAGCGGCGGCGGCGAAAGCGGCCAGCAGCGTCGAGAGGGCGAGCCCGAGGTTCATGGCTAGACGAAGCGGCTGACGAGGAAGGCGGCGAGGGAGCCGGCCACCGTCATCACCACGGCCCAGCCGGAGGCGCGCGGGCTGTGCGCTTCGGGAAGGATATCGCTGGCGCCGATATAGAGGAGGAAGCCGGCGAAGACGCCCAGGTACAGGGCCAGGAAATGCGGCGAGAACGTGAAGGCCAGCGTGGCCAGCAGGCCGACGATCGGCGCCAGCGCGTCGAGCAGCAGGAAGAAGACGGCCTTCGCCGTGCTGTTGCGGTGGCGCAGCATCACGGTGGCCGTGTTCATGCCGTCGGTGAAGTCGTGGGAGATGACGGCGGCGGCGACGACCAGCCCCACGCGGCCTCCCACCTGGAAGCCGAGCCCGATGCTGACCCCGTCCATCACGCTGTGGCCCATGAAAGCGAGGGCCGAGAGCACGCCCACGCGCGGGTGGTGGTGCTCGGCGTAGTCGCCCTCGTGGGCGTGATGCAGCACGATCAGCTTCTCGGCGATGTGGAAGGCCAGGAAGCCGAAGACCAGGGCCGCCATGATCGCCGTGGGATCGATGCGGGTCTCGTTGACCTGGCGGATGATCTCGGGCAGGATCTCGAAGGCGACGACGCCCAGCAGGAAGCCCGCCATGAAGCCCAGCAGCAGGCGCGCCTTGGCCTTGAAGCGGATCGCGAAGGTGCCGCCGAGAAGAGTGGAGACGAACGTCCCGAAAGCGAGCAGCAGCGGCAGCACGCGTCTATGCTAGCTTTTTTGCGCGTTCTGCGTGCGGCGGCGGCGCGCATGCCCGGCGGTGTGGCCGGAGGAGCGCCCCGGCCGGATCAGGAGCACCATGCCGGGATGGATGAGGCGCGCGCTGCGCAGCTTGTTCGTCTCGAGGATGGCGCGCACCGTGGTGTGATTGACCTTGGCGATCTTGCCGAGGTAGTCGCCGCGCTGGACCCGGTAGCGGATCATCGTCGGGCCCGGGTTCCAATCCGTCACCTGGGCCAGGGCGGCCGAGAAGACGTCCTTGGTCCCCTTCGGGATGCGCAGAGCGAAGCCGGAGCGGTTCTTCGGCGTGCACCAGGCGCGCAGCTGCGGGTTGAGCCGGCGCAGCTCCGTCTCGGTCGTGCCGGCGCACTTGGCCGCCACGCCCAAATCGAGGTCGCGCGGCAGGGTGACGACGTCGTACTCCTCGGGCTTCTCGTAGGCCGGGTGCAGGCCGAACTTCTCGGGCTTGGCGCCGATGATGGCGCAGGCGGTGAACTTGGGGACGTAGAGGTGCGTCTCCTCGGGCAGCGCCTTGCGCCCGGAGAGGCTGTCGAAGTCCGCCGAGCGCGAGAACTGCATGTCGCGGCCCAGGCCCCCCTCGCCCCGGTTGTACGCGGCGATGGCGAGGTCCCAGTCGCCGAACCAGTGGTAGAGGTCGGTCAGGTAGCGGACGGCGGCCTTCGTCGCTTTCTCGGGATCATAGCGCTCGTCGATCCAGTACGAGACCTCCAGGCCATATTTGCGCGCCGTGCCCGGCATGAACTGCCACAGGCCGGCGGCCCCGGCCCGGGAGACGGCGAGCGGATTGTACTCGCTCTCCGTCATCACGAGGTAGAAGAGCTCGGGCGGCAGGCCGCCCTGCTTGAGGGCCGCCTGGATCATTTCGCGGTAGCGGCCGGAGCGGCCCAGGGCCTGCTCCACCGTCTGCGGCCGGTGCTTGGTGTAGATCTCGATGAACTTCTG
>CAZZGQ010000046.1:14347-15956 GCA_964653765.1 uncultured Elusimicrobia bacterium | reverse complement strand
TCGCCGATCAGCACGGGGTTGTTCTTCGTGCGGCGGGCCAGGATCTGGATCATGCGCTCGATCTCGTCGGCGCGGCCGATGACGGGATCCAGCTTGCCCTCGCGCGCCATGACCGTGAGGTCGCGGCCGAACTCATCGAGCGTGGGCGTCTTGGACTTGGTGCGTGTGGGCGTCGACGGGCTGCCGCCTCCGGCACCGGCCTGCTGGCCGCCCTGATGAGGCGTCTGGCCCTCGCCGAGCAGATTGAGGACCTCCTCGCGGACCACGTCCAGGCGCAAACCCAGGTTCTCGAGCACGCGCGCCGCCACGCCCTCTTCCTCGCGGATGAGGCCGAGCAGCAGGTGCTCCGTGCCGACGTAGGAGTGGCCCATGTGCTGGGCTTCCTCGACGGCGTACTCGAGCACCTTCTTGGCGCGCGGCGTGAACGGGATTTCGCCGAGCAGCATCACGTTGTCGCCCGTGCCGACGATCTTCTCGATCTCGGAGCGGACGCGGCGCAGGTCGACGCCGAGGTTGGCCAAGACCTGGGCGGCCACGCCCTCGCCGAGGGCGATGAGCCCCAGCAGGATGTGCTCCGTCCCCACGTAGTCGTGGTTGAGGCGCTTGGCCTCCTCCTGAGCGATCAGGATCACGCGCTGGGCGCGTTCGGTAAATCGATTGGACATAGCTCCCCCGTTTATTAAGGAAACGGACCCCTGCACCCGCAGTATAGATCACGAGTGTTAGGGATTTACGTCAAAAGTCATTCTACATTTTTTGCGCGATGCAAGACGAAAAAGCGCGTCGTCGGCTCCGTCGAGCGGCCCTTTACCGACGCTTTACTCTCCCGTAACAGCGCCTCCTTGCGAGGCGCGGCCGTCGGGGCTATACTGCCGCCAAGGCGGGGGTCCCATGATGAGAATAGCGGCGGCTCTGGCGTTGACGGCGGCGGTGCCTCTGACGGCCTCGGCGGGCCGGCGAGCCTCCTCCGGACCCGTCGCCCACGTCTCTCACGGGCCTTTCAGCCACGCCTCCCCCGTCGCCGGCGGCAGCGGCCTCCACAGCCTCGCGTCTCATCCGACGGGCTCGGCCGGTTTCGCCGCCCATCCCCGCTCTCTCATGGGCTCGACCCGCGCCACCTACGCCTCCTCGCGCGGGATCAGCGGCAACTCGCAATTCTCGGTCTCGCGCTGGATGTTCAGCCGCGGCGGCGCCCGCGCCGCCGACGCCGGCTCGGGCACGACCCCCGGCTCGGGCAGCGGCGGCTCCACCACCGCCTCCGATCCGCCGCCTTACGGGACGTTCGGCACCGTGCCCGGCGCGCTGATCCGCAGCGAAGGCCTGGGCTTCCTGTACGCGCCCACCGGCGAAGAGGGCCGCTTCCACAGCGTCGACGGCGGCGATCACATCGCCATGGACGAGAACCGCGCCGTCAGGACCTCCGGCACGGGCACCTTCATCGGCGCCCGCGACACGCCGCCCGGCACCAACCCGCGCGCCTCCGGCGGCAACTCCATCACGCCCAACTCGACGATTTCCATCGACAACACCACGCCGGTCACCGTCGACAACACCTCGTCCGGCGGCGCTGCCGACCTCAGCGGCGACATCCACGACTACGGCCACGGCC
>CAZZGQ010000046.1:9031-14247 GCA_964653765.1 uncultured Elusimicrobia bacterium | reverse complement strand
CTTCTCGGCGGCGCGCCGGAAGAAATGGGCGTGCCGCGTCTCCTCGGAGAGATGCTTGAGCACGCTCTCGTCGGATGTCTCGCCCTGGCTGAGCAGGATCTTGCGGCTGCCGATGTGCTCCATCAGCGAGAGCGTGTTGAGAAGCCGCGCGTGGCGAGGCGCGTCGGAGGCGGCGGCCGCCAAGAAGCGGCGCGCCTCCGCTTCCAGCGCCGCGGCGCCGACGGGCTCAGCGCAGCTCGAGGGAGTCTTCGATGGCGTCATAGGCGAGATCGAGGTCCTGCGCCGTCGAGCAGTACGGCGGCAGCAGGTAGACGACGTTGCCGAGCGGGCGCAGCAGCACGCCGCGCGACAGGAAGAAATCGTAGAGCCGCGGGCCGCGCGCGCTGAGGTAGCCGGCGTCGGCGGCCTGCAGCTCGACGGCGGCGATGCTCCCGCGCCGGCGGACCTCGCGGACCTGGGGGCGCCGGGCCAGGCCGGCCAAGCGCCGCTCGTGCGCCGCGCCGACGGCGGCGACGCGGTCGAGCACCGGCTCCCGGGCGAAGAGCTCGAGATTGGCGACGGTGGCCGCGCAGGCGACCGGATTGGCCGTGTACGAATGCCCGTGGAAGAAAGCCTTCGAGCGGTCGCTGGAGCGGAACGCCTCGAAGACCTCGGCGCTCGCCAACGTGGCGCCCAGCGGCAGGAAGCCGCCGGTGATGCCTTTGGAGACGCAGAGGATGTCGGGCGTCACGCCGGCCTGCTCGCAGGCGAACATCGTCCCGGTGCGGCCGAAGCCGGTCATGACCTCGTCGGCGATGAGGAAGACGCCGTGCCGGCGGCAGAGGGCGGCGAGCTCGGCCAGCACGGCCGGCTCGTACATCAGCATGCCCCCGGCGCCCAGCACGAGCGGTTCGACGATCAGCGCGGCGATCTCGCCGCCGCGCCGCTCGAGCAGGCGGGCGAAAGCCTCGAGCGTCCGGGCTTCGCCGCCGCGCGCCGGGAAAGGCAGGCGCTCGACGGAGAAGAGCAGCCGCTCGAACGCCTGGGTGAATGCGCCGCGGGCGCTGACCGACATCGCGCCGAAGGTGTCGCCGTGATAGGCGTGCTCGAGCGCGACGATCGTCGTGCGGGGCGCCCCGCGGTGCGTCCAGGCCCCGAGAGCCATCTTGAGCGCCGCCTCGACGGCGGTCGAGCCGTCGTCGGAGAAGAACACGTGCTCGAGGCCGCGCGGCGCCGCCTTCAGCAGCGCCTCGGCGGCGCGCTCCGCCGGCTCGTGGGTGAAGCCCGCGAAGATCACGTGCTCGAGCGTGCGGGCCTGCTCGGCGATCGCGGCGGCGATGCGCGGCTCGCCGTGGCCGTGCAGGTTGACCCACCAGGACGAGACGGCGTCGAAGATCTTGCGGCCGCCCTTGGCGTAGAGGTAGGCGCCCGCGGCGCGCTCGACGGCGATCGGCTCGCTCATCGCGCCGTGCTGGGTGTAAGGCCGCCAGATCCGGTCGGCCGCGGAAGCGACGCTCACGCGACGGCTCCCTTGAGCTCGCGCAGGTCGAAGGCCGCCGCGAACGCCTCGCTCAGCGCCTCGGGCTCGAGCTCCTCGAGCAGCGGCAGGCGGCCCAAGAGGCGCGCCCGGCCGTGGCGCGCGATCGCCGCCTCGGTGGCTGGATTGGGGCCGCCGATGAAGGCCACGCCGAGCAGCGGCACGCCGCGCCGGCGCAGCGCCTCGAGCGAGAGGAGCGTGTGGTTGATCGTGCCGAGCGTCGTGCGCGCGCAGAGGATGACGGGCGCTCCCCAGGACGAGACCACGTCGATCTGCAGCAGCTCGTCGTTCATCGGCACGAGCAAGCCGCCGGCCAACTCCACGACGAGCGGCCGCTCGCAAGAAGGCAGCGCCAAGGCGTCCTCCTCGATCCTCACGCCGTCGAGCTCCGCCGCGCGGTCCGGCGACAGGGGCGAGAGCAGGCGATACGCCTCGGGCAGGAAGCGCTCCGCGGGCAGGCCGCTCAAGGCGCGCGCTCGCGAGGTGTCGGTGCCGCCGTCGGGCTCGACGCCGGACTGGACCGGCTTCCAATAGCAGCCGTCGAGCGCGCGCGCCAGCGCGGCGGCAAAGACGGTCTTGCCGATGCCCGTGTCCGTCCCGGCGACGACGACGGCTTCCTGGGTCATGCTCTCGCCTCCCCCAGCGCCCGCGCCAACCGCTCGAGCTCGGCCTCGGTCCGCTCGCAGCTCAACGTGATCCGCAGCCGCGCCGTCCCCTCCGGCACCGTCGGCGGCCGGATCGGCCTGATGTCGACCCCCCCGTCCTGCAAGGACTTCGCCGCCTTCACGCAGGCCGCGTCGTCGCCGACCACGACGGGCAGGATCTGCGTCCGATCCCCCAACAGCCGCCAGCCTGCGAGGACAGGCCTGATCAGCCGCTTCGCGCGGCAGGCCAGCCGCAGCAGCTCCTTGCGCCGCCGGGGCTCCTCGTCGATCAAGCGCAGCGCCCGCCGCACGAGCGCCGCCGTTAGCGGCGAGGGCGCGGTCGAGAACAAAAACGGACGGGCGGATTGCACGAGCTGCCGCGTCACCGCCGCGGGCGCGGCGAGCAGCGCGCCGGAAACGCCCAGCGCCTTGCCGCACGTGTGCAGCGTCCACAGGCGCTCGTCGCGCAGCTCCTCGGTCAGGCCGCGGCCACGGGCGCCGAAGACGCCGGTGGCGTGCGCTTCGTCGACGATGAGGACGGCGTCGCGCCGGCGCGCGACCTCGAGCAGCTCGTTCAGCGGAGCGCGATCGCCGTCCATGCTGTAGACGCTCTCCACGGCGAGGAAGACGTCTTGCGCGCCGGCTTCGCGCGCCTTTACGACGGCCGCCTCGAAGGCCTGCGCGTCGTTGTGGGCGACGGCGATGGAGCGCGCGAAGCCGGCGCGCACGCCTTCCTTCACGCTGGCGTGGCTGAGCTCGTCGTGGATCACCGCGTCGTGGCGCGTGGGGATCGTCGAGAACAGGGCGAGGTTGGCGTCGAACCCCGAGGCGAGGAAGAGCGCGCTCTCGGCGCCGAAGAATGCCGCGGCCTCGGCCTCCAGCGCCTCGTGCTCCTCGTGCTGCCCGCGCAGCAGGCGCGAGCCCGTCGAGCCCACCGGCACGCCGCGATCGAGCGCCTCGCGCGCGGCCTGCGCCAGGGCGGGATGGCGGCTCAGCCCCAGATAATCGTTGGAGGAGAAGTCGAGGCCGACGGCGGGCTTCAGAGCGCGGACGCGTCCGCGCTCTTGCAGCTCAGCCCACCGCCGGTTCAGGCGTTCGAGCAGGGCCGTCATGACCGCAGTGCGGGGCGCGCGGCTTGAGGCCGAGGGCCTCGAGCATAAGCTCGTCGGCGCCGCGGCCCGGATTGGGCGTCGTCAGCAGCTTTTCCCCGGTGAAGATCGAGTTGGCGCCGGCCAGGAAGGCCAGCGCCTGCGCTTCGGGCGACAGCGACAGCCGGCCGGCCGACAGGCGCACCATGGCGCGCGGCATCAGCACGCGCGCGGTGGCGATGGCGCGGATGAAGTCGAAGGTCTCGACGGGGGCGCTCTGCCCCATCGGCGTGCCCTTCACGGGCACGAGGGCGTTGATCGGCACGCTCTCCGGCTGCGGGTCGAGGTTAGCGAGCGTGCACAGCAGATCGATGCGGTCGCGCTCGCTCTCGCCCATGCCCAGGATGCCGCCGCAGCACACCGAGACGCCGGCCGCCGACACGCGCTTGATGGTGTCGAGGCGGTCCTGGTACTCGCGGGTCTGGATGACCTTGTTGTAGAAGGCCTCGGACGTGTCGAGGTTGTGGTTATAAGCGGTCAGCCCGGCCTCGGCCAGGCGCTTGGCCTGCTCGTCGGTGAGCATCCCCAAGGTGCAGCACGCTTCCAGCCCGAGGGCGCGCACGCCCTTCACCATCGCGAGGACGTTCTCGAACTCCGGGCCGTCCTTGGGCGAGCGCCAGGCGGCGCCCATGCAGAAGCGCGTCGAGCCCGAATCGCGGGCGGCGCGGGCGGCGGCCAGCACGTCCTCCACGTCCATCAGCGCCTCGTTCTTGACCCCCGTCTTATAGTGCGCCGACTGCGGGCAATAGCCGCAATCCTCGGGGCAGCCGCCCGTCTTCACCGACAGCAGCGTGCAGGTCTGCACTTCCGCCGCGTCGTGATGGGCGCGGTGGACGCCGGCGGCGCGGTAGACCAGCGAGAGGAAAGGCGAGCGATAGATCTCGGCGACGGCTTCGGGGGTCCAGGCCATGAGGCGCTATTCTAGCATTTGCCCCCCTCGTCGGCGGCGGGCGACGCCATCGGACGAACGGCCCAACGCTCCTGGGCCCAACGCGAGGAGCCGAAAGACCCATTGGGCCCAGCCTTTTCTTTCATCGGCCGGCTATCATGCCTCGATGCCCAAGCGCTGGCCGATCCTTCTGGCCTTGCTCGCGGCCCTGCCGTGGTCGTCGTTCGCCGCGGGTCCCGGGGAAACCGCCCCGAAACTGGTATCGGTACCAGTTTCGGAGAGCGGGCCCGCGACTCTTCCTCCGGCCGTAGCGGCTCCCCCTTCTCTTTCCGCCGCCGTTCCCGAAACCGGCCTCTTCGCTCCCGAGGCTCAGACGCCGCAGGCCGCCGTCTCCGCCGAGGTCCAGGGGCTCCGGACGCAGACGGTCCAGGCCGTCGAGCAGACGGCGCAGGCCCCCTCGGAGGACGGCGCCGCCGCGGCAGCCCGCTCTTTCGACGCGCTCACTTGGGAGCGGCCGCGCTTCTCCCCCGAGGAGCTCGAGACCGTCGCCCGCACGAATGCTGCCCTCTCGGAAGCCGTGACCCGCGCGGCCGGGCGGCTCCTCGCTCACGGCTCTTATGAGGTGCAGCAGCGCGGCTCGACGGCGCGCCTCACCCACACCTCGACGACCCCGGACTACGATCTCACCGTCTTCCTCAAAGACGCCGGACGCTACGCCGACCTCGATCATTTCGTGCATTCCAACTGGCGCCGCATCGAGCACGAGCTGCAGCAGGACGTGCAGAACCGCGCGCAGACCCTCTTCCCCGGCCAGGCCGTGCACGTGAGCGTCCGCGGCCCGGCTTCGATCTACAACTCGATCGGCCACGAGGACGAGTCCGGCGTCGCTCTCTTCTCCGTGAAGGTGCGCGGCGCCGACGAGCGCGTCCTCATCGACGCCGACGTGATCTTCACCGACCGCCCCGATTTCGCCAACGCCTACCCGCAATACTTCGCGCGCCAGATGGAGCAGGTCCGCG
>CAZZGQ010000046.1:0-8931 GCA_964653765.1 uncultured Elusimicrobia bacterium | reverse complement strand
GATTTCGCCAACGCCTACCCGCAATACTTCGCGCGCCAGATGGAGCAGGTCCGCGTTCTCGGCGGCGAGTCCGCCGTGGAGCAGGTGCTGGGCGACATCCGCCTGGTCAAGAAGACCTTCGCCCAGGCGCTGGGCGCGGCCAAGACCTACAAGGGCGGCATCGGCGGCGTGGGCGCCGAGCAGCTGCTCATGCAGTCCGGCCGCGTCTCGGACGCCGACAAGGGCCAGACGATCGAGGAGATCGGCAGCTTCGGCAAGCTCATGCGGCGCATCGTCGCCGCCGCCCACGATTCGACCGGCCGTCCCCGCCGCATGAAGGAAGTACGCGGGTTCTGGAAGGTGCACAACCCCTTCATGGAGCCCACCAATTTCCTCACATACATCCGAGAGGACAAGTGGGACCGGCTCGTGAAGTTCGCCAAGAATTATCTCGCCGTCGAGTCCGACGGCCGCCCCTCCACGCTCGACCGCGTGGCCACCGGCCGCTTCGACAAGAGCCCCACGCACTCGCTGGGCCGAGAGACGCTCGCGCTGCTCGACCGCTTCAGCACGGGCGGCCCGAAGGCCGTCGAGCGCGGCGACGCGTACTTGTACGCCGAGGGCGCCAAGGCCGTCCCGGCCGAGTACACGCAGGCCTGGTCGCGCTGGCTGGACGGCAAGCCCGTGACCAACCGCCCGGAGCTCTTCGTGCGCAAGGGCACGCGCGCCTACATCCGCCAGGAGATCTCCGATCCGCAGAAGGGCACGACCCGCTTCGTGGAGAAAGAGGTCCCCTTCGACCTCGCCCAGGGCCTGCCGAACCAAGCCGTCGTCGAGGTCGTCTACGCCCGCAAGGACGGCGCCCCGCTCTCGCTCAAGCCCCTGGGCAGCTACCCGGTCGACATGATCGTGGGCCGCATCGTCCGCGGCGAGCGCGGCCTGCGGCTGGAATCGCTCTTCTCGCAGGACGGCCGGCCGCTCGGCGTCTATCTGCCGATGCCTCTCGATCGCGGCATCGAGGTGAAGGAAGGCGAGATCGTGCAGGCGTACGTGCGACCCCAAAACGGCGGCTTCGTGGGCACGCCCTTGATCGGCCTCGGCCGGGAGATCACCCCCGAGATCGCCTCGCGCGAGATCGCCCTGCGCCACGGCGCGCGCGGCTACTTCGACGCCGACGTCATCAAGCAGGCCGAGGAGATCGCCAGGACCTACGACGCCGCCAAGGAGTTCGAGCAGCTGAAGGCCGCGGGCTTGAAGGTCGAAGACCGCACGTCCGAGCCCTTCGTCACCATCGATCCCCCGGGCGCGGCCGATCTCGACGACGCTTTCTACGTGCGCAAGGAAGCCGACGGCGGGTACACGTGGTATCTCGCCACCGCTCTCGTCGCGCCCTACGTCAAGCCGGGCACGCCGGAGTTCCGCGCCGCGGCCCGCCTGGGCAACACGTTCTACACCATCGACAAGGAAGGCGTCGGCGCCTACCCGATGAACCATCCGGTGATCTCCAAGTACGTGGCGAGCCTCCTCAAGGGCAAGAAGAGCCTGGCGATGATCACGGAGATGCGCTTCGGCCCCGACGGCGCCTACGTCCCCGAGAAGTCCAAGCAGTCGATCGATCTCATCGACGTGAAGGGGCGCTACACCTACAACCAGGTGGCCGCGCTCTGGAAAGGGGCGGCGGACTCCGGCATCGAGCACACCGAGCAGATCGCCCTCGCCCGCGAGCTCGCTCAGAAGCTCAACGCCCGCGACGCGCAGCGCGGCAAGCTGAAGATCACGCTGGCCGAGTCCGAGACGCGCCGCGCCGCCGACGGGACGTGGGAGCTCGCGACCAAGGAGCACGACCCGATCGAGGAGGAGGCCCACCGCCTCATCGAGGAGCTGAAGGTCTACGGCAACCTCGGCCTCAAGGCGCGGCTGATGGCGCTCAAGAAGCTCGGCGTCGAGCACTTCAACCGGACGCATCCCCCGAAGCCCGAATTCATCAACGCCCGGCTCCAGGCCGAGCTCGCCCAGATCGGCATCCACTGGGACTCCGAAAAGGAGAGCCTCTCCGATCTCTTGCGCCGCATCGACGCGATGGACCACCTCTCGCAAGAGCAGAAGGAAGTGGCTCAGTTCGCCGTCCTGCGCACGCGCAGCCGGGCTCGTTACACCGTCGCCGGCGACGAGGGCCACGAAGGCCTGGCGTTCGAGAAGGGCGAATACGGCCACCCCTCCACGCCGATCCGGCGCTTCGGCGACATGATCCACAACGACCTGCTCTTCGCCGACCTCACCGGCCAGGACGTGAAGAAGGAGAACGCCGCCATCCTCTCCGATCTGAAGGCGATGGGCTTCGGCAGCCTGGCCGAGTACTCGCGCCACCTCAACGCGCGCCAGGACGCCGCCTCCGCCATGACGCGCTCCATCGACGACTTCATGTCCCTCTACGAGCTCGCCAAGCCCAAGCACCAGGGCCAGGCGATGGAAGGCTACGTCAAGGCCGCCTTCGGCCGGCCGGGCAACGGCTCCCGCGAGATCCTGATCGGCCTGAAGGGGACGTCGGCCGAGCTCAAGATCCGCGGCGACCGGGCCGACGCCTTCGAGATCTTCGACCAGGTGCAAGTGAGCGTGCGCGGCGTGGACCTGGCGCGCCTCTCCATCAATGCCGACGTGAAGCTCGTGTCGCGCCCCTACCCGAAGCCGCGCCGCGATGAGCAGCAGCGCGGCCGCCGCGGCGGCAGAGACAACGGCGGCTCCTCCTCCGGCGAGGCCGTTCGCCAGGACTCGCGCTCGTATTCCTTCCCGAAGCGGGACGACGGCCGCCGCGGCCGGCGCCGCGGCAAGCGCCGCCGCTGACGTTGACACGCCCGTCACTCGCCTGAAGCGCCGCGCCGCGTAGAATGCCGATATGCCCACGTCCCCGGCCTCTCCTGGCTTCGGGCTCAGCGACCTGATCTGGATCTTCTTCCTCTTCTCGATCCTGCAGCCGCTGCTGCGCCAGCGCTGGATCGAGTCGACGCGCATGAAGCTGATGGAGAGGCTCGAGTCCAAGCGCAAGAGCCGGGTCGTCCTACTCGTCCACCGCCAGGAGACGATGGCCATCCTCGGCTTTCCGCTGCTGCGCTACATCACCGTCGAGGACTCCGAGCAGCTCGTGCGGGCGCTGCGCATGACCGATCCGGCGATGCCGATCGACCTGATCCTGCACACGCCCGGCGGCCTTCAGATGGCGTCGCTACAGATCGCCAACGCCATCCTGCACCGCAAGGGCAAGGTGACGGTGATCGTGCCGCACTACGCGATGTCCGGCGCTCATCGCGCTGGCCGCCGACGAGATCCTGATGGATGACCACGCCGTGCTGGGCCCGATCGATCCGCAGATCGAGCAGCTTCCGGCCGCCTCGATCCTCGCCGCCGTGCGTCAGAAGAGCAAGGACGAGACCGACGACAAGACGCTCATCCTCGCCGACGTGGCGCAGAAGGCGCTGACGCAGACGCAAGAGCAGGTCGAGACCTTGCTGCGCAAGAGCCTGACGCCCGAGCGCGCCAAGGCCCTCGCCGTCGAGCTGACCCAGGGCCGCTGGACGCACGACTACCCCATCACCTGCGAGCAGGCCGCCGCGATCGGCCTGCCCATCAAGCGCGGCGTGCCGCGCGAGGTCTACGAGCTCATGGAGCTGTTCCCGCAGCCCAAGCACGGCAACGTCGAGTTCGTCCCGCGCGACTACCGGCCGTCGCCGACGAATCCGCCTTCCCGGCTTTCCTGAAACTAGTAGAAAGCCCTCTACCTGGACGCTTGGGCGACGGACGTGCTACGTGACGAAGCGAGACAGTCCCGCAGCGGGACGAACCTCGTATCGTCGCCGCGACCCACGACGACGAACAACCGCGGCCTGGCGGAGTCGGGGATGGAGATCTTGAGACCGCCGAAGAGGTCGGCATGCTCGGTCATCCAGCGCTCGAAACGTTCGAGCTCCGGCTTGTCCTGCTCCGTGGGCGCATAAGCGAGCGAAATGTGCGCGTTGAACGCGTCGTCGTATCGGTCACGAGGACGCAAACCGATATCGGTCAAGACCTGGCGATTGGCCACCAGCCGCCGCGTCCATTCGGAGGGGATCGATTCGAAATGGAGCACGGCCACGTCGTTCTTGGGGCCGAACGTCTCCATCGAGCCGCTCAACTCCAGTCGACCGGAAACCTTCGGGCCGTCCAAGGCGTATCTCTCCATGGTGTCGATCGCGCCGGCGTCCCAACCGCGCGGGCTCATGAAGACCAGGGTGATGTGAAGATTCTCCGGCGGCTCGATCCTCAGATGCGGGAACAGCTCGGCCAGGTCCGCTTGCTCGGCGGCCCATCGCTCCGCCAACATCGTGTCCTGCGTCGTTAACGCCGAGAACAAGGGGAGGGCCCCGCGGCCGCGCTCATCGAGCAAGCGAGCCGGGCATCTCTGCGCCGCGTCGACGACCAAGTCCCTGGCTTCCGCGGGCTGTCCGTCCGAGGCCTTGACGAACCGCGGCTGGAAATCCGGCCCTAGGCCGGCCGTGGCGGGCCATGCCAGCGCGACCAGCATGGCGACGATGGCGCCCGCGCGACGAGCCGCTTCATGCATACCCCAAGGTTAGCTCCCGCTTCCGGCGCGCGCCTGGGCCGATAGGCCGCGGATAGGGACCATAGGGCCCAGTCCGACTCAGCTCGACAGGACTTCCAGGCCCAGCGCCACGGCTTGGTCCTGGTCGAGAGAGGCGCCTTCCGCCAAAGCGCGCTCGCGACGGTCGTCGGGCAGCGCCGCGCTCAGCGCGGCCTGGACGGCGTCGAAGTCCTTGCTGTCGAACGGGTCGATCTTCAGGTTGATGCGCTCCTGAAGCTCCCGCGCCGCGCCGAGAAGCCGCGCCGCCTTGAGCGCGCGCGCCTCCCCTCCGCACGCCAGCGCCACGCGCGCCGCCAGGTTGAGCGCGTGGACGACGCCGTAAGGGTCCTTGTTGCCGGCGTGCAGCTCCAGCGTTCGCGCCGCGTGGGCGCGCGCCTCAGGCCGAGCGCAGGCCAACGCCACGTAAGCGAGGCCGGCGCTGCTCAGCGCCTCGCCACGCGGGTCGCTGATCTTGCGGCGCACGCGCAGCGCCTCTTCGTAGCGGCTCTTGGCCAGGTCCAGCCGGCCCATGGCTCGCGCGTTCTCCCCGAGAGTGTGCAGGGCGTTAGAGGCGCCGAAATCGTCTCCGTCCACGCGATGCTGCCGAAGGGATTCTTCGCCGATGCGCTCGGCCTCTTCGTGCCGCCCGGTCGCCATCTGATAATAGGCGCGGTACTGGTTGATCCGGGCCAAGTCCGCCGGCGTGCCGCTCTTCTCGAAGAGCGCTCCCGCCTGATCATAGAGCTCCAGCACGCCGTCGAGCTCGCCAAGATTGAACTTGACCAAGGCCAGCGCGGTCATGGCCCAAGCCCGATCGAACGGGTCCCCGTTCGGCCGGGCCGCGAGAGCCGCCGCGATCTTCGTGTGGCCCAGACGCAGATGGCCGCGCGCGAACCAGTAAGGCTGCAGGCGTCCGACCATCCGCAGCGCGCTGTCCGGCGCCCAAGACAGGGCGCGATCGATCGCGGCGATGATGTTGTCGTGCTCGCGCGCCGCGACCGCCAACCAGCCTTGATCGTACACAACCCGGTGCCGCCATTCCGGCCGCACGACGAGCGCCTCGAAAACGCGCAGATGCGCCGCGCAGGCGGCGTCCGTCTCGCCGAGCCGGGAGAGCTGCTCCCGGGCGTAGTCCTGGATCGTGCACAGCATGCGGAACCGGCGAGCGTCCTCGTCGGGAAGGGCGGTCAAGATGCTCGCGTCGGCCAGCTCCTCCAGCACGATCCCGACGTCCGGATCGCCCACGGCCGCCCCGACCTGGGCAGGATCGACGCTCGACGTGAAGGGTCCGAGCCAGGCGAGGACGCGTTGAGCCTTCGGGGAGAGCATGCGCGCGCTCCAGGCCAGGGTGCTGCGCACCGTCTCGTGGCGCGCGTCCGCGGATCGCCGTCTGATGCCGAGGTCCAGGGTCTCCGATGAGCCGGCCCTCAGCCGTTTGAGGACGTCCGACGGCGGCAGCGCCCGGCAGCGCGCCGCGGCGAGCTCGACGGCGAGCGGAAGTCCGTCCAGCCTGTCGCAGATGGCGCGCACCGTCTTAGTCGTCTCCACGTCGACGCGCAGCCCGGGCCTCACGGCCTTGGCCCTGGCGAAAAACAAGTCCACCGCCCCGCCCTTCCCGTCCAGCGGCATGGCTCCGAGCGCGAAAAGCTCCTCGCCCATGATGCGCAAGGGGGACCGCGAGGTCGCCAAGACCCGCAAGCGAGGCGCCCGCTCCAGCAGGCGCTCGATCGGGAGCCCGGCGTCCGGGATCTGCTCGAGGTTGTCGAGCAGCAGCAGCAGATCCCGGTCGGCCAGCGCCGCGCCGAGCTCCTCCGGCGAGATCGTCGCCGCCGCGTCGTGCAAGCCGCAGGCGCGCGCGATCTCCTGCGTGACGACGTTGAAGTCGACAACGTGCGCCAGGGATACGAAGATCGCGCCTCCCGCGAGCTGGGGCCCGAAGGCGGCCCCGGCCTCCACGGCGAGCCTCGTCTTTCCGGCGCCGCCGGATCCCGTGACGGTGAGCAGGCGAACACCGGAACGGAGCAGGCCGAGCAGAGTCCTCAGCTCGCGCTCGCGCCCCATGAAGGCCGTCAGGCTCGAAGGAAGCTTGAGCGGCGGCGGCGCCAGTGTCTTGAGCGGCGGGAAATCGTCGCGCAGGCCGGGGCCGCGAAGACGAGCGATCTCCTCCAGCTCAGGCAGATCCTTGAGACGGTGACGGCCGAGCGTCTCGATCGACAGGTCGGCGGGCAGGCAGTCGCGCAGGTCCGTCGCGGCGGCCGCGGACAGGAGCACTTGGCCTCCATGTCCCGCCGAGAGCACGCGGGCCACCCGGTTCAGCGTCGGTCCGAAATAGTCGCGATCGCGCTGCTGGACCGGCCCCACGTGGAGCGCCATGCGCACCCGGATCGGGCCGGTATCGTCCCAGCTCGCCTCGGACAAGCGGCGTTGGGCCTGCGCCGCGGCCCGCGCGGCCGCGCCCATCTCCGAGAAGGTGGAGTAGAAAGCGTCGCCGACCGTCTTGAAGACGCTGCCGCCGTGCGACTCGATCGACGAACGAAGGATCTCGTCGTGGCGCGCCAAGGCCGACCGCATCTCGACCGGATGCTCCTCCCAAAGCCGAGTCGAACCCTCGACGTCGGTGAAGAGGAAGACGAGCTCAGCGGACGGCGTCGGCATCGCGTCCCAGCTCCTCGTCGTGCCGAGCTTTCTCGGCCTGCCAGTCCTTCAAGGGGATCTCGCCGCGAGCCATGGCGTCCTGGAAGGCCGCGTCGTCCTTGGGGCGCAGCCAGCGGTACTCGTGCTCCTTCAGCCAGGACGGCGGGACGGAGGCGCGCTCCACGAAGAGCAGCGCTTGCGCGTCCCAGTAGACGAGGGCCCAGCGCTCGCGCGGGAAGTAGAACAGATACCAGGGCCGGTCGAAGGACTTGGTCGAGCCGTCGGGATAGCGGCGAGCGCTCGGCAGGAAGGCGTCGCGGTTGGGGACGAGAGCTCCGTTCAAGCGCTCGCCCTGCATGAACGCCTGCCAGGACTCCGGGCTCTCCGCGGCCCGCGCCACGCGCGGCAGCTGCTCGTGGAAGACGTAGCGGCCGTCCGAGTAGACGCGGTACCATGGCCGCAGGCGCCAGGCGAGATAGCCGCCCCACTCCCACTGGTTGAAGAGCCGCAGCGGCGAGAGCGCCGGCTCCTGGCGCGCCATGAACTCGGCGGCGCGGCGCGGCACGTCCTTGTCGTTGAAGACGCCGGAGCGATACAAGCGAGGGCCGAGCCAGAGGAGGAAGATGATGGCGGCCGCGATGCCGGCGACGAGGACACCGCGCAGCCAGCCGCGCGCCTCTTGGGCGACGATCGCCACCGCGGCCGGCGCCGCGACCAGGAAGTACGGCGCGAAGCGCGCGTGCAGGAGGCCGTTCGCGCCGAGGTGGCCGCAGAGCAGGAACAGGCCCCAAGGCGCGCGGCGCGTCCACTGCGCCTGGCCCTCGTACGGCTCCGCCATGCGCGCGGCCGCCGCCAAGGCTCCCGTCACGACCAGCGCCAGGAAAGGCCAATGCAGCGGGTTCGCCGCCGACATCGGGTGCCACTCGGCGATGTAGCGCGCCAAGTCCTGCTGCGCCGCGTAGTGCTCGGCCAGCACGCGGTACGGGCCCAGGCCGTACGGATTGAGGAGGGCCGCCGCTGCGCCGACCGCCGCCAGGATCGCCAAGGCGACGCCTCGCCGCGGCCGTCCCTCGATGAGCTCTCCGACGCCGTAGATCGCGATCGCCTCGACGCCGAGCGGGAAGCCCGCGTGGAGGTTGGACCACAGCGCGAACACGCCCACCGTGAGGACCAGGCTCCTGAAGTCGGGATCGACGCGGCCCAGCCGGACGGCTTCGAGACGCCAGAGGACGGCGGAAAAGAGCAGAAGCGAAAACAGCTCCGGGCGGGCGTCGGACCAGGAGAGCGCGGCCACGCCCCAGACGGCTAAAGCGACCGCGCGCGCGCGCGAAGAAAGGTCGTTCTCCCGCAGCGTCCGGTCGAAGAAAAAGGCGCAGCCCGCGAGCAGCGCCGCCTTCAGCAGCCAGACGCCGAGGAAGCCTCCGGCCGCGTCGGCGCCGTAGAACGCCAGTTGCGACAGCCACTCGAAATCCAGCCAGGGCTTGCCCGGAAGGCTGAAGGAGAGGAACTCGGCGTAGGGCAGCGCTCCGTGCTGGACGATCCAGCGCCCGGACGACAGGTGCCAGAACAGGTCCGGGTTATGGAACGGCAGCAGGAAAGCAGGAAGGGCCGCGGCGAGTGCCGCGGCCCAGACAAGCCCCTGCGGGAGCCGATTCAATTGGTATTATTTCGCGGGACGGACGGCCTTGCCCGACTTGATGCAGTTG
>CAZZGQ010000045.1:0-15979 GCA_964653765.1 uncultured Elusimicrobia bacterium | reverse complement strand
GACGGCTCGGCCTCCAACGACAGCGGCGACATGCTGGGCGAGGTGCGCAACGCCATGCTCGTCCATCGCGTGCGCACCGGCGTGGCCAGCATGCCGGCCCGTGACGCGCTCTGGATGGCCACGCGCGGCGGCGCCGCCGTCCTCGGCCGCGACGACATCGGCGAGATCGCCCCGGGCAAGGCGGCCGACCTCGCGATCTTCCGCGTGGACACGATCGATTTCGCCGGCTCGCTCTCCGATCCCGTGGCGGCTCTGCTCTTCTGCGGCTCGTCGCACCGCGCCAAGTGGACGATCGTCAACGGCAAGGTCGTGGTCGAGAACGGCCACCTCGTCCACCACGACGAGCAGCGGCTGGCGGCGCGCGCCAACGAGATCGCCCGCGGGCTGCTCGAGAAAAAGGAAAGTGCCGTCGTTTCTGCTGGCCGCCGGGCGCGGTAAGCGGGCCGGCGGGCCGAAGGCCTGGCTCCTCCACGAGGGCAAGACGCTGCTCGAGCGCCAGCTCGACTTCCTGATCCCTCGCTTCGGCGCCGCGCGGGTCTTCGTCTCCGTGCAGCAGGAGTGGCTGCCGCGCTGCCGCGCCCTGGCGCCCGAGGTCGGCTGGACGGCCGTCGATCCCGACGAGCAGCCCATCGACGCCTTGCGCGCCTTGGCCCGCGCCGCCGGGCCGGCGGACTGGACGTTCGTTCACCACGTCGACATGCCCGTCTGGGAGGCGGGCCTCTTCGACGCCCTGCGCCCGGCGGACGCCGACGCCGTGGTCCCGCGCGTGGGCGGGCGGCGCGGCCATCCCGTCCTCCTGTCGCCCGAGGGCGTGCGGGCGCTCGAGACGGCCGAGCGGCTCGACGCCTGGCTGCGGAGCCGGCGCGTCCTGGAGGTCGACGTCCCCTATCCCTGCGCGCTGGAGAATTGGAACTTTTCGGCGACTCGCCCGTAATAATGGCATGAAGCTCGGCTTGGCGCTGCTCGGTCTGCTGGTCCTCTCGCCCTCCCGCGCCCGCGCTCAGGAAGAGCGCCGGGACGAGCGCCGCGAAGAGCGCAAGCAGAAGCGCCAGCCGGAACAACGCAAGCCCAAGCAGGAGCGCCCGAAGGCGCAGAAGCAGCAGCAGAAGCCGCGGCCCGCCAAGCCGGGCCAGCGCTTCCAGGCGAAGTTGCCGCCTCCCCCTCCGCCGCGCCGACCGCCGGCCGGCGTTCCCGTGCCGCGCCGCGCGGCGCCGCGGGCGCCCGAGCCCATCGCCGAGAAGAGCCAACTCGTGCGCGACCATCACGAGCCGCCCACCCCTCCCCCCGGCACGGCGGCCATGACGGCCGCCCCCAACCACGCTTTCATCGAGCGGCGCCAGCCCGTCGTGCAGGTGATCCAGGCTCGCGAGAACGGCGAGCGTGAGCGCGGCCGCTTCTACTGGCACTATGAAAGCGGGCTTCGCTACTGCCACTATTTCGACGCCTGGGGAGCGCATTGGTACGGCTTCTACGCGGGCCCGCGCTTCTACTGGACGCGACGCTGGTACAACCGGTGGTGGTGGTACGACCCGGTCTGGGCTCGGTGGGCCTACTGGCACGGCGACTATTGGTGGTGGCAGGATCCGGGCGGCGTGATGTACGTCTACATGGACAGCCAATACGTGCCTTACGCCTCGCTGCCGCTGCAATCCTACGCCGGAGGGCCCGCGGCCACCATCCAGGTCACGGCCAGCCCCCCGCCGGCCGCCAGCACCTCGGCGGCGCCCGTCCAACTCTACTACAGCGACGACGGGGCCCGCATGGCGCAGATCGTCGGCGACGACCGCGGCGCTTACCTGTACGACAGCTCCGTCAGCGGCACGCCCTCCTACATCGCGCAGCTGTCGACGGGGGCCGCCTCCGTGCAGTTTTCCTCGGGCGCCATCACGGTCTCTCGGCTCGACGGCACCTCGGCCAGCTTCGACTCGGAAGGCCGACCTCAGTAGGCGCGGTTAGAAGCTCAGGGAGCAGCCGCCGTAGATCGTCCGCGGGACATCCAAGCCCGTGAACTCCACCTGATGCACGGGACGCGTGAGGTTCTGCCCGGCAGCGAAGACCTCAACCGGTCCGCGCTTATAAGACAGCCTCGCGTCCAGCCGCCAGTACGGATGGACGGCCAGGAACGTCGGGCTCGGACCGTCATAGCCGTCCTTCCAGCCGACGTTGGCGCTGGCCGAGAACCCGCCCCCTAATCCGGTGGTCCCGCCGAAGTTGAACTTGTGCGACGGCGTGCCTTTCTGCTCCGCCGCCGGCGATTGCCAGGAGGTGACGCTCTCGAAGGTATAGTTCGCGTAGACGGACCGAGCGCGGCTCCACTCATAGCTCAGCTTCGACTCCACGCCGCGAGAGATCGTCTCATCGTTGGTGGCGAAGGCGTGATACGTCACGCCGCCGATCGTCCGCAACGTGATGAGCGTGGCGAGATCGCGGTTGCGCTGGTAGTAGACGTTGGCCTCGGCGCGCAGATGCCGGTCCAGGAAATCCCCGATGTAACCGACCTCGTAGTTGGTCAGCTTCTCGGCCGTGGAGGCGGGGTTGCCCACGAGCGCCGTGGTCGCCGACGTCTGATTGTTCGCGTGCAGCTTGAAGGCGGTGGGCTGCGCCGGAGCCAGCGCATGAGAGAGCCTGATCCGATGGTCGGGAGCCAGCGTCTCGACCATGGCGACCTGATAGGCCGGCTCCAGGCCGCCGTAGTCCGAGTCCTCTAAAGAGATGGAGCCGGTGACGCTCAACCGATCGGTGAGCCGGGCCGTGTCGGAGACGAACCCCCGTATCGTGCGGTCCACTTGTCGGGGAGCGCCCGCGTAGCGTTGATCGGAATAGGTCACGGCATCACGCCACGTCATCCCCCAGACGGTCTGCATCCGGCGGTCGAGCCAGGCGAAGTGGTGCTGCAGGTCGACGTCGTATTGGTAGTTGCGATCGTCCACCATGCTCAGGGCGAAGGGGGCGTCGACTCCGCCGAAGGCGGGATCGATGGTATTCCACTGCTCGCTGCGGGAGACGAACGCCTGGACATCCGAGCCCTCGCTGAGCTTATGAGTGAACTTCGCCATCTCGAAGTGCGAGCGCACGCGTGACTGGGCGCTGTTGGGCATCGTCACCAGCGGCTGCCCGGCCGTGTCCCACGAGCCGCCCGTGAACAGCTCCAAGCTCGTCTGCGGAGAGACGGTCCACAGGCCGCGGAAGTCGGCTTTGTTGCTGAAGAGGAAGTCGTTGGTCCTGTCGCCGTTGGCATTGGGGAAGCCGTCGTCGGCGCGATGGGTGTAGCTCAGACGGTAATCGAAGCCGCCCAGCGCGTGGTCGACGGAGGCCGTCTCTTGGTTGACGTGCCTGTCGCCGCCCATGGTGCCGAAGAGCCCCGAGGCGGCGGCCCCGGACTGCGCGGCCGGCCGCTTGGTGATGATGTTGATGACGCCTGTCCCCGCGTTGGAGCCGTACAAGGCCGCATTGGGACCGCGCACGATCTCGATGCGCTCGATATCCTGGAGCTGGACCGGCAGCTGCTCCCAAAGGGTGCCGCCGCCGTCCATGCTATAGACGCTGCGCCCGTCGACCAAGACCAGCAGGTTGTTGATGAAGTTCACCGGCGAGCCGCGGACGGCCACGAGGGCGCGAGCGCCCAGCTTGGGATCCCTGTTCTCCACGACGTCCATCCCGGCCCTAAAGCGCAACAAGTCCCAGATGTTGAGGGCGCCCGACTGGCGGACCTCCTCCGCGGTGATGACCTCCACCGACATCGGCGCCTCATCGACCGGCTCGCTGCGTCGCGCCGCCGTCATCACGCGCGCCTCTTCCTCGAAGAACTCGAACGCGTCGACGCCGTCCGCCCAGGCCGATGAGGCGGTCGCCGATGCCAGGGCGGCGATAAGCCCTAATCGAAGAGGTTCCATTACCGAATGAATAGTATACGCCGATCGGACCAAGCCTACCTCCGCCTAAAGACCTACTTAAGCTAGAATAGGGCCTATTGAGCCAACAGATTGTGCGCAGCCGGCGCCTGGTGGCCGACGGCGCCACACGGCCGGGCGCGATCCGCATTAAGGACGGCCGGATCGACGCGCTGCTGCCTTACGACACTCCCGCGCGCGACTACGGCGATTCCGTCATCATGGCCGGCCTCGTGGACAGCCACGTGCACGTCAACGAGCCGGGGCGGACCGAATGGGAAGGCTTCGAGACCGCCACCGACGCGGCGGCGTCCGGCGGCGTGACGACGATCGTCGACATGCCGCTCAACTGCATCCCGGTCACGACCTCGGCGGCCGCGCTGCGCGAGAAGCTGGCCGCCGTCGATGGGCGCCTGCGCGTGGACGCCGCGTTCTGGGGCGGGGTCGTGCCCGGCAACGCCGGCGAGCTGGAAGGCCTGGCCGCCGCGGGGGCGCGCGGCTGCAAGGCGTTCATGTGCCACTCCGGCATCGACGACTTCCCGCAAGCCACGGAGGCGGACCTGCGCCAGGCCATGCCGGTCCTGGCCCGCCTCGGCCTGCCCCTGCTGCTGCACGCGGAGCTTTGTGTCGGGGCGCCGGGCCGTTTCGGCGACGCGAAATCCTATTCGGATTACCTCGGTTCCCGTCCCGCCCGCTGGGAAGTCGACGCCGTCGCGCTGGCGGCCCGCCTCTGCGAGGAGACCGGCTGCCGGACCCACATCGTCCATCTCTCCGCGGCGGAGGCTTTGCCCACCGTGGCGAAGGCCAAGAAGGCGGGGCTGCCCTTCACCGCCGAGACCTGCCCGCACTACCTCACCTTCGCCGCCGAGGAGATCGAGCCGGGCCGCACGGACTACAAGTGCGCGCCCCCGATCCGCGAGCGGGCCAACCGCGAGAAGCTGTGGGCCGCGCTGCGCGAGGGCGTCCTCGACATGATCGTGTCCGACCACTCGCCCTGCGTCCCCGAGCTCAAGAAGCTCGAGAGCGGCGACTTCGAGCGGGCCTGGGGCGGCATCGCCGGCCTGCAGTTCACGCTGCCGGCCGCCTGGACAGGCTGGTCGAGCCGCGGCGGCTCCCTGGAGGGCCTGTCGCGCCTCGTCAGCGAGGCGCCGGCCCGGCTTGCGGGCCTGTCGCGCAAGGGACGCCTGGCGCCCGGCTTCGACGCCGACCTCGTGGTCTGGGATCCCGAGGCCACGGTGGAGGTCTCGCCCAGCTTCGTGCGCCACCGGCACAAGCTCACCCCCTATTCGGGCCGTGTTCTGCGCGGCCGCACCCGCGCCGTCTTCCTGCGCGGCGATAAGATCGATCTGGCGGGCGCGCGCGCCGGCCGGTCCCTGCTGGAGGGCACTGTCTGATGGACTTCACCCAACTGACGGACTTGGCGGCGGAACGCGTGGGCGGCAAGGCGCTCTCCGCCAACGACGAATTTTTTGCGCCCAAGGAGAACCTCCTCAAGCCGGGGCGCGGCATCTTCATCCCCGAGAAGTTCACCAGCCGCGGCAAGTGGATGGACGGCTGGGAGACGCGCCGGCGGCGCACGCCCGGCTTCGATTGGTGCGTGATCAAGCTCGGGATGCGCGGCGTGATCCGCGGCCTCGACGTGGACACCAACCACTTCATCGGCAACTACCCCGAGTCCTGCTCGATGGAGGCCTGCGACGTGGTTATCTTGAAAAAGACCACGCAGTGGTCGGAGATCCTGCCGCGGGCCGCGCTCAAGGGCGGCTCCCAGAACCTGCTGCCGGTGCCGAGCATCCGGCCGTGGACGCACGTCAAGCTCAACATCTTCCCGGACGGCGGCGTGGCGCGCCTGCGCGTGCACGGCGACGTCGTGCCCGACTGGGCCAAGCTCATGAAGCCGGGCAAGGCGGTGGACCTGGCGGCCGTCGAGCACGGGGGCCTGGCGCTCCAGCAATCGGACATGTTCTTCGGCCGCGCCGGCAACATGCTCATGCCCGGGCGCGCCAAGAACATGGGCGACGGCTGGGAGACCAAGCGCCGCCGCGGGCCCGGCCACGACTGGTGCGTGATCAAGCTGGGCTGCGCGGGGACGCTCGAGAAGATCGAGGTCGACACCAATCACTTCAAGGGCAACTACCCGGACACCTGCTCGATCGAGGGCGCCCGGAGCGCGAACGGCCCCTGGACCGAGCTGCTGCCGCGGACCAAGCTCAAGGCGCACCACCGGCACTTCTTCGCCCGCGAGCTCGCGGCGCGCGGCCCTTTCTCTCACTTGCGCCTGAATATCTACCCGGACGGAGGCATCAGCCGCCTGCGGGTCTACGGCAAGCCCGCATGAAGCTGCAAGACTTCAACGCCATGGACGAGCCCAGCGCCTTGCAGGCGCTGATGACCTGCTGCGGCAGCGCGCGCTGGGCGATGGCGGTGGTGCGGCGCCGGCCTTATTCGGACCTGAGGGCGCTCGAAACGACCGCCGCCGAGGCCTGGGCGCGCTGCGGGCGCGACGACTTCCTCGAGGCCTTCTCCCACCACCCGCGCATCGGCGACAAGGCCGCGCTGCGGCTGAAGTTCGCGGGCGGCGAGCAGGGCTCGATCGCCGAGGCCTCCGAGGAGACGCTCGACGCGCTGGCGCGCGGCAACGCCGAGTACGAGAAGCGCTTCGGCCACATCTTCATCATCTGCGCCACGGGCAAGTCGGCCGACGAGATGCTGACGCTATTGCGCGCCCGCCTCCCGAACGTGCCGGAGACGGAGCTGAAGATCGCCGCGGGCGAGCAGGCCAAGATCACGAAGCTCCGCTTAGCCAAGTTGCTATCATAGAGTTATGGGCAGCCCGCTGACGACCCACGTGCTCGACACCTCGCGCGGCCTTCCGGCCGCGGGCATCGAGGTGTCGGTCTGGCGTCTCAGCCGCGACGACTGGCACAAGCTGGCGCAAGGCGTCACCAACGCCGACGGCCGCTGCGCCGACCTGCTCAAGCCGGACCAGCTGGAGCGCGGCGTCTACAAGCTGCGCTTCGAGACGCAGGCCTACTTCGTCAAGAACCAGCTGCGCGCCTTCTATCCCTATGTGGACGTGATCTTCGAGGTGACCGACGAGCGCCACCACCACGTCCCCCTGCTGCTCTCTCCCTTCGGCTACTCCACCTACCGCGGAAGCTGATTACTTCATCAGCTCGATGCCGAGGGCCTTGCAGATCTTGCGGGCGGCGAAGTCTTCCATCTCGGGATGGCGCGTGATGGGCACTTCCTTGAGATTGGCCGGGTTCTGGTAGACGGAGTACTTCCCGCCTTCGCGCAGCAGCACGCAGCCTTGCGCGGTGATGTGGCTGATCAGGTCTCTTCGCTTCATATTACGCTTTTCTCCTGGCTTGCAAGATCTTCAGGAACGAGCGGGTCTGCAGCTCTTCCGGCGTCAGGCCCGCGGCGGCGGCTTCGTCGGCGGTCAGGGCGCCGCAGGCGCCGCCGCGCAAGAAATAGTTGAGCAGGCCCTGGCCGGTGGCCGCGTCGTCGAAGACGTCGCCTACCAGCGTGGCCTGCGCGGCCTTCTCGATGAAATTGCGCAGGCGCGCCGAGGCCGAGGGCAGGCCCTGGAGGAAGAAGGAGTAGATCGCGGCGTAGCGCGTGGGCAGCTGCGCCGGGTGCAGGTCCCAGCCCTGGTAGTAGCCGCAGGTCAGCGAGTGCTGGATGTGGTCGAAGTGCAGCTTCCAGGCGCGGTGGACGGCCAGCACGTTCTCGTGGACCTGCTCGCTGGAGAGGCCGTGGCCGGGGACGGCGCGGTGCGGGCCTACAGGCATCACATTAGTAGCGCCATCCGAAAGCGTCACGCCGGTGCCCGCCAGCGACACCTGCATGACGTGCTTGGCGAAGTCGCAGACGGGGTGATCCATGCGCTGCTGCGAGGCGGTGACGTTGCAGCCGGCCGTGTAGTCGTAGGTGCCGAAGTGCGCGCCCCGGCAGCGGCCCTGGGCGGCGTCGACGAGCTCTCGCAGCGCCACGCCGCCGTCGGCGGTGAAGATGGACTGCGTCGTCTCGACCATGAGCTCGAGCGGCAGCGAGCGCGCCGGCAGCTTGAGCTTCTTCTCGAGGCCGGCGAGGATCGCGGCCAGCGCGGCCACCTGCTCCGGGCTCGTGATCTTCGGCAGCGTCACGACGAAGTTGCCGGGCAGCCGGCGCTCGCGCCCCGCCACGGCCGTGACGAAGAGATCGAGCGTGCGGATGCTGCGCGCGTGCAGCTCCTGCGAGAAGGTCTTGACGCGGATGCCGAGGAAAGGCGGCAGCGTCTTCTCATGCATGCCGCGGCGCACCTCGTCGGCGGCCGCCAGGGCGTGATGGTCTTCCTCCTCGTCGGGCCGGTTGCCGTAGCCGTCCTCGAAGTCGATGCGGAAGTCCTCCACGGGCTCGCGCTTGAGCTTGTCGACCACGCGCGGGTACACCGCCCGCGCCAGCTTCTCGGGAAGGCCCAGCGCCTCGCCGAAGACCTTCGCGTCCGGCGCGAACTGCGACAGCGACTTCAGCGCCAGCGTCCCCAGCTTGGGAGCGGCATCACACTTGAACAGTTGCGCGCCGCCATAGACGGTGTGCACGGGTTGGCGCGCAACTGTGTCCCCTGGGAAGTCCCGCGAGGTTTTGGCGTTGGCCTTTTTCAATGAAGCCAAAACCGAGCGAAGATCATTTCCCTGCAAAGTGGTCTTTGTCATCTCTTCCCCTCGAGGAATTCCCGCAGCAGGTTTTTCGAAACCGCCAAGCGGTACGCGCGAGTCGACCGAATGTCGTCGATAGGGGAGATATCGATCTCCACGAGGCCGCAGGCCTCGGAGATCGTCTCGGGATTCAAAGGTTTGTTCTGCAAAAACTCCTCTACGGCCTTCAACCGTCTGACCGTCGGCGCCACCGACCCCAGCGCGAAGCGCACTTCCTTCACCGTCTTGTCCGGGTTCAGCCACAGCACGCCCGCCGCCACGATCTTCGAGATCGCCTGCGCCGCCCGCGTCCCGACCTTCCGGAAGTACTGCCGCGACGGCTTCTTGTGCGGCTCGTGCAGCTCGACGGCCGTGATCAGCTCCCCGGGCCGAAGGCTCGTCCTTTTCACTCCCGTGAAAAGTTCTGAAAAAGCCAGCATCCGCTTGCCCCGCGTGGACACGACGTGGACCAGGGCCTCGTAGACCGCCAGCGGCGGGAACGTGTCGCCGGCCGGGGAGGCGTTGGCCAGGTTGCCGCCGAGAGTGCCGCGGTTTTGGATCTGAGCGGCGCCGATCGTGCCGCAGGCGCGCGCCAGCAGCGGGAAGCCGGCCAGGACGCCCGTGTCGCGCTTGATGCGGGCGTGGGTGACGAGCGAGCCGATCGAGAGGCCGTGGTTGAGGCGGGCGATGCGCGACCATTCGACCAGGCGCGAGATGTCCACGACCCGGCGGCCGTTGAGGGCGCCCAGGTTCCAGAGGACCATGAGATCGGTGCCGCCGGCCAGGACCAGGCTGCCGCCGTCTCGCGCGCAGGCGGCGACGGCCTCCTTGGCGTTCTTGGGCCGCACGACTTCGACGGAAGCGGCGTCCCCCCTCATCGAGCCTTCCTCACCGAGTCGATGATGTGCTGATAGCCCGTGCAGCGGCAGAGGTTGCCGGCCAAGGCCTCCCGCAGCGCTTCGGGCTTGGTCGAGCCGCCCGCGTCAAGGTGGGCCTTGGCCGTCATCAGCATGCCCGGCGTGCAGATGCCGCACTGCGCCCCGCCGTTCTCGAGGAAGCAGCGCTGCAGCGGGCTGAGCTTGCCCGGGGCGCCCAGCCCCTCGACGGTCCGCACGCGCCGGCCGTCGGCCTGGCAGATCGGGATCAGGCAGGCGTTGACCGGCTCGCCGTCGAGCAGCACCGTGCAGGCGCCGCACTCGCCCTCGCCGCAGCCTTCCTTGACGCCGGTGAGCCGGAACGTCTCGCGCAGGGCGTCGATCAGGCGCGTGAAAGGCGGCCCCTTGAACGAGCGCTTCTTGCCGTTAACGGTCAATGAGATCATGGATCCTCTCGGGCAAAATGGGCAGCTCCGGGATCAGAGCGCCCAGCGCCTGCTTGACGGCGGCGGCGATCGCCGGCCCCGGCACGTCCATCGGCATCTCGCCCACGCCCTTGGCCCCTCCGGGGCCGCCCTCGAAGGGCTTCTCGATGATGACGACGTCCATCTCCGGCGTGTCCAAGGCGGTCGGGATGATATAGCCGGTGAGGCCGGCGCCGAAGACCGGCTTCTCGAGCAGGGCATAGCCCACGGCCTGCGCGATGCCGCCGATGACCTGGCCCTCCGCCAGCAGCGGGTTCACGGCGCGGCCGATGTCGTGGGCCGTCCACAGCTTGCTGATGCGCGTCTCGCAGGTCACCTTGTCGATCTCCACCTCGGCGGCCACGCAAGCGTAGCCGTAGGAGGCATAAGCGTCCCCTTTGTAGAGCTTATCGTCCCAGGTGACATCGCTGGGCTTCTCGTACTGGACGATGAACTGCTTGCCGCCGAGGGCCTTCCCTGCTTTGCGCCGATCGGCCGGCGTCTTGATCGACAACCTCTTCTCCTTCAAAGCCTCTTTCAGCTGCAGAGCCGCCCGCTCGATGAGCTTGCCGACAACCATGACGGTGCGGCTGGCCACCGTCGGCCCGCTGTTGGGGACCTTGGCGGTGTCGGGCGTCTGCACCTCGACGGCGCTCACGGGCAGGCCCAGCGCGCCCGCGGCGATCTGCGAGAAGATGGTGTTGGTGCCCTGGCCGATCTCGGTGGAGGCCGCCAGGACCTGGACGCGGCCGTCGCGCGTCAGCGTCACGCCGGCCTTGCTGGCCAGCATCACCTCGCCCGAGCCGGTGAAGCCCGAGCCGTGATGGACCAGGGCCAGGCCGATGCCGCGCCGCGTCGGCTTGCCGGCGTCGGCGTTCCAGCGCGCGCAGTCCTTGCGGCGCTTATCGTAGGCGCTGCGCTTGACCACGGCGTCGAGCACGTCCAGGGCGGCCACGCTCTTGCGCAGGACCTGGCCCGTGGCCGTGGTGGAGCCCTCGCGCAGGGCGTTGAGCCGCCGCAAGGACACGGAATCGCGCTTCAAGACATCGGCGATCTTCTCCCAGTGCAGCTCGGCGGCGAAGAGGGTCTGGGGCGCGCCGAAGCCCCGGAAGGCGCCGTTGGGCGGGGTGTTCGTCATCACCACGCGCGAGCGGATGCGGACGTTGGGGCACTCGTAAGGGCCGCAGGCGTGGATCGTGCCGCGCGAGAGCACCACCGGCGAGAGCGTCACGTACGCGCCCCCGTCCATGACCACGTCCACTTCCTGGGCGACGAGCCGGCCGTCCTTCGTCAGCCCGGTGCGGTGGCGCACCACGGCCGGGTGGCGCTTGGTCGTCGCGGCCATGTCCTCGTGGCGGTCGTAGACGATCTTCACCGGCCGCTTCGCCTTGCGCGCCAGCAGCGCCGCGTGGGCGGCGATGATCGAGGGGTACTCTTCCTTGCCGCCGAAGCCGCCTCCCGTGGTCGCCTGGACCACGCGCACCTTCTCCGCCGGCAGGCCGAAGAGCGGCATCAGCGCCTTCTGCACGTAATACGGGCACTGCAGCGAGCCCAGGACCACCAGCGTGCCGTCCTTCTCGAACCAGGCGGCCATGCCGTTGTTCTCGATGTAGGCCTGCTCCTGGTGCGGCACGCGGTATTCGCCCTCGACGACGACGTCGGCGCCGCGTAGCCCCGCCTCGACGTCGCCGCGCTCGACCAGAAAGCTCTTGAAGACCTTCTCGGAGCGCTCCATGTCGAAGACGGGAGGCAGCGGCTCGTACTCCACGGCTACGTGCTTCAAGGCGGCGTACGCCTTGGCGCGGCTCTCGTGGGCGATCAGGGCGATGGGCTCGGCCTGATGGCGGACCACGCCGTCGGCCAGCGCGGGCTGGTCCTTCTCGATGAGCGCGACGTAGTTCTCGCCCGGGATGTCCTGGGCCGTGACGACGACGCACTCGTCCCAGGGGAACGCGGGATCGAAGGTCAGCTTCTTGACGCGGCCGTGGGGGACGGTCGAACGCAGCGTGACGCCGTGCCAGACGCCCGGCAGGTCATGATCGTCGACGTAGAGCGCCAAGCCGCACAGCTTTTCGGGACCCTCCTTGCGGAGCGTGGGCGGCATGGGCCCATTTTACATATTTCGCGTCAGAACGACGTGAAAGGCCGCCCCGCGGCCCAGCTCGCTCTCCGCCCAGACCCGCCCGCCCTGCGCCTCGACGATCGTCTTGACGATGTGCAGGCCAAGCCCCGTGCTGCCGCCGCTGTCGCCCTTCTCGACCCGGTAGAACCGGTCGAAGAGGCGGGGCAGGTGCTCGGCGGCGATGCCGGGACCCTGGTCGCTGACGGTGAAGCGGCAGGCCCGGCCCTCGGCGCGCGCCTCCAGGCGGATGCGGGCGCCCGGAGCGCTGTAGCGGATGGCGTTTGAGACGAGGTTGTCGAAGACCTGGACCAGGTGCGGGTGGTCGCTCACGACGCGCAGCCCGGCCGGGGCGTGCACGTCGACGCGCAGCGCCTTGCGCTCGAGCAGAGACGAGACGCTCTCGACGAACTGCCGCAGGAACGCCGGCACGTCGATGACGTCGCGCCGGAACTTGACCATCCCCGAGCCCAGGCGCGAGAGGTTGAGCAGGTCCTGCACCAGCCAGTCCAAGCGGTCGGCGTGGCTCTCGATGGTGCGCACGAAGCCCAGCCGATTGCGCGAATCTTCCAGACCGCCTCGCCGCAGCGTCTCCGCGAAGCCCTTGATGGCGGCGACCGGCGTGCGGAACTCGTGCGAGACGTTGGCGACGAAATCCCGCTGGGAGCGCTCGCTCTCGCGCAGAGAGTCCTCGGCGCGCTTGACCTCGGTGACGTCCATGGCGAAGATGATCACGCCCGCCACGTTCCCCTTCTCGTCGTAGCGGGGCAGCAGGTCGCGCCGGATCCAGCAGCGCTTGCCTTGGGGCGACACGCAGTCCTCCAGCTGGCCGCGCTTGGCCTGGCCCGTTCGGATGACGTCCAGGTCGTCGGCGTGGTACTCGGGCCCGCGGTCCGGGAAGAGGTCATAGGCGCTCTTGCCCCAGATCTCGGTCTCCGGCTTGCCGTACCAATCGGCGGCCGCGCGGTTGCAGCGCAGGACGCGGTTTTCGGAGTCCTTGTACCAGATCATGGCCGGCACGGTGTCGAGCGTCTCCTTCATCTCCCGCCGCTGCGTCTCGACGAGAGCATAGAGGCGGGCGTTATCGAGGGCGCTTCCAGCGCGCAGCGCCAGGGCCTGCGCCAGCTCCACGTCGGCGCTGTTCAGCGAGCCGCTCCGTGAGCGCCCCAGGGCCAGCACGCCCAGGGCCGAGCCGCGGGCCTTGAGGGGCACGCAGACGAAGGAGCCGGGATTGAGCTTGCGCATGAGGTCCAGGTGCTCGCCGCTGCGCGCGAAGCCGCGCAGATCCGCCGAGCGCGCCCCGTCGACGAACAGCGGGCGGTCCTCCCGGATAGCGCGATAAGCGGGGTGGCGCGCGGGATCGGGCGGGAAGCGCTTTCGCATCTCGCGCACGAGCTGGGCCTTGCGCGGCTGCACGTCCGCCGCCGCGGCGAGCTGCAGCTGGCCGTCGTCGTCGAGCAGGTCCACGATGCACCAGTCCGCGACCTTGGGCACGGCCAGCTCCGCCAGACGGTCCAGGACCTTGGGGGTCTCGAGCGTCTCGCTCAGCAACCGGCTGGCCTCGCCCAGAAAATGCAGCCTCTGATGGGCCGTCACGGCCTGCTTCCAGAGCTCCGTTTCACGCTGCAGCGTGGAGCGCCGCCTCTCGACAAAAGTCTTGTTCATGTGAATTTTTTTGGGGGCACAATGTAGCACGCCGGTGTTGCGACGACGTAAACATGAAGTCAATCCGGCATGAAGCTGCTAGAATAGCGCCGATGAGACTGAGCGAGTTGCTCAGACGCAGCGCGCGGCTGTGGCTGGAGGGAGCGCCGCAGGCCTTGGCGCTGCTCGCCGCCGCCGCCGTTCCGGCCGCGGTGCTGGTCGCCCTGGCGCTGGCGGCGGGCGGCCTGACCACCCAGAGCGCGCTCAACGCCGCGATCGAAGCAGGCCAATGGTCGCGCGCGCTGCCGGCCCTGGCCGCGGGACTCGTCCAGCGGCTGGCGCTGACGCTGGCTTACGCGGCGATGGTCTTCTCCTTCGACGCGCGGCGCGCCGGCCGGCCCTTGCCTTTCTCGGAGGCTTACGGGTTCGCCGTCGAGCGCTTCGTGCCCCTCGTGCTGGCGCTGCTGCGCGCGGCGGCCTGGATCCTGGGCGGATTGGCGCTTTTCCTCGTGCCGGGCATAGTTCTCGGCGCCCGCTACAGCTTCGTCCACCTCGCGACGCTGCTGGAGAGCCGCAGCGGCGCCGCCGCCCTCGACCGCAGCGCCGAGCTCGTCGACGCCCAGCCGCTGCGCGCCGTGGGCTCCCTGCTCGTCGCCGCGGCGCTCTCCACGGCCGCGGCCGTCGCGCTCGTCCTCGCCGTCTCGGCGGTGGCCGCCGCGGCGCGCGGCGGCGCCGCCGAGCCCGGCGCGATCGAAGGAGCCTTCGAGGTGCTGCTGTCGCAGCTGACCACCGGGCTCGTTGGCGCCTGGCTGACGTGCTTCGGCGTGCTGCTCTACCGCGAGCTCAGTAGCGCTCGACCGTAGGGTCGATGCGCTCGGACCAGGCGTCGATGCCGCCCTCGAGGTTCTTGGCCGTGTACCCTTGCTGGGACAGGAAGGCCACCGCCCGGGCGGAGCGGCCGCCGTGGTGGCAGTGGACGACGATGGTCTTGTCCTGGGGCAGCTCCTTGAGGCGCTGGGGCAGCTCGGCCAAGGGGATGAGGACGGCGCCGTCGATGCGGCAGTGCTGGTGCTCGTCGGGCTGGCGGACGTCGAGCAGCAGGTGGGGCTGGCGCTGGTCGCGCAAGGCTTTCAGTTCTTCCACGGTCATAGGGGAGACTCTAGCATTTACCCCATGGGTCCATTGGACCCCCGTTTTTGGGCCCCGGGCCTCTAGGCAACCCTTTCTTGAGAGGCTACGCTTCCCTTCATAATGAGGACGAGCGTCTGGCTCACCGCCGGCCTGGCCCTTTTGCCGGTTGCCGCCCGTCCGGCGGCGGCCAAGGTCAATAATCCGCCGCAGCCGGGCCTGCACGGCCTGGGCTACGAGGACGGCCTGCTGCTCGCCGGCATGAGCTCCAACCCCCGCATCGACGCCGAGTTCCGCGGCGACTTGGCGCGCCTCGACGCCGAGCCCGAGGGCCCGCAGAAGAAGGCCGACGAGGCCCAGTTCCGCTCCAAGTGGGCGCAGCGCATCGGCGAGTTCTCGCAGAGCTATCGTCCCGGCGGCGGCTGGCAGGGCAGCAAGATCTCGGTGGCCGAGGCGCAGCGCCGCGTCCCCTGGCTGGCGCAGCTCGACCAGGACGGCTGGAAGGGCGCTCTGTTCCAAGGCCTGCACGACAAGCTCGACGCGGCGGAGCTGGCCCTCATCGTCGCCCGCATGCAGTCGCTCAACAACCAGCCCAACGAGCCCACCCGCGCCGGCCTGACCCAATCCCTGACGGAGGCCAAGAGCAACATCCTCGCCGGCGCCTGGATCGTGGTCGACAAGATGATCGGCGAGCCGAGCGGCGATCCGCACAAGACGGTGCGCGGCTACATGAACCAGCTCCAGCGCGAGGCCGTGGACCGCACGCCCACCGTCATCGCCTCGGCCAAGAAGCAGCTCGAGGAGATCCAGGCGCACCCCGATCAGATCGCCGCCACCATCGACGGCGCGCGCACCAACCCGGCCGCTTCCGAGGCGCCGGTCGTCGTCTCCCCGATCGCCCAGACCCAGCCGCGCGACGCCACGCGCCCGGCCCTGCAGACGCCGCCCCCGGCGCAGCCCAAGCCGGCCGGTCAGGACTGGCTGGCCGGGATGGCCCCGCCCGCCCCGGACACTGGGTCCGATCAGCCCACCGATCTCAAGCTCTCGCCCACGGCGCGCGAGACGGCGGCCAAGGCCGCCACCTCCACGCCCGTGCTCTTGGGCTTGGTCGGCGGAGGGCTGCTGGGGGCCGGCATCGGCCTGCTGCTGGGCGGCCCGATCGGCGCCCTCATCGGCG
>CAZZGQ010000044.1:0-16449 GCA_964653765.1 uncultured Elusimicrobia bacterium | reverse complement strand
GCGAGGAAGAGCTGCAGACCCGCCACAACAAGCTCGAGCGCGACCTGCGCAACCAAGCCAGCGCGGTCAAGATCGAGCAGCAGGCGGCTTTCGACGAGAAGGTGCGTCGCCTCCTCGAGGAGCGCGTTCAGCTCCAGAAAGAGTACGAGCAGAAGCTGCGCGAGCTCGAACAGCGCCGCAAGCTCTCCGAATAGCGACCGCGGCGCCGCCGGGGATCATGCCCTTCGGCCCGCTCGTCCCGCAGACTCGCTGCGACATCGGCCTCGCCATCAGCCGGCGCTCGGCCGCTGACGCACCTCGGGACATGACAACCGCCGGCGCCGCTCTGCGCTATTCGGATCGCTAGGCTTGCGCGGGCGCCCAGCAGGCCGCGTCGGGAATTCGAGTGGGTCGCGCAGAGCGGCGCCGGCGGTTACAACGTCCCGAGGTGCGTCATTCGGCGAGTTTCGGCAGGTTGCGAGCCGAATGTCGCAGGGAGCTCAAGGCGAGCGGGCCGCGGGACGTTGTAACCGCCCGCGCCGCGTTCGCTAGGAGACCTTGAACTGCCCGACGAGGCCGCGCAGGCGGCTGACGATCTGCGCCAGCTCGTTGGAGTTCGTCGACACCTGCTCGATCGCCGCCGACAGCTCCTCGCTGGAGGCCGTGGCTTCCTCGGTGGAGGCCGCCACCTGCTGCGTGTTGGAGGCCATCTGGGAGACCTGGCTGTTCACCTGGCTGACCTCAGTGGAGATCGCCGAGAAGAGCTTCTCGGCTTCGAGGATGATCCGATAGCCCTCGGCCACCTCGCGATTGCCCTTCTCGGTCGTCTCGATGGCGCGGGTCGTCTCGTCTTGCACCTCGCGGATGAGGGCCGTGATCTGCTGGGCGCTCTCGGCGGAGGACTCGGCCAGCTTGCGGATCTCTTCGGCGACGACGGCGAAGCCGCGGCCGGATTCGCCGGCGCGGGCGGCCTCGATGGCCGCGTTGAGCGAGAGGAGATTGGTCTGGTCGGCGATCTTCGTGATGAGGTCGACGATGTTGCCGATCTGGCTGGAGCGCTTGCCGAGCTCGTGGATGTAGCCGGCGGCGGAGGAGACCGACTCCTGGGCCTGCTTCATCTTGCCGACCACGTCGGTGGCCAGCTTGCCGCCGCGCTGGGCGCTGAGGCCGGCTTCCTGCACGGAGGCGGCCACGGACTGCGTGGCCTGCGCGACCTGGCCCATGCTCTGCGAGATCTGCGTCATGACCTGCACGGCCTGGGTGATGTTGCCGGAGGACTGCTGCGTGATCTCGGACAGGGCCTTCGAAGAGCCGGAGACTTGGTCGGAGGAGCCGCGGACCTGGCCGATGATGCTGCTGAGGCCCTCCAGGAAGCGGTTGAAGGCGCTCGCCAGGCGGCCGATCTCGTCGTCGGAGTTGACCGGCAGCCGGACGGTCAGGTCGCCGGCGCCGCGCGCCAACTCCTCCAGCCGCTGCACGGCCGCGCTGACGGGCCCGGTGACGCGCTCGGCCGTGAAGGCGTAGACGGCCAAGCCCAGGAACATCGCCAGCAGGCCGATCACGACGTAGATCGTCATCGAGCGGGCGACCATCGAGCGCACCGTCAGCGTGGAGACGCCGATGCGGATGACGCCCATCTTGTTCTGCTGGAAGCGCACGGGCATCGCCACCTCGAAGACGTGGGCCTCGGGCGACGGGCGGATCAGGAAATCCTCGGCCTTGAGGGCGTCCTTCTCGAAGTCATCACGCGTCAAGGTGACGTTGCGCAGCGCGGGATCGGTGCTGGCGATGCCGCGGCCGTCCACGCCCACGACCGTGGCGTAGGCGACGTCGGCGTCGACGGCCTTGGCGCTGTCGACGATCTTCTGCATGCGGTCGTACTCGCCCGTCGAGAAAGGGTCGGCCAGCACGGTCGACAGATTGCGCACCAGGATCTCGGCCTTCTTCTCGAGCATCGTGCGCAGGTCGGCGCGCGTGGTCGACAAAGAGATCAGGCCCATGATCACGATCGCGCCGCCGAAGATGGCCGCGAAGGGCACGAGCAGCCGGGCCCGAAGGCCCGTGATGGAGAATCCCGCGATCTGCATGTTAGGGCCTCACCGTTTTCCAGTCGGAAATGACTCTCGCTTCGCCGCCCTTGATGACGGTGGCGAACACGTCGTTGAAAGCCTGATGGTTGGTCGGGCTGTACGTGACCTTGAGCGAGCCTAGGCCGATGTCCGCCTCGTTCATGCCCTCGAGCGCGTCGACGAGGCCCTCGCGCGTGGGCTCCTTGCCCGCCTTCTTCAGGCCGTCGACCAAGATCATCGCGTCGATGTAGCCCTCGAGGCCGCCGAAAGAAGGCGCGGCGTCCTTCTCCTTGGCGACGGCCTTCAGATAGCGAGCCACCGTCGCCAGGTCCTTGCGGTTGAGCGGCGGCACGACCTGCGTGATGACCATGCCCTCCGCGTCCTGCCCGGCCGCTTTGATCAGCTCCTCGGTGCCGACGAAGGAGACGGTGGAGAAGAGCGGCTTCCAGCCCCGGCCGTGGCTTTCCTTGAGCACCGCGGCGACGGAGCCGTACGGGCCGACGATCACGACCGCGTCCGGCTTGGATGCCTGCACGGCGCTGACCGCGTTGCCGACGTTCGTCGTGTTGCGCTCGAAGGAGCCCAGCGCCACCGGAGTCGAGCCGTGCGCCGTCAGGGCGTTCTTGACTCCTTCCAGCACGGCGACGCCGAAGGCGTCGTCCTGGTAGATCACGCCGATCTTCTTGAGGCCGAGGTCGTTCCAAAAGTGATCGATCTGCGCGCGCGTCTCGTCGCCGTAGGAGCCGCGCACGTTGAAGATGTAGCGCTTGACCGGCTTGCGCAGCAGCCCGGCCCCGGTGAAGAAGCCCACGACCGGAAGCTTGTTCGTCTCGGCCATCGGAGCGTATTTAGCGGCGGTGGGCGTGCCGACGAAGAAGCCGGCGGCGAAGACGGGCTTGTCCAGCAGCTTCTTGAAGCAGACGACGGCAGAATCGGGCTCGTATTTGTCGTCCTCGACGACGAGCTGGATCTTGCGGCCGTTGACGCCGCCCTGGGCGTTGACTTGGTCGATATACGCCTTGGCGCCGGAGAGCTGGTTGATGCCGAGCTTGGCGGCGGGGCCGGTCTGGACCGAGCACGAGCCGATCACGATCTCCTTGGCGCTGACGCCCGGCTCCGCCGCCGAGAGGAGCGGCTGCGCGACGACGGCGATGGAAAGCGTCACGGCAAGGAGTCGCTTGGTCATGACGGGCATTGTGCGATAAGTTGAAGGCGGCGTCAACACCGCGTCTCGCCCTTTTCCTTAAGAGTTTAGGGCAGGCGCGGCCGCCGCAGGAAGAGCACGGAGAAGCCCACGTCCGGCACGCCCCAGGCCTTCTCGACGGCGCGCCGGTAGGCCGCGCCCTGCTTCTCATACTTCGCGGCGGCGCCGGCCAGCTCCCGCTCGGTCACGGCGTCGGTCTTATAGTCGATGATCCAGACGCGGCCGTCTTTCTTATAGAGCAGATCGATCGCGCCCCTGACGAGCTGGCCGTCCTCCTCGTAGCAGAAGGGCGCCTCGCGGCCCAGGATCTCGGCCGCGGCCAAGCCGCGCGCGGCGGGCGAGGCGAAGAAGCCGGCCAGGATCTCGAGCGCCTGCGCCTTGGCCTTCTCCCAATCGCCGGCGGGGCTCAGGCGAGCGAGGACGGCGGCGGCCGACTCGACCAGCGCGGCCAGGCCGGGGCCGTCCGGCAGCCGCGCGAAGTCGGCGCGCTCGAGCACCTTATGGCAGAGCGACCCCAAAAGCGCGGCGGCGGAGGATTGCGCCCGGTCCTCCTCGGCGAGCGGCGCGCGCCCGAGGCGGCTGGGCGCGGAGGTCCACGCCTTGCGCCGGAAGGCGTCGCCGGCGGCCGCGCGCGCCTTCCAGCGGCGGGCGAGGCTTTCCACGTCCTCGCGGTCGGGCGAAGGCGGCGCGGGCGCGGGAGCGATGGGAGCGCGCGCCTCGGCCGCGCGCGTCACGGGCAGCGTGAAGGCGCCGACGACGGCCGCCTCGCCCCCCTCAGGGTCCGGCCACGCGCCGGCCTGGGCCAGCAGCGACGAGAGGGAGCCGGCGGCCGGCTTGGCCGCGCCGACGACGAAGAGCCGGCTCTTGGCGCGCGTCAGGGCGACGTAGAGCAGCCGCAGCAGCTCGTGGCGCTGGCGCTCCTTTTCCTGCGGCTCGAGCCGGGCCATCGCCGCGGAAGCCGCGCCGCTGCCGCGCAGGCGCACGGCCGCGGAACGGGAAGTCCAATCCACCAGCGTCGCCGCTCCCCTCCCGGCGTTGGGCCGGCCCGAGGCGTTGGTCAGGAAGACCAGCGGGAATTCCAGGCCCTTGGACTTGTGGATCGTGAGCAGGCGCACGGCTTCCAGGTGCTCGTCGGCCAACGGGCTCTCGCCCTCGCCTTCGGGGCTGTCGAGCTGGCGCAGCAGCTCGGCGACGAACTCCTTGAGCGTCAGGCCGCGCTCGTCCGACGCCTGCGCCGAGAGGCGCGCGAACTTGGCGAGATTGGCCACCGTCTGCGCGCCGTGATAGGCGCGCGCCGCCAGCTCGAGCAAGTTCGTCTCGCGCAAGGCCTCCGCCACCAGCTCGCCCACCGGCCGGCGGCCGACGCCCGCGCGCAGCTTGCGCAGCTGGGCGAAGAGGAGGTCGGCGCGCGGATGGCCGGTCCTGCTCGAGTAGCGCAGCTTGCCCGCGCGGATCAGCTCGTAAAGCGCCTGGTCCTCCACGGCCGCCAAGGGCGAGCGCAGCAGCCCCGCCAGCGCCACCGAGTCCTCGGGGTCGTCGAGAGCGCGCAGCAGGTTGACGAGATCGAGGACCTCCGGCGCGCCGTAGAAGCCGCGCTCGGTCTCGATGGCATAGGGCACGCCGCGCGCGCGCAGCGCGTCGATGAGCTCCGGGAAGGGGCGCGAGGTGCGCGCCAGGACGGCGACGTCGCGCAGCCGCCAGCGCTTGCCGTCGCCGCAGTGGCGCGAGATCCAGTCGGCGATGAAGGCGGCCTCGCGGGCGCGGGCGGCGTCGGCGTCCTCGGCACCGTCGACGACGGCCAATTCCAGCGCGGGCGTGGCGTCGCCGCCGGCGAGCAGAGGCTTGTACGGCGCCTGCAGGCCCTCCAGCGGCTGCATGAGCTCCTCGAAGACGGCGTTCACCGGGCCGATCAGCCCCAGCGGGCTGCGGAAGTTCGCCTGCAGGTCGCAGGCGGACGCCGAGCCCGCCGCCAGGATGCGCTCGGTGAAGCGCTGGTAGGCGGCGATGTCGGCGCCGCGGAAACGATAGATCGACTGCTTCGGATCGCCCACGACCAAGATGCGGCCGGCGCCCAGCTTGGCGGCGTCCCACGCCGCGGCGCAGCGGCCCGGCGCCTCGGCCAGGAACATCAGGAACTCGCCTTGGAGCGGATCGGTGTCCTGGAACTCGTCGATGAAGAGGGCGGCGTAGCGGCGCTTGAGCTCCTCGCGCGCCCGCGGATGGTCGCGCACCAGGTCGCGCGCCCGGCGCAGCAGCCCTTCGAAGGAGACGAAGCTGCGCCGCGCGTAGGAGCGCCTCAGGCGGCGCGCGAACGGCAGCACGAGGGCGCAGGCCCGGCGCACGAGGGCCTCCCCTTCCGGCGTGGCGGCGTTGGCCGCCTGCAGCGCCCGCTCGTAGAGCGGCGCGCTGTCGGCGAAGTCGGCCCAGGTCTTGGGCCACGAGCGCTCGGGAAGGCCGCCGGCCGGGAGCGCCTCCGGCATCGGCAGCCGCTCGGCCCGCGCGGCTTGCGCGAGCGCGCGCAAGCGGGCGCAGGCTTCGTCGATCGACTCGAGGATCTTGGAGCGGCCGCCCGGCGAGGGCAGCTTCTTGAGCAGCGCCAGCTCGTCGGCCAGCTCCTCGAGGCTCTCCGCGGCCGCCGCGTCCGGGCGGCCCACGGCGTCGAGCTCCAGGCCCTCGCCGCAGAGCTGATACGCCAGCTCGCGAAGGTCGTCCAAGGAGCAGAGCCGCAGGGCCTCGAGCCAGGCCGGCTCGCGCGGCGGCGCCTCGCCCAGCTCCTCGTCGAGGAAGGCCGCCCATTCGCTCTCGAACAGCTCCTCGAAGAAGCGTCCATCGTCCACCGTGAAGCCGGGATCGACGCCGGCCTCCACCGGGAAGAGCCGCAGCACGTGCGCGGCGAAGGAGTGGATCGTCCCGATCTGGGCCTTGTCGAGATCCTCCAAGGCGCGGCGCGCCAGAGCGGCGGCTTGGTCGGGCTCGAGGCCGAAGCGGCCCTTCACCTCGCGCAAGATGCCCTCGAGCTCCCGCTGCGCCCTCTCGTTCTCGCCCTTCCCGGCCGAGACCGCGGAGAGCTTGTCCGCGAGCCGGACCTTGATCTCCGCGGCGGCTTTCTCGGTGAAGGTCAGCGCCACCAGCCGCGTGACCTCGACGGCGTGCTCCCCGCCGAGCAACTGGAAGACCAGCCGGTCGGTGAGCAGCGTCGTCTTGCCGGTGCCGGCGCCGGCCTCCACCACGGCGTTGGCGCGCAGCTCCAGGCGCGCGCGATCGCGGTGCTCCTGGTCGGCGGGGCGCGGCCGGGCGTCCACCGTCACGGCCGGCCTTCCTTGGCGCGGGCGCGGGCGCGGGTCGGAGGATGCGACTTGCGGCAGAGCGTCGGGAAGTCGCAGTAAGCGCACTTGCCGTGCTCGCCGTCCTCGGGCATGATGGGCAGCCTGCCTTGCGTCAGCGCCTCCAGGCGCCGGGCCAGCCCCTCGTAGAAGCCCTGCTGCGCCTGCGCCAGCTCCTTCGCGGCGAGGACGTGGCTGCGCTCGCGTCCCGTCGTCTCCGGCGAGTCCTCGAGCGCCAGGATGGCCGCTTCCTCGACCGCGCCGCCGCCCTCGGCGACCAGGGCGGCGTAAAGCGGCAGCTGATGGTGCTCGCCGTCGCGCACGAGCGCGGCGAGCTTACGCGGCTTCTTCCACGACGTCTTGTAGTCGATCACGCGCAGCCGCCGGCCTTCCGGATCGGCGTCCACGCGGTCGACGACGCCGCGCACGAGCAAGCCGCCGGGCACGGCGCCTTTGAGCTCCTTTTCCCGCCACCGCGGCCGCAGTCCGCGCGCCTGCAGCTGCGCCAGGTCCCAGGCGAGGAACGACTCCAGCGCCTGCTCGACGCGCCGCCGCTCCGCGCGCCACAGGACGGGATAGACGCCGAGCTCCCGCCAGCCCCGGGACGCGAACACCGTCTCCAGCGCCGCGGACAGCGCGGGTCTCCACGCCCCGCCGCTCCACATCGGCTCCGCGAGGCTTCCATAAAAGAGCTCCAGCGCCTCGTGATAGACCTTGCCGCGCACCCAGGGCGCGATCTCGCCCTGCGAAGACGGCTCCTCGACTCCCCCCAGGCCCAGCAGGCGGTGGGCGAAGAAGCGGAACGGGCAGGAGGCCAGCTCGTCGAGCGCCGTCGGGGAGACGCCGCGCTCGGCCAGGGCCTCGAGGAACGCCTTCGGCGGCTCGATGACGCCGTCGAGGCGCCCCGGAGCGCCGGCGCGCGAGAGCTCGGGCAGCATCGCGAGGCAGGCCTCCAGCGCCTGGCCGGGAAGGCCGACGGCGCGGCCGTACGCCGCCGCGTCGCCGCCGCGGACGGCGAGGCGGAGGCTGGCTTCTCTCGGGCACAGATAGCTCGCGGGCACGCTCTCGAGCTTCTCGAAAGGCAGGCGCGGCACGCGGCGGGCGGCGGAGAGCTCGGTTCCCGCGGCGCGGCAGAGCTCACGCAGGTAGAGAGAGGGCACCTCCGCCTTGCCGCTCTCGTCGGAGCGCGGGAAGACGCAGACCAGCTTGTCGCGCGCGGCCTCGGCGCAGAGATAGAAGAGCAGCCTTTCTTCCTCGTAGCCGTCGCGCTTGGGACGGATCCAGTAGCCGGCCGGGTGGCGCAGCGCGGCGCGCGTCTCCTCGCGCAGGATCGGGTCCTCTTGGATCTGGCGCGGGAAGCTCTTCTCCTTGAGGCCCAGCAGCAGCACGGCGCGAAAGCTCTCTCCGCGCGCATCCATGGCTCCAAGGGCTCGCACGCCTCGGCCGCCCGCGGCCGTCTCCAGGGTGAGCGAGCGCAGCTTGCGCTCCAAAGCCTCCAAGAAGGCGTCTCTGGAGGGAGGCAGACCCAGCCGGTCGAACTCGCGCAGGTCGGCGATGGCCGCGGCCACCGCTTCGAACGTCTCGCGCTCCCTCGGGGACGCGTCGTCGGGCAGAGCCAGCTCGGCGTCCAGCAGGGCCTGGGCGTCCTCGGCGAGCGCCTGCCACGACTGGGCGGGCTTCGAGAGCCGGCTCTGCCAGGAGGCCACGGCGTCCCAGAGCGCCGCGCAGTCGGCCGGCGATACGAGGATGCGCGGCTCCTCGCCAGGCTCCTCGAGCGTCACGCCGGTCGCCGCCCGCGCCTCGAGCTTGCGCCACTGCAGCCAGCCGGCGCGGATGCCCAGCCGCCGCGCCGCCAGCCGCCATGCCGACACGGTCTTGGCCGCGGGCCGCCGCGCGCAATACGGCGAGCCCAGGATGTCGAGCACGGCCAGCGCGGGGAAGTCGCGGCGCTTGAGCGAGAGCAGCGTCCAAGCCAGCTTGGCCGCGGGCCGGCGCAGCAGCGGCTCGCCGGCCGCCAAGTCCAAAGGAATCGAGTTCTCTCCAAAAACCTCCTCCAGAGCGCCGCGGTAAGGCTCCAGCGAGCGCGCGACCACGCCGATCTCGTCGTAGGCGAAGCCTTCTTCCTCCACCAGCGCCAGGATCCTCTTGGCCGCGGCCCAGGCCTCGTCGCGCGCGCCGGACGCCGAGACCAGCTCCAGAGCCCCGGGCGGCAGCGAAGCCGGCGCTTGGCCGCCGAAGAGGCGCTCCAGCGCGGGCGCGGCGGCCCGGCGGCCGTCGGCGCGAGGCGCCTTCTGCGGAGAGCGCGCCGCCAGCGTCTGCTCGAAGAAAGCGTCGGCGTAGCGGAAGGCGGGATGGCCCTTCTCGTACGGGAAATAGAGCGTGGCGGGCAGCCGCGCGGCGACCGCGGAGAAGAACTCGGATTGCAGGCCCGTCAGGTCGTAAAACCCGTAGTAGAGCGCCTCGCCGTAGCGCTCGAGGGCGGGCGAGCTCTCCGCCAGGCGCGCCGCCGCGCGCGTGAGCGCCGACGGCGAGACGACGCCCAGCTCCTCCAGCTTGCGCTGATACGCGAGCGAGAGCGCCAGCAGCGCCTTCAGCCGAGCCCGCTCGGCGTCGGAGACCAGCTCCGGCCCCAGCTCCGCCACCTGCTCCGGCGAGACGCCGGCGTCGATGAGATCGCGCAGCGACGAGCGCACGGCCGCCGCCAGCGCCTTGGGCCTCTCGGCGCCGCCGAAGAGATCCCCGGCTCCGTCGATCAGCCCGTCCACCACGGCGTCGTGGAACACGGGATCGCCGATGAGCGTGCCGTCGAGGCCGCCTGCCTCCTCGACGAGCTCCCAGGCGAGGGAATAAAACGTGTGGAAGCTCACGCCCAGCGAGGCCAGCCCGGCCCGCGCCGCCAGCCGCTGCAGGCGGTCCGCCAGGCGCCGCGAGGGAGCGGCGACAAGCACCGGCCTCTTGCCGGAAGCGGCGCGCCGCAGGGCGTCGACGAAAGCAGGCTCTAGGTCGGGGAAAGGACCGTGGACGACGCGCAGCATCCAGCTATGATATCAGACTAGCGCTTGGCGGCTTTGGCGTGCTCGGCGCGCGCTTGCTCGAGGATGTGCTCGAGCCCGCGGGGGCTGCGGGCGTAGGCGCGCGCTTCCTCGAGCGTGATCAGGTTCTGCTGGATGGCGATGGCCAGAGACTGGTCGAGCGTCTGCATGCCCTCGAACGCCCCGGCCTCGATCGCGCCGCGGATCTGGTAGACCTTGTCGTCGCGCAGCAGCGTGGCGATGGCCGTGTTCATGATCATCACCTCGCGGGCGCAGAAGCGCCCGCCGTCCTTGCGCGGGACCAGGACCTGCGTGACGACAGCGAGCAGGGAGCTCGCGAGGGAATTGCAGAGCTTGTTGCGCTCGGCCGCCGGGAACTCGGAGAGGATGCGGTCTATGGTGGAAGGAGCGTCATTTGTGTGAAGCGTCGAGAGGCAGAGGTGCCCGGTCTCCGCGGCCCGGATCGCCAGGTCCATGGTCTCGCGGTCGCGCATCTCGCCGATCAGGATCACGTCCGGGCTCTGGCGCAGGATGTAGCGCAGCGCCTGGGCGAAGGACGCCGTGTGCTGGCCCACCTCGCGCTGATCGACGACGGAGTTCTTGTTCTGGAAGACGAACTCGATCGGGTCCTCGATCGAGATGATGTGCTTCTTGTGCCGCTTGTTGATGTGCTCGATCATCGACGCCAGGGTCGTCGTCTTGCCGGAGCCCGTCGGTCCCGTCACCAGGATCAGGCCGCGCGTGGCGTCGGTCAGCTTGAGGACCGCCGGCGGCAGGGCCAGGGCGTCGGGCTCGGGGATCTCGTGCGGGATGATGCGGAAGCAGGCCGCCACGCCGTACTGCTGGACGTAGACGTTGAGGCGGAAGCGCGTCTCCTGGATGGCCAGCGAGCAGTCGAGCTCGCCCTCCTGCTCGAAGCGCTGCCTCTGCCTGTCGTTGAGGCAGGAGTAGATGATGTCCTTGCAGAGGTCGGCCGGCAAGGCGTCCGCCTGCGGGAGCTGGCGCAGGAGGCCGTCGTAGCGGATCATCGGAGGCTCGCGCGGCACCAGCAGGATGTCGCTGGCGTTGAAGTGAGCGCAGTGGGTGAGGATCTGCACGATGTCCGTCATGATGCGGCGCTGGACCTTGGGCCCTTGAGGCTCCTTCTTGGGCTGCTCCTTGCGCTTGCCGCTCGACGGCGAGTCGGCGCCGCCGGCCGCCAGGTCTTCCCACTCCTGCGTCGGCAGCGTGTGCTCGGGCGGCGTCGGCCCCTGGGTCTCCGGAGGATCGCTGGGCAGGTTGGCCTGGACCGGCGGGATATCGGACTGCGGGAACGGGATCTTGGGATTGACCGTCTTGGCGAGGTAGCGGGCCACGCCTTCCTGCAAGCCCATGTCCACGACGGCCCAGGTCACGTACAGGTCGCGCTCGCCGAAAGGCTTCACCTCCGGCGACTTGCGGAACTTGGTCAGCGCCTCGCGGATGCGGCCGAAGCCGACCAAGACGGAGACCGGCGCCTCTCCGGCCTGCCAGACCAGATAGACGCCCTGGAGGCCCTCGAAATGAGGGTGCTCGAGGTTAAGGGCGAACAGGTTCGCCCACTCGTTGCCTTGGCACTTCAGCCAAGCCAGCTTCAAGCCCATCGCGGAGATTTAGCCTGCGGGTCGGGAAAAGTCAAGGCATTAGATAGTAAAATACGCCCGTGAGCCAGATACCCACGGCGCCGCCCTCGGGCTTCCGAGACTTCCTGCCCGACGACTGCGCGGCCCGCGCGCGCGCCGTCGAGCTGATCTCGAACGTCTACCGCTCCTTCGGCTTCCAGCAGATCGCCACCTCCGCCGTCGAGGATCTGGCCGTGCTGCTCGGCAAGGGCGGCGGCGAGAACGAGAAGCTGATCTTCAAGCTCATGAAGCGCGGCGCGCAGCTGGACCAGGCCCGCGCCGAGAACGGCGAGCTCGCCGACGCCGGCCTGCGCTTCGACCTGACCCTGCCGCTGGCGCGCTATTACTCGAAGTACGGCAGCACGCTGCCGCACCCGTTCAAGGCCTTCCATATCGGCCCCGTCTGGCGCGCCGAGCGCGCGCAAAAGGGCCGCTACCGCGAGTTCTATCAGTGCGACGCCGACATCATCGGCTCCGACAGCATCTCCGCCGAGATCGAGGTCATCACCGCCATCCTGGCGGGCTTCAAGGCCTTCGGCGTGGAGGCCGACGTCGTCGTCAACGACCGCGGGCTGCTGCTCAAGCGCCTCTCCGACGCCGGCGTGCCGCAGGACAAGGTGGGGGCGGCTTGCGTGGCGCTGGACAAGCTCGACAAGGTGGACGAGGCCAAAGTGGCGGCGGAGCTCGCGGAGGCCGGCGTCGCCAACGCGGCTGCGCTGATGGAGCCGTCTCCGCTCGCTGATGTCCGGCTGCGCGGCGTCATCGAGTCGGTCAACGCCATCGTCGGGCGCGAGGCCGCGGCCTTCTCGAGCAACCTCGTGCGCGGCTTCGACTACTATACCGGAACGGTCTTCGAGTTCCGCCATCCGAAATTCTCCGGCTCGATCGGCGGCGGCGGACGCTACGACCGCCTGACCGAGAAGTTCGGCGGCCAGCCGGTCCCCGCCGTCGGCGGCTCGATCGGCTTCGAGCGCCTCATGCTGCTGCTCCAAGAGACACACGGCGGCCTTCAGGCCGCCGGACCCTACGTTTGCGTTACCGTCTTCTCGGAAGAGCTTCGCCCAAAGTCGTTGGCTCTCGCCACCTCGCTGCGCCGCCGCGGCCTCTCCGTCGATCTCTATCCCGGCTCGGGCAAGCTCAAGGCCCAGTTCAAGTACGCCGACTCCAAGAAAGCGCGCTACGCCGTCGTCCTCGGCCCCGACGAAGCCGCCGCCGGCCGCGTCAACCTCAAGGACCTCCGGTCCGGCGAGGAAAAGGCCGTCGAAGAGAAGACGCTCGCCGACGTGCTCGTCGGCTCCCAGAAACTCTAGCGCCTCGCGACGGTCCGCCATTTTGTGCCCAGGCACAATACTTAAAGCCTGGCACCGCCCCGCGGCAGAGGCTAGTGCGCTTCCAGGCCGCCGCCTCTGGTCGGCCTCTGCGCCAGCAGCGTCAGGTCCTCCGCGGTGTCAACGTCGGCCTGCGTGGCCCCGTCTTTCAGCGGGATCTTCAGCGCCTCGGCCCAGTGGCGGCGGGCGGCGCTCTCCGCCGTGGCGTCGCCGGTCAGCGAGCGGATCTCGGGGAACAAGGACCGCGGGAACGCGGTCGGATAGCCGCGGCGCGTCCCCTTCGGGCCGTTATATATAGGAAAGACGAGCTTGCCGCTGAGCTCGAACTCGGCGATGACGCGGTCGATGAGCCAGGGCTTCACGCGCGGCATGTCGCCGAGCAGCGAGACGACGCCGGGCGCCATCAGGGGCACCTCGCGCAACCCGCACTCGATGGAGGAGCCTTTCCCGCCTTCCCAGCGCGGATTGAAGACGACGCGCAGCTTGGGGTCGTCGAGGCCGCGCAGCGCCTCCAAGGCGAGGCCGGCGTCGTGGCCGAGCACGACGATGACGGGGTCCAGCTTGGAAGCGAGGGCGTTGAGCACCGCGTGGCGCAGCACAGGCAGGCCGTCGACCGTCGCCGACAGCTTGTGGCCGGACTCGAAGCGCTTGCCGCGCCCGGCCGCCAGGATCAGGCCCGGCACCTTCGCGGCGGCGTGATGCTCGACGGCGGCCAGCCGCCGCGGCGAGGAGCGGCCGCCCTTGCGTCCGGAGCGCGCGGCCATGATCTCGGCGGCGATGGCCAGGGCCACCTCGCGCGGCGCCTCGGCTCCCACGTCGAGCCCGGCGGGGGCACGCAGCTGCTCCGGGCGGGGTCGCACGCCGAGCGACTCGAGCTCCGCGAGCAGCCTCTGCGAGCGCTTCTGCGCCCCCATCAGGCCCACGTAAGGCGCGGGGCTCGCCAACGCTCCCTGCAGCGTCTCGAGATCGAGGGCGTAGCTGCGCGTCATGACGACGATGGAGGTCTCCTCGTCGGGGCCGGCGGCGCGGCGCACCTGTTCCCAGCCTCCTTCGATGAGCGCTCCCCACCGGCGGTCCCAGTCCGCTCCGGCCAGCCGGCCGGGGCGAGGGTCTCCCACGAAGACCGAGAAGCCCAGCTCGTAGAGATGCCGGGCCAAAGCCGCCGCGTCGCGGCTCGAGCCGAAGATGAGCACCTTGCCCATCGGGTGCAGGGGGCTCAGCAGCCGCTTGCGCGCGAGGCCGCCCTGGCGCGTCTCGAGCAGCTCGGGGCTGCCCTCGCGATAGCAATCGACGGCGTCGGCGTCCGAGGGCGAGAGCAGATGACGCCCGCCCGCCTTGGGGCCCTGGAGATCGAGGCTGACGACGAGGCCGCGCCCTTCCAGGAGGGCCCGCCGGCCCTGCTCCAAGATCCCGCGCAGCTCGGGGCCGGCTCTTTCCAAAAACAGCTCGACTTCGCCCGGCGCGCCCAGGCCCCAGCTCGTCAGCCCGCTGTCCTCGCTGAGCGTGAGCTTCACGAGCGCGGGCTCGCCGCTCTCGGCGACCAGGCGCGCCGCCGGCGCCAGGTCCTCGATCTCCCCCATCTCGATCACGCCGGTGCGGCTGGTCACGCCGGTGACGAGCAGGGCCATCGCCCCGGCGCGGGCGTAGACGGAGCCGTCCCAGGAGACGACCGTGGCCAGGACCGGGGCGGTGGAAGAGCGGGCGCCTTCCTCGTCCAGGGAGCGGAGGAGCTCGAGCAGCTCCGCGGGGCGCAGGCCGTTCATCTCGGCCGAGTTTAGCAGGAGCGAGGGATCATGTCCAGGCTGTTAACGACGGAGAAGCCGGCCTTGAAATCGGCTTGGGGCGGGGCTACAATGAAACGCTTTTATGCGACCCTCCTCGACGACGCCGACGACGCGATGAAGACTCTCTCCGAGATCGAGCTGCGCAGCCTCGTGACGCTGCTCGATGAGCAAGACCCGAACAGCTTGGCGCTCGTGCGCAGCCAGATCCTGAGCATAGGCGAGCCGATCCTCCCCTTCCTGGAAGAGGCGCGCGGCAAGGGCGAGGGCGAGCTCTCCGCCCGAGCCGACGAGATGTCGCGCGAGCTGCGCTTCTCGAACCTCAAGCGCGAGCTGGCTTCGGTGGCGCGCGCGGCCGAGCCGGACCTGGAAAAAGGCTCCCTGCTCCTGGCCCGCTTCGGCCATCCCGAGCTCAACGCCGCGACCTACTCGACGTGGCTCGACCGCGTCGCCGAGCGCATCCAGGACGACCTGCCCTCGGACGCCGACGCCACGATGACATTCCAGCGGCTGAACTCCCATCTCTTCCAGGGGATGGGCTTCGCCGGCAACGAGGCGCGCTACTACGATCCCGACAACAGCTATCTGAACCGCGTCATCGAGACGCGCCGGGGCATCCCGGTCAGCCTGTCGGTGCTGTATCTGCTCATCGGCCAGCGCCTGCGCCTGCCCGTCTACGGCGTGGCCACGCCGGGCCATTTCCTCATCGGCTTCCGCCCGGGCCCGCACTCCTGCTTCTTGGACGCCTACCACAAGGGGCGCATCCTGGATCTCAACGAGGTCCGCCGCATGCTGCTGCGCAGCGGCTACGAGTTCCGGCCGGAATACGTGGCGCGCTGCTCGAGCCGCGACATCCTGGTGCGGATGATGCGCAACCTCATCTCGATCTACGAGAAGACGGGGATGCGCGAGCGCGCGGACATGCTGGCCAAGCTCGTCGAGATCCTGCACTTGGATCGCCCCGCCAAGCCCGCCTAACGCCCCGGCCTATTATTAGTAGAATGCGGCCATGCGGCGCTTGGCCTGCCTGGTCCTTTGGTGCGGCCTGGCCGCCGCTCCCGTCCGCGCCGCCCTGCCGATCCGCCGCCCGGCGCCGGAGTTCCCCGCCGACGACGTCTGGATCAACGCCAAGCCGCTGACCTTGGCGCGCCTGCGCCGGCATCGCGTCGTCCTGCTCGCCTTCTTCGACAGCGCCAACATCAACTCCCTGCGCGCCGTCCAGCAGCTGCGCCGCTGGCACGAGGCTTACCAACTCGACGGCGTCATGGTGATCGGCGTCCACGTGCCGCTCTACACCTTCCAGCGCGATCCCGCCTTCATGCAGCGCGAGGTCCGGCGCCTGGGCATCGATTTTCCCGTGGTCCTCGACGACGACAAGCGCCTGTCGCGCGCCTATCAGAACGAGGGGTGGCCGTCCTACTTCGTGCTCGACCGCGACGGGCGCATCTCCTTCGAGCTCGAGGGCGAGGCCCGCTACGTCGAGCTCGAGACGGAGCTGCGCGCGGCCTTGGGCGAGCTGGGCTACGATCCGCCCCGCCAGCTCATCGCCAAGGACCCGCCCGGCCAGGACTGCGGCGCCGCCACGCCGGAACGCGCCATCCCGCGCGACGCCCCGGTGCCCGCCCCGCCTGAGCCGGTCAGCGCCCTGATCAGCGCCGCCCACGAAGGCGCCTGGGCCCGCAAGGGGAGCTGGAAGCTCGACGACGACGCCCTGCGTCTGCAGGCGGAGAACCAGGACCGCACCCGGGAGCTGATGGCGGTCTACCGAGGCGCCCAAGGCTTCGCCGTCCTGGGCCCGGCGATCGGAAAGACGAGCCGGATCCTCGTGCGCCAGGACACCCTCTGGCTGACTCCGCTCAACGCCGGGCCGGACGTGGAGTTCGACGACGACGGGCACAGCTACGTGGACGTGAAGCGGCCCGGCTTCTACTCGCTGACCAAGAACGTGAACGACGACCTGCACCTGCTCAGCTTCGCGCCCGCGCGGGCCGGGGCGGCCGTGTTCGCGTTGTCGACCGCCGACCGCTGCCTGCCCTACGCCCCGTGAAGGCCGCCGCCGTCGCCGCCGTCGACGTCTTCCCTCTCGACGTCGC
>CAZZGQ010000043.1:0-16699 GCA_964653765.1 uncultured Elusimicrobia bacterium | reverse complement strand
TCATGCAGGGAGCCTACGAGGCGGGGGCCACGCTCGGGCGCTGGGACCGCCCCGCCCTCGAGCGGCCGCGTCCCTGGCCGACCGCCTAGCGCGGCAGCATGTAGAGGTAAAGGACCAGCCAGTGCGTCCCGGCCGCGGCCAGGATGAAGATGTGCCAGACGTCGTGCGGGCCGAAGCCCGGCGGCTCGATGTCGCCTTCGTAGCGGTTGAAGAAGAGCGTGCCCGCCGCGTAGATCGCGCCGCCGAGAGCGGTCAGCAGCAGGCCTCCGGGCCCCAGGGCCCGCCACAGCGAGGGCACCAGCGCGAGCGCCAGCGAGCCCATCGCCATGAACAGGGTGACGAAGACCCACTTCGAGAGATCGGTCCGCGTCACGCGCAGGATCAGGGCGGCCAGGGCCAGGACCCAGACGCAAGAAAGGACGCCGCGCGCCAAGGGCGTGGCGATCGCCAGGGCGCAGTACGGCGTGAAGCTGCCCGCGATCATCAGGCCGATCGCGCCGTAGTCGAGGCACTTGGCGAAGACGCGCTCCTGCCCGGCGCGCGCGTGGAAGATCGCCGAGGTCAGGAACATCGCCAGCAGGCCCACGCCGTAGACCGAGAAGCTGAGCACGTGGACGGCGCTGCGCGCGGCGAGGGAAGGGGCCAGCAGCGCGCCGAGGGCCGGCATCGAGAGCGCCGCGCCGAGCACCGACAGCCGCATGCTCCAGATCTCGGGGACCTCGCCCGCGGCGGCCTCGACCGGCGCGGGCGTCGGGAAGGGAGGCAGCGCCAACGATTCCGAGGAGGGGGCCATCGAGCGGATTCTAGCTTACCAGCCGCCCTCCGGACTAGCGGCTTGACGTCAGGGCGCGCAGGCGCAGCGGCGTCTTCACGGAGGCGTCGGAGGCGCCGGCGTCCGAGGGCGTCACGGGACCGGAGGGGAGGTAATCCGAGACCTCGCCGGTCTCGAGGTCCAGCACGACGTTGCGGATGCCGGGCTTGCCGCTGAAGGGGACGGTGAGCGTCTCCTCGCGGGCGATCGGCACGCCGCGCAGGGCCGCCTTGATCTCGGCCAGCAGCTCCGGGGACGTGGAGCGAAAGCCCATCTGTTCCTGGATCTTGCGCGTGTCCCAGCCGCCGATCAACGTGGCGCGCAGCCTCCCAGGCGCGGCACCCGCCCGCGCCAAGCCGCGCCGCATCGCCCGGATCGACGGCGCCACGTCCGTGGTCGCGGCGAAGTGCCCCAGCGCCCCGGCCTTGGCGGCCGGATCATAGAGGAAGACGGCGATGCAGGTGGCCACGCCGAGGGTACCGAGGGAATGGGTCGCCGGCGCCTTGGCCACCGCGTACTCGCCCATGCCGATGAAGGCCGGCTGGGGCGGCGGCTCGGCGGCGGCCAGGCTCGCGGCCAGCAGCAGCCAGAGGGGCATGAGTCCAGTCTAGCCGCCGTTCCCTTTGCGCGCAAGGCTCATAACCGGAAGAAACGATGCCGGGTCAGCAACGAAAGTTACCAGCGCGGCCGCCTAAGGTCAAGCCAAGCGGCTCTGCGCCCACTCCAAGAAGCGCCGCGCGAGCTTCTCCGCGTCCCTGGCCTCGGCCTCGGTGACCTCGCGGTCCTCGTAAGCCGCCAGGTTCTTGTAGGCCAGGACTTTCGAAAGCGTCTGAATCTTGGCGCCGAGCTGCTCGTCTTGAACGTGCTGCCGCAGCAGGCCGGCCACGTCGTGGTGCTCGCCGGTCGAGCGGACGCCGCCGTAATAGACGAGCACCGCGTCCGCCGCCGAGATCGCCGCGTGGACGGCGTTGAGGCCCACCGCGTCCCAATCGCCCGTCCGCAGGGCCGCCTCCGCGGCGCGCAGGAATTCTTTCGCCTTCTTGAGATAGGTCGCATGGCGCTCGCGGGCCACGGAGCGCGTCTTGAATTGCTTCGGCGTCATGCCAGCAGCTCCTTGATGTCTTTGCCGTGGATGGTACGGCCGTCCTTGAGAATCTGACCGATTAGCGGCAGCTTCTCGCGGTGCTTGCGCCGCAGCTCGGAGAGGGTTTGAACGTAGGGCGAGAGGGGGACGTGGAAGCGCTTGAACAAGGTGTCCCGGAGCGCTTCCAGGCGAGGCTCAAGAGCTTTGAGGTCGTCCTTGGTGGGGAGGACGACGAGCAGGTCGAGGTCGCTCGTTGGCCGAATATTGGTCCCGCGCGCCATGCTGCCGAAGAGAACGATCGAGAGGACACTGGGCTTGGCCGGATGTGTGAGCGTGTCTTTGACGGCCGCCTCCATCTCCTTGGGCAGTGCTTCCTCGGCTTGGAAAAGGGGGCCGAACGCCTTTTGGACCAAATAGCTGTCGGGGTTGATCCTGTAGAGGTGCACGTTTGAGACCCGCCGAAACAGCACGAGACCGCGGGCATCGAGCCTCTTGAGCGCCTCGTGGCAGGAGGGGGCGCTGAGGCCAGCCTTCCTCGCGACTTCTCGCCCGCTCCACTCGCCGCGGCTGCGCCAAAGAAACCGCAGCACGCGCGTCTCGGCGTCCTCGTGGGTGGATATGCCCTTCCCTGTTACGTTAGGCATATTAAACAGTTGTTAGTTACTCCTAACAAGTCTATCAGCCGCGGCCCCAAGTGTCAATGGTCGTGAGGTCGCCAGGTACTATAACGCGCGCCCGACGTTCACTTGCTCCCGTTCAAGTTGCGGACACGGATTGAAGCATGCACCATTGAACAAACTCGGTTCCGAGGGGAGAGCCGAGGCGCGCGTACCTGTTTTCGGGCCGTTTGGGCCGGCAGGCGCAGCCTCTTACGGCTTTGAGCCAGGAGCCTGATGCGGATTTGCCGGCTTGGGGGCGCTCTGCTGGCGGTACTTGCCGCTGAGCCAGAAGTCCAGCTCGCTCTTGAACTCGTCTTGGACGCCGGGAGCGTTGAGATCCACGCGAGCCGCCTTGCCGGCGCCCTTGACGACTTCGCCGTTTTTGAAAAACGATTCGCCGAAGACTGCGAGTTCTAGGGCGCCCTTTGGCGACAATCGAAAAAAATGAACTTCTTCGTGTTCCGAATCGAGCATCCGGTGCGATGATAGTACGACATTGATTGTCTTTCCTGAGGCGGGGTCCGATACGATCTCTAACATATGATCGTAGCCTTGGGCTGTATCAGTGTCGCGGACTAAAGCCGGGTATGGAGCCTTAGACCTGTCTAGGCCAAGAAGTGCCGCCCGTCCGGCCGTGAGTTGTCCGTGGTCCGCCTCCTTGGACACCTCGCTGAGGAGGCGGCCAAAATTTCTTGGTGCGCGACCTGAGGAGGCGTTCGCATTGACAACAAGGCTGAGCAGCACAATAATTGCCCAACCAACGGAGCGGGGCCACATGGGCGAATATTCTAGCAGAGCCGGAAGAGCATTTCTGACTATGGCCCTTTGCCTGGTTTTGTATTCGAACATGTCTTTGGCAGCGGAGCCGCATCTCCGCAATCAGCGGATCGACAACGGAAGCTTCGCCTCTGACATCGAAGCCGACATGGACCACTTCGAGAAAAACAAGCTGGCCCTCACTCAAGCGCCCTCGCCCGAGGCGCGCGCCAAGGTCGAGGCGGACATGAACGCGATCACGGCCGCGATCGACAAGCGGGCGGAGGAGCATCCGCGGAGCATCGCTGTGCAAAACAGCGCGGCGCGGCACGCCCTTCAGTCCGGCGACGGCAAGAAGGCGCTCGAGCGCGCCGAGCAGGCCGTGGCCCTGGCGCAGGCGGGCGGCAGTCCGGAGGCGCTGAGAGACTCCATGACGACGCGGTCGATGGCGCACTATGCCAATCACGACTTCGTGGGCGCCTGCGCGGATGCCGAGACGATCTTGAAGTCGCAGCCGCAGGACGTGACGGCGTTCGAGCTCAAGCGGTTCTCCTGCGGGCGGGAGTCGGGCTCGTTGGTGGGCAACGTCGGAGACAAGCTGGCGCGCTTCTTGGCGCAGCAGAGCCCGTTCGTGGCCCACACGCCGGCCGATTGGGTGGCGATGCAGAAGGAGAGGCCGACGGCGGACTTCGCGAGCATCTCCGCGTCGATGCAGGCGCGCAAGCGCGGCGACGCGGCGGCGGCGCTGCAATACGCCGAAGCGGCCGTGGCGAGCGCGCCGAGCGATCCGATGGCTTGGGCGCAGCGCGGCCTGATCCAGTCGGACCTGCAGCACGTCAACGAATCCGTGCTCGATCTCAGCCGGGCGATCGCGCTGGGGATGGTCTGGAACGTGCTCTACGACGTGCGCTCCCAGGCGCTTTTGAAGGGGCAGCAATACCGCGCGGCCTTCGAGGACGCCAGCATCGCTCTCGACCTTGATCCCAACGACGCCTCGGCGCATGCGACGCGCGGCTTGGCCGCGATGAACCTCGGCAATCCGGCCGCGGAGGTCTTGGCCGACTTCGACGCGGCGGCCAAGCTCGACCCGCGGCGCTACGAGAGCCTCTTGGAGCAGGCGAAGGCCGACATGGCGTCGCGGACGCCGCAGCAGGCCGCGCAAGCTCCGGAAGGGCGGGCGACGGCCTCCTCGGCCGGCCCCGCCAGTCCGCCTCCGCCCGCCGGCGATTCGCTTCTCCTGGCCAAGCTCGTCTGGGGCGCCGTGGGGCTTGCGGTGCTCTTCCTGCTCGGCGTCTTGTGGCGGCGCCGCAGTAGGAGCCAGGGTGCGGGACTTGCCGGGCGCGAGCCCTGAGCCGGCTGCGGAGATTAGCCCTGGAATCGTGCGGAGAATAGGCCTATAATATCCGCATAACCTGCGGATAATGGCTCGATACATCTACCAGCGCCCCGATTGGCCGGACTTCCGATGGGACTCGCACGTCCTGGCGGCGCCGCTGGCCGACGTCCGCCTGCGCCAAGGCCGCCTGATCGGGCGGATGGAGAGCTTGGGCCTTTCTCAAAGGAATGAGGCGGTCCTTCAGGCGCTGACCCAGGATGTCGTCAAGTCGAGCGAGATCGAGGGCGAGATTTTACGCGCCGATCAGGTGCGGTCCTCGATCGCGCGGCGGTTGAGAATAGAGATCGCCGGGCTGACCGCTTCGGATCGCCGCGTGGACGGCGTCGTGGAGATGGCCCTGGAGGCCACGCAAAACTACGCCCAGCCGCTGAGCAAAGAGCGCCTCTTTGGCTGGCATGCGCGCTTGTTTCCCGAGAGCGCTTCCAAGCTCAGAGTCGGCGCCTGGCGCGACGACGCTAAGGGTCCGATGCAGGTCGTCTCGGGCGCGATCGGCCGCGAGCGCGTGCATTATGAGGCCCCGCCCGCCGAGCGCCTCGAAGCCGAGATGGACGCGTTGTTGGCTTGGGCCAACCGAACCGGCGACATCGATCCGGTGCTGCGCGCCGCGCAGGCTCACCTTTGGTTTGTCACCCTCCATCCGTTTGACGACGGCAACGGGCGCATCGCGCGCGTCATCGCCGACTGGGCGCTCGCGCGCTCCGAGAACAGCTCGCGGCGCTACTACAGCATGTCCGCGCAGATCCGCCAGGAGCGCAAGGCGTATTACGAGATCCTAGAGCGGACGCAGAAGGGGGCGCTCGATGTCACCGACTGGATGCTGTGGTTTCTCGCTTGCCTTGACCGCGCGATCGCCGGCTCGGAGGCCGCGCTGGCCGCCGTCTTCGAGACGGACGCCTTCTGGAAATCTTGCGCCGACCTGGCCCTCAACGAGCGGCAGCGGCTGATCCTCAACCGCCTGCTCGATGGCACGTTCGAGGGCAAGCTGACCTCGTCCAAATGGGCGAAGCTGGCCAAATGCTCGCAGGACACGGCGCACCGGGATATCGTCGAGCTGGTGGAGCAGGGCATCCTGGTGAAGGACGCGGCCGGGGGACGAAGCACCAGCTACTCGCTGAAGCGAGTAGGTTAAGCGAGAGGGATCTCGTGCCGGCCGCGGCGGCCAGAGACGATCCTTAGCGAAGCACGCCCATCGAGCGCAGAGAAAACTCGCATGAGCTGCGCGAGGCTCGGCAGTCGCGCCTGATCGACGGATTCGAGCCGAGCGATGGCCGAGGATCTCATGCCGGCGCGCGCGGCCAGGCGGCCGCGGGTCAGGCCGCTCGTCTCGCGCATCGTCTTGACGGCCGCGGCGATTTCGGCGCGGGCGCGATACGTGCGAAAGCTGCGCCGATAGGCCTGGCCCTTCAGGCTTTCAGCGATCGTGCGCTCGAGCGACTTGCCGAACTGTAGGTTCTTCATGAGTGCCTCCAATTGCGTAGCGCTCCACCAGCAACTCCATATCCTTCGACAAGCCAGCCGTTACTCGGCTCAAGTCTCGGAGTCTGATCCAGAAGAGAGGCGGATCATCATCTGGTCTCGCCGGTCCCTTAAATAACGTGCCGACCATCCGCCAAGGCCGCCCGGGCCGTCGCTTCCAAAGGGGGAAGGCTCGATCTTCGAGGTCAAATATGTCCTCGAAGAATTCGGGCTCGTGAAGGAGGTTGGACACGACCTTCGCATCGATCTTCAAGCGCTTTCCTTTCCCGGCTCCGGCCCGACGCAGCTGGCTTACGGATGGATAGTGGCCGGCGCTTATCGAGAACCCGCGATGGTGCAGCCAGGCCAGCGTTACCGGCTTGATGATCCCGAGGAACATGGGTACAAGCCTGCGTCCTGCCTCGCCCAGCGTCTTGCCAATCTCTTGGTGGCTGACCCTGAGGAGCGTTTCGTAGACCGGCACAGGCCCTTCGGTCTTCTTATGGATGTCGATGAAGCCCGACTTTGTCCCGGGATGGAAAGTATAGTGGTGAGGGATCGGCTGTCCGCGTGGAATGAAGACCAGTTTGCCGTCAGGACACGCGTCAAGAGAACCAAACGGTGTATCTATCCTGCGGTAATCGTCTTCTGAATCCACGGGTAGATTATATAGCCGATTATCCTGCGCACTCATCGAAACTTGACGGAGCGCCGGATGCCCTGCACCGGCCCAAGCTTGTCGATCGGCGAATAGCGCTGATGCTGCAGCGCCACGTCGCGGTTGGCCAGGCGCACGTAGAGCTTGACCATCTCGAGCGTCGAGTGCCCGAGCATGGCCTGGAGGCTGAAGGCGTCGCCGCCGTTGAGGATGTACTGGGTGGCGAAGGTGTGTCGTAGCGTGTGGGGGGAAATGCGCACTCCTTCGATGCCCGCCTTCTTGCCGTAACGCTTGATCATGATCTGGAAGTGGCGCGGGCAGATCTGCCCGCCGAACTGGTCCAAGAAGAAGACGTCCTGCCCGGCCACGTCGCCGCGCCAGTGGGCATAGTCCCAAAGCGCCTTCTTGACCGCCGCGCCGAAGGGGACTGCGCGCTCCTTGTCGCCTTTGCCGAGGACAGTGAGCCGGCTGGCTTGCCAGTCGATGCGGTCGCGCCGCAGGCCCAAAACCTCTCCCAGGCGCAAGCCCGTGTCCAGCATGAGCAGCATCATGGCCCAGTTGCGAAAGCCGCAGAAGGTCTTGAGGTTCGGCTGCGCGAGCAAGAGCCGCACTTGATCCATATCGAGAGGCCGGATGAGCTTCTTCTCGACCTTAGGCTTTTCGATCAGCGTAAACGGCGTGGCCGGGATCACGCGCTCTTGGGAAAGGTAGCGGAAGAAGCAGCGCAGCCCGCCATAGGTGCGGTTGATCGTGATCGACGACTGGCCGCGCTGGCGCAGGTGATCGAGATAGGCGCGGATGAGGTTGGGCGTCGTTTCGCGCGGCGACGGGGCTCCCACGCCCTCCAGGAAGCGCAGGAAGCCCGCTAGGACGTTCTTGTACCAGCCCAGGCTGTGGTCCGAGAGGTTCTTCGAGCGGCAGCGCAAGAAGAACAGCTCGCGCGCCGAGGTCCAATCCTGAGCGATGACTTGTTCGTTGTGATCCTTCCAGAGTCTCTGCATGTTCGCCTCCGAGTGCCTACGCGAATTCCCGGACAAACCTTGCGAACTTGCAGCGACTTTGAAATTTTCGATTTCTCGTCGAAAAATCAGAGTTTCGCTTGTCTTACCTCTTCACTTGTGGTACTATTCCCCTGCGGGGTAGAGCAGCCTGGTAGCTCGCAAGGCTCATAACCTTGAGGTCGCTGGTTCAAATCCAGCCCCCGCAACCAATTTGAGTCGTTTTCGAACCTGCGATCAGAAATGGCAGGACCGGCCCTTGGGCGAGTGAAGCCCAGGGGTTTTGTGTTTTAGGGGGGAGATCGATGAGAGCGCACCTTTACGAGTTTCGTGCGGACAAGCGCAAGCTGACGTGCACGTGCGGCTGGGAGCGGACGCTGAAGAGCGCCGACTCCAAGCTCGTGACGCGGACGTTCGCCGACCACTGCCGGGAGGCGGCGATCAAAGCGTGAGCCCCAAGCAGGACCACAGCGGCGCCGACGACGACTGGCTCGACGACATCGAGGGCCGGCCTCGGCCCAAGGCCGCGGCGAAGAAGCCGTTGCAGGGCCGCGCGACGGTGCTGGGCCACGACGAAGGCAACGCCACGGTCGTCGAGCTCTTCCCCAACCAAAGCGCCGTCCGCTTGGACGGGGCGACGGAAGTGGTGTTGTGCGGCTACCAGATGGCGACGCTGGCCTCGCGCGGGGCGGTCCGCGAGCGCTCGCCGGTCTGCGTGGGCGACCGCGTGAAGGTGGAGGGCGGCCTGATCGTCAACCGCTGCGCGCGGCGCAACAGCCTGGCGCGCTCCGCGCCCAACGCGCGCAACCCGCTGGTCCATGTCATCGTCGCCAATATCGACCTGCTGGTCGTGGTGGCGGCGGCCCGAGAACCGGAGTTCTCCGCGGGCATCGTGGACCGCTTCGTGGCCGCCGCCCTCGCGCAGAAGATCCCCGCCGCCCTTTGCGTCAACAAGACGGAGCTCCTGGCGCCTGACGCTCCGCGTCCTTGGCGAGCCATGGCCTCGCAAAGCCTGATCGTGCTGGAATGCTCCGCGCTGCGAGGCGAGGGGCTTCAGGAGGTCAAGGCGCTGACGCTGGGCAAGACCGTGGCCTTCTGCGGCCACTCCGGCGTGGGTAAGACCTCCCTGCTGCGCCGGCTGCTCGGCGACGAGAGCCGCGGCCGGGTGGGGGAGATCGGCGCGAGCACCGGCAAAGGCCGCCACACCACGACGGGCGCCGTGCTCTTGCCGGGCCCGGAAGGCTCCACCTGGATCGACACGCCGGGCATCATGAACTTCAGGGCCGTCTAGCGGGCCCAGCGCAGCCGGCGCCACTCGGCGCGGCTTTTCTCGTCGAGGAAGGTCCAGGCCACGAGGCGGCTTTTCTTTTGGCCCTGGGACATCTCCACGACGCGCGTCAGCGCCGGCTTCACGCGCTCCAGCGCCTTCGACACGGCCGGCAGGCTTTCCGACCGCGAGACCAGCGTCGAGAACCAGAAGACCTGCGCGGCCGGCGCCGCGCTCTCGGCGATCAGGCGGCCGATGAAGGCCGCCTCGCCGCCGGGCGTCCAAAGCTCGCTGCCCTGGCCGCCGAAGTTCTTTCCCGTCTCCGGGCGGTGCAGCTTCTCCCACTTCCGCTTGGTGCCCGCCGATGCCTCCTCGAGGGAGGCATTGAACGGAGGATTGCAAAGCGTCAGGTCGAAGCGCTCCTCGGGCTTGAGCAACCCCTTCAAGATCGAGGGAGGAGTCTGCGCGCGCAGCTTCACGCCCTGAAAGAGCGAGGCATTGGCCTCCACGGTCCTTCGCGCGCAGGCCAGCGCCGCCGGGTCGATCTCGGTGCCCACGAAGCGCCAGCCGTATTCCGCGCGGCCGATGATGGGATAGATGCAGTTCGCGCCCACGCCGACGTCCAGCACGCGCACGGAGTCCCCGCGCGGCACCTCCCCGCCGTTGACGGAGGCCAGCAGGTCGGCGGCGTGATGGACGTGGTCCGCTCGGCCGGGGACCGGCGGGCACAGATAGCCGGGCGGGATGTCCCAATGCTCCACGCCGTAGTAGGCCTTCAAGAGCGCGCGGTTGAGGGCCTTCACGGCGGCGGGGTCGGCGAAGTCGACGGTGGGCTGGCCGGCCGGGTTGGGCCGCACGAAGGCGGCCAGCTCAGGGACGCTCTTCGCCAACGCGTCCAAGTCGTAGCGGCCGGAGTGGCGGTTGCGGGGGTGCATCGCCTAGCCAAGCTGGCGCGATCAGGGCGCGCGCCGAGAGGCCGCGTCGATGGCGCCGGCGACGGCGTCGAGGTCCTTGCCGAGGCGCGCCGCGAACCCGTCGACGTCCTCGCCCGCGGGCGGCCGGCCCGCGTCGACGGCGGAGGCGACCTGAGCCTGGACGGCGAGGAGCCGGTCGTTGAGCTCCGCGCGCCGCTCCGCGGGGATGCGGCTGAGCGCCAGGCTCCGCATGAGCGCCGTGATCGTGCGCGTCGCGTGCCGGCCGACGCCGGCGAGCGTCCTCGGAGCGCGCGGCGTCGCAGCCGGGGCCGCAACCGCCGCCGCGGGCGCGGGGATCGTGGCGGCGGCGGGGCCGAGGTCCTCGGCGAGGACAGGGGCCGCGAGCAAGAGCAGCGAAGCGAGGGCGATCGGCTTTCTCATGGTCCTCAACTTTAGCCTGAAAAGATGACGGGAGCAAGCCGCCGCTGTCAGGTCTCGTCACGGATCGTCTCCGAAGACTCCCGGCTCGCGGCGACCACGCATTGACGCCGATCGGACCCAGGGCTATACTCCGGCCAATCCGAAGCAGCGAGGTCTCCGATCCCCTATGCTCACGTTCACTCCTCAAGATTGGCACCTGGTGCTCACTTACTCGCCGATCGTCGTGGCCGTGGTGCTCTTTCTCATGGGCATCCGTTACATCCCCAACGATCGTATCGGCATCGTCGAAAAGAATTGGAGCGGCGGAGGCTCCGTGCGCCACGGCCTGATCGCTTTGAGCGGCGAGGCGGGCTTCCAGCCCGAGGTCCTGCGCGGCGGCCTGCATTGGCTGATGCCTTTCCAATATACGGTGCACAGCGAGCCGCTGGTGACGATCCCACAGGGGAAGATCGGCTACGTGTTCGCCCGGGACGGTCGCCAACTCGAGTCGACGCAGGCCCTGGCGGCCAACGTCGCCGCCAGCGATTTCACCGACGTGGCGGGCTTCCTCAAAAACGGCGGCCAGCGCGGGCCGCAGCGCAAGATCCTGCGCGAGGGCACGTACGCCATCAACTTGGCGCAGTTCATCGTCATCGGCGAGGAGCGCGGGTACTTCCTGCCGCTCAACCGTGAGGACGAAAAGCTGTTCGCCCAGATGTCGCAGGCGATCGGTGAGCGCGGGGGCTTCAAGCCCGTCGTGATCAAGGGTTCGGACGACCTCGTAGGAATCGTCACGGTGCACGACGGACCGGCGCTCCCCGCCGGCGAGATCATCGCTCCTGTGGTCGGCAACGATCCGACGGTAGCCGACCACTACCACAACAACTTCCAGAATCCCGAGATGTTCCTTGAGGCCGGCGGCCGCCGTGGGCGGCAGCTCCAGGTGCTCATCGAAGGCACCTATTACATCAACCGCCTTTTCGCCACGGTCGAGATGATCCCGAAGACGGTCATCGAGGTCGGCAACGTAGGCGTCGTCGTCTCCTACACGGGCGAGATCGGCAAGGACCTCTCCGGCGACGACTACAAGCACGGTGAGCTCGTGCTCAAAGGCCAGCGCGGCGTTTGGAGCGAGGCGCTGCTGCCCGGCAAATACCCCTTCAACACCTACGCCGGCAAGATCATCACGGTGCCGACTACGAACTTCGTACTGAAGTGGATCCGCGCCGAGACGGGCGTGCACAAGTACGACGAGAACCTGACCGAGGTCTCGCTCATCACCAAGGACGCCTTCGAGCCGTCGCTGCCGCTCTCGGTCGTCGTCCACATCGACTACAAGAAGGCGCCGCTCGTCATCCAGCGCTTCGGCGACATCCGCAAGCTCGTGGAGCAGACGCTGGATCCGATGGTTTCCGCCTACTTCAAGAATGTGGGCCAGATCCGCACGCTCATCCAGCTGATCCAGGACCGCAGCACGATCCAGCAGCAGGCCGGCGTGGAGATGAAGGAGAAGTTCGCCCACTACAACCTCGAGCTCGAGGAGGTCCTCATCGGGACGCCACGCTCCTCGCCGGGCGACCAGAAGATCGAGGAGATCCTGACCCAGCTGCGCACGCGCCAGATCGCGGAGGAGAAGATCGAGACCTACGGGCGCCAGGAGCGGGCCGCCGCCAAGGAGCGCGAGCTCCGCGAGGCGGAGGCTCGCGCGGCGCAGCAGCAGGCGCTGACGGAGTCCGAGGTGTCGATCTCGATCCAGACCAACCAAGGCAAGGCCGACTACCAGCGCTCGATCCAGCAGGCCTCGCAGATACGCGCCATGGCGGACGCGGAGGCCGACAAGATCCGCGCCATCGCCGAGGCCGAGGCCGAGAAGGCCGCGCGCGTCGGCATAGGCCAGGCGATCGCCATCGATGAGCAGGTCCGCGCCTACGGCGGCCCGCAGTTCCAGCTCACGCAGCAGGTGATGTCGCGCTTCGCCGAGGCCATCCAAGGCAGCGGCGTCGACGTCGTGCCGAAGATCTTGATCGGCGCCGGAGGCGGAGGGGGAGGCGGCTCGCCGGCTCAGATGGGCGGGGGCGGCTCGGTGCTGGAGGTGCTGCTGGCCATGCTCATGTCGGACAAACTCGGACAGTCCCTCTCCACGCAGCTGCCGCCGCGCGACCCTCAGGCCGAGAAGCTGCGCCGGCAGCTCCGCGACAAGCTGGCCAAGAACGGCAACGGCGAAGGCGGGACGGCGACGGCTCAAAACGGCTAGACCGCGCCCGGTGGAGAGGCGAGGCCGCGCGGCTGACCCTGGACGAGTTGGCCGCCCAATAGCTACAACCTCTCCATGCCCTCCGTCCGCCTCGAAGACCTGACGCCGTTCGGACGCCTCGCGCTGAAGCTCGACCAGGAGTTCGCCGAGCTCGCTCGCGGCGGCGAGCAGCTCGCCCGTCTCGACCTCGAGTCCGACCGGGGTCTCGACGAGGGCATCAGGATACTCAACCGGGTCGCCGGCTACGGCCAGGCGCTCGCCCAGACGATGCAGGACTTCTCCAAGTCCATGCAGGAGGCGCGCGACAAGGCGGACGCCGCGGCGCGCATCGTCGCCGAGCGCGCGCAGCTCATCCAGCAGCGCCGGCAGCGCGAGGACGAGCTGCAGAAGAAGCTGGCGCAGATCCAGGAGGACGTGAAGACCGTCGGCGCGGGCCTCACCGGGTTCGGCAAGCTGAAGGGCGAGCTCTCCGAGGACGACAAGCGCCGCATCGCCGCCGAGCTGGAGCGGCTGCAGGAGCCGATGACGCGCTTCATCGCGGCCATCAAGGCCCTCAAAGAGGAGGCCGCTGGCCTCAAGTTCAAGCGCCTCGAGCGCCAGGCCGAGTCGATGATCGACTCCCTCGAGGCTTCCCGCCGCAAGATCGCCCAGGCGATCGCGCCGAAGTAGGCGGTCACCCGCCCGTCATCACATTTCTACGAGACCGATTCTTGTGTTATCGGCCACGGCCCGGCATCCTACCGGGGCGAAGGGGGGCACGATGAACAGGCACGGGCTGTGCGTTTATGAGGCGGTCAATTCGGCGGCGAGGGAAGCGGTGGTGGGCGTCACGTACACCAACCGCATCGAGGCGCTGCGCGCCCTCCATAAGTTGGCGCCGCCCGTGTGGGTGGCGCGTTGGCGGCCCGACCAGCCGATCACGTACTCGATCGTGGAGGGCTTCTCCAGCCTCGAGGCGGCCCAGGAGTTCGCCGAGGGCTACAGGCGCTCGGGCGCCCTGCGCCGCCTGACCGTGCACGTCGCCGGCATGACGGCCGTCGAGGCCTAGAGCACGGCCCGGCAGCAGGTTCAGGCCTGGACGTCGAGGCGCGAGAGGACCTTGGGCGCGCGGCCCGAGGCCATGAACTCGCTCATGAGGCCGTCGAGCACCCGGCGCAGGCCCGGATCGGCGCGAGGCTGGGCGTGGCAGATGAACCAGACCGGCTCGTGGATGTCGACGGGCGAGGAGTGGAGCGTGGCGAGGCGGCCGGATTTTAGGTCGGAGGCGATGGACATGGCGCTCAAGACGGCCACGCCGCGCCCTTCGATCGCCAGGCGGCGCAGGAGATCGACGTCGTCGCTGTCGGCGGCCACCGTGTAGGCGATCCGCTTGCGGCGGAGGTATTGGTCGAGCTGCCTGCGGACTGAGGTGTCCGCCGGCCGCAGCAGGAGGGGGATCTTCGCCAGGTCGGCCGGGAAGCGCTTGACCGCGCGCCGCAAACGACGGTTCGCCACGAAGTAGACCGGCAGCTGGCTGACGAGCCGCCCACGCAGCTCCTTGGCGGAGACGACGGAGAAGTCCTGATTGCCGATCACGACGTCCAGCGCCTGCTGCCTGAGCTTGTTGACGAGCACCTCGGCCTCGCCGCTGAACAAGGCGACGCGGCACTCCTTGTCCTTGAGCTGGACGAAGCGCAGCACCCGCAGCACGACCTCGCGCGTCACGGTGGGCCGGACGCCGACGCGCAGGACCGACTCCGCCTTGTAGCCGGACTTCACGAAGGCCGCGAGCTCGGCACCCTCGGCGAAGATCCTGGCGCACCGGTCGAAGACGGCCCGCCCTTCGGCGGTCATCGTCACGCCCGAGCGGCTGCGCGTCAGCAGCTTGGCGTTGAGCGATCGCTCGAGCTCCTTGAGCTGGCTGCTCAGCGTCGACTGGGAGAGGTAGAGCTCGTGGCCGGCGGCCGAGATGCTTCCCAGGCGTCCGACGGTCCAGAAATAATAGAGGTGATGGTAGTTGAGAGGTATCATCTATAAAACCGATATCAGACTAACATATTATCGTCTTTCAAGATATATGGCGGGGAAGCTATAGTCCTGTGGCGATGGACATCAGCAGCGGCGCCCTCGATCGCATCCGGGAGCTGAAGGCTCTTCAGCGGCTGCCGGCGAAGACGGGGGTGCGGCTGGTGGTGGAAGGAGGCAGCGTCTTCTTGAAATGGGACGAGGCCGGGCCTCGAGAGGCCGATCTGACCATCAGCAAGAGGGACTTCGCCGTGTACTTGGAAGCGCGCGCCTACAGCCGCCTGGCCGACTACCGGCTGGACGTGCAGGAGCGCGACGGAGTCCCCTGTTTCGTGCTTCGCCGCAAGAAGATAGCCGCTCATCGGAGGAAACCTTCATGAAGTCTTCGGATATCGTTCGGGTCGTGGCCGTGATCGCCGCCGCCGGCCTGTTCTCGGCGTGCGCGCACCAGTCGGTCAAGAAAACCTCGGAGACGACGGCCGCTCCCGCGAGCGCCGACACCACGGCCGGCCTCCCGCAGGCCGAGCCGGACGTGCGCGCCGCGGCGACGATCAGCGTCCCCGAGCTCAAGACCGTGTACTTCGATTACAACAGCGACGCCCTGAAGGCGCCGGCGCGCCAGACCCTGGCCGCCAACGCCGCGTGGCTGAAGGATCATCCCGAGGTCAAGGTTCAGGTCGCGGGCAACACCGACCAGCGCGGGACGGTCGAGTACAACCTGGCGCTGGGCCAGCGCCGTGCGAACGCCGTGCGCGAGTATTACCGGATGCTCGGCCTCTCGGGCTCGCGCGTGGCCACCATCAGCTACGGCAAGGAGAAGCCGGTATGCTCGCGATCCTCGGAAGAGTGCTGGAAGCAGAACCGCCGCGCCCAGACGCTGGAGGCGGTGGCTCAGACCGTCGGCAGCTCCCGGCGGTAGGCCGGAAACGGATATATCGTCCATCATCCCATCTGGAGGCTCTCTCATTCATGAATAAGGTCCATGTCGCGTCTTGGGGCTTGGCGGCGTTCTGCGCCGCCGGCCTGTCGGGCTGCGCCACGCATCCGGCGAAGAAGACCGTCGCCGCCGTCCCGGCGGCCGCCGCCGCTCCGGCCGCGAAGCCGGCAGTCGCCGCGTCGCAGCCCGCTTCCGCGCCGGCCGCCTCGGCCGCCGCCAGCCAGGGCACGCTGGCCTTGAGGACGTCCTGGGCCGTGGTCCAGTCCATCGACGCCGGCGGACGCAAGCTCATCGTCAAGGACAAGCGCGGCAAGGTCCATACCTTCATGATCGCCGCCGACGCCGCCATCACCAAGGGCGGCAACGAGCAGAAGCTGGCCCTGGCCGACCTCAAGGAAGGCGACTACCTGAAGCTGCGGGTGGCCGGCGACGAGGCGCGCAGCGTCCACGTCAACGTCAAGTCCGCCAACTAGTCGGCGAAGAACAGGTTGAAGTAGAGTCGGCGGACCTGGTTGAGCGAGCGGTGGCCAAAAGGCACGGCTTTTTCGCTTGACGGCGGCGGCTGATCCATGCTAGAATGTAGTTGTCGCTTTCGAACCCGTAACAAGAAATGTCGGGACCGGCCCTTGGGCGAGATAAAGCCCAGGGGTTTTGTGTTTATAGGGTCCAGTCGCGCATGAAATCGTGGCGCATCCGACCGGCCACGCCAAGCGCGCTTTCTTCAGCCTGCCCCGGGCGTCCTTGAGGCCGAAGTGCCTTCGGCGTCGCCGAAGAGCCCATAGGCCTAGAGAACGGGCGCTCTCCGTCGCTAGAAGCGGCGCACGGCCGAGAGCGTGATCATCGAGCCGCGCTCATGGAAGCCGCTGCCGTAGGGATGGCCGGTGTCGTTCGGGCGCCAGACTTGGCTCCAGATGAACTCGTAGGAGGCGTCGAGCGCCCAATCTCCGCCGCCCAAGAGCTCCACGCCGCCTCCGGCATGCGGCCGCGAGCTCGTCTCGGTGTGCGCGCCCCCTCCACCGACGTGGCTCCAATACCAGCCGTAGCCGATCAGCAGGTAGAACGAGAGCGGGTCCTGGGGCGAGAAGT
>CAZZGQ010000042.1:15372-16720 GCA_964653765.1 uncultured Elusimicrobia bacterium | reverse complement strand
GGCTACTACGACGCCTACTACGCCAAGGCGCAGCGCGTGCGCACGCTCATCAAGGAAGATTTCACGAAGGCCTTCCGCGAGGTGGACCTCGTCGCCGCGCCCACGACGCCGACGCCGCCGTTCCGCTTCGGCGAGAAGACCAACGACCCTCTGGCGATGTACCTGTCGGACATCTTCACGATCCCCTCGAACATGGCGGGCAACGCCAGCGTCTCGATCCCGTGCGGGCTGACCAAGGGCGGCCTGCCGGTCGGCCTGCAGCTGATCGGCGACGTCTTCCGCGAGGGGCTGATGCTCGGCGCGGCCCGCGCTCTCGAGCGCGCGCGCCCTTTCCCGCGGTGCCCGTAAAAGAGCATTCCGCGGGCGGCCTCGTCGTGCGCGAGGGCAAGGTCCTCCTCGTCCAGGTGGAGAACCTCAAGGGCGAGATCGTCTGGTGCCTGCCCAAGGGCCACCTCGAGAAAGGGGAGACGGCCGAGCAGGCCGCCGTGCGCGAAGTCATCGAGGAGACGGGCTGGCGCTGCCGCAGTTTGGGCCCTATACTCCGGGTCGGCTATTTCTTCAAGAGGCAAGGGCGTCTCGTCTCGAAGAAGGTCGACTGGTTCGCCATGGAAGCCGAGAAAAGGGTGGGCAAGCCCGACGAGACGGAAGTGATCAAGACGCAGTGGGCGGCGCTCGCCAAGGCCAAGACCCTGCTGCAATACCCGAGCGACCAGGACGTCCTCGCGAAATGGATGGATAGCCATCATGGTTGAGACCAAGACCGATTACGAGATGGTGGTGGGCCTTGAGGTCCACTGCCAGCTCGGCACCAAAACCAAGCTCTTCTGCGGCTGCGGCACCGACGGCTTCGGCGCCGTCGCCAACACGCGCGTCTGCCCCGTCTGCACGGGCCAGCCCGGCGTGCTTCCCGTGCTCAACAAGCAGGCGGTGGAGCTCGCTTTCCAGGCGGCGATGGCGCTGGAGTGCCAGCTCGCCCCGGTCTCGATCTTCGCGCGCAAGAACTACTTCTATCCCGACCTGCCCAAGGCGTACCAGATCTCTCAATACGAGCTGCCTTTCTCGCAGCACGGCCGTCTCGGCAAGGTCCGGATCCACCGCATCCATCTGGAGGAGGACGCCGGCAAGCTGCTGCACGAGATCGGCTCCGAGGCGCTGGACCACTCCCTCGTCGACTTCAACCGCGGCGGCGTGCCGCTGATCGAGATCGTCTCCGAGCCGGACATCCGCAGCTCCGAAGAGGCGTACGAATACCTCAACGCCCTCAAGGAGGTGTTGATCCACGCCGGCATCTCGCGCTGCGACATGGAGAAGGGCGAGATGCGCTGCGACGCCAACGTCTCGCTGCGCC
>CAZZGQ010000042.1:9672-15272 GCA_964653765.1 uncultured Elusimicrobia bacterium | reverse complement strand
TCGAAGGGCAAGGCGAATCCCGCTTTGGTGAACAAGCTGATCAAGGAAGCCGTGAAGTGATCTAGACACGGGAAGGCATAAAATGAACCAGCGCTTCGTCTTTTGGTCCTTCGCTTTAATCGGCCTCGCCGTTTCGGCGTCCGCCTACGACAGCATCAAGCTCTCGGAGCCCGTGAAGGCCGACGGCATGCTCAAGCCCGTCGCCGCCGCGGCGTCCACCTCGCGGCTGTACGTGCTCGACGCCAAGAAGAGCCAGCTCTTCGTCTTCGACGCGGGCGGCAAGCTCCTCAAGACCGCGGGAGGCGAAGGAAGCAGCAAGAGCTCCTTCTCGGGCCCGCGCGGCCTGGCGTTGGGCCCCGACGGCAAGCTGTTCGTAGCCGACACCGACAACTCGCGCGTGCAGATCCTCGACGCCGACGGCGCTTTCCTGGGCTCCTTCGGCGCGCGCGGCTCCGACGCCGGCCAGCTGCGCGATCCCGAGTCCGTCTCCGTGGGCCAGGACGGCCGCGTCTACGTCGCCGACACCGGCAACAACCGGATCCAGGTCTTCACGGAGGAGGGCATCCTGCTCTTCCAGCTCGGCGAGTCGGGCAAGGAGCCCGGCCAGTTCAAGTCGCCCACCAAGGTCGTCGTCGATCCCTCCGACGAGGTCTACGTCCTCGACTCCGGCAACGGGCGCATCGAGAAGTTCGACGCCTCGGCCAAGCTCGCCAAGGTCTTCCCGGTCTCGGGTAACGACTTCACCGTGGACAACTTCGGCTACCTCTACGTGCTCGAAGGCCGTAACGGCAAGGTAGCCGAGCTAAACGCTCTGGGCGTGGAGCAGGGACGCTTCGGCAGCTACGGCTCCGGGCCCGGGCAGATGAAGAAGGCGGAGGGGGTGGGCATCGGGGCCGACGGCTCCGTCCTCGTCGCCGACACCGGCAACGCCCGCGTCGTGCGCGTGGAGCTCTCCAACAAGGACAAGACGGCGGTCCTGCCGCTCAACGTCGACACCAAGATCCTCGTGTCCGGGCCGAGCGCGGCCTGGAAAGCGGCCGCTGAGGGGCTGGCCGTGGCCGGGGACGCTCTCTTCGCCTGGCTGCCGGACGCCAAGCGCTTCTCCGTGCTGGACGCGCAGGGCAAGGAGTCCGCGCGCTTCGGCGAGAGCTCGGGGCCTTCCGTCACCAAGAGCGCCCAGGGATTCGCGTTCTCGAGCAAGCTCGGCTTCTTCGTCGCCGACGGCCCGAACAACCGTCTGCAGCAGTTCACGGCCGAAGGCAAATGGAAGCGGAACATCGCTGAAAGCACCGGCTTCTTCGACAGCAAGAAGAAGGAGGGCCGCGTGAAGGACCCGCGCGGCGTGGCGATCAACGACGAGGGCACGATCTACGTCGCCGACGCCGGCAACCGCCGCGTCGACGCGTTCAATCCGGACGGCGTCTTTCTCTTCGGCATCGGGCCCGCGATCGGCTCGCTCGAGCTGCAGGAGCCGCAGGCCGTGGCCTACGACGCCAAGGCGCGCTTCCTTTATGTCGCCGACAAGCAGCTCAAGAAGGTGATCAAGTGCGAACCCTCGGGCGCCTTCATCGCCTCCTTCGGCGAGCCCGGCTCCGGCCCCGGCCAGTTCCAGCAACCGGCGGCGCTGGCCTTCGACGGCAACAGCTACCTCTACGTGCTGGACACGCAGCTCAAGCGCGTCTCCGTCTACTCCAAGAGCGGCCGCTGGATGACCGACCTCTTCGCGGGGGGCAAGGACGACCACGCGCTGATGGAGCCGGTCGGCCTGGCCGTCTCGGGCTCGCGGCTCTATGTCGCGGACAAGGGGCGCGGCAAGATACTTTCCTTCGACATCCGCTTCCATCTCGCCGCGCCGACGGGCCTGGCCGCGGAGATGAAGGACGGCGCCGTCGACCTCAAGTGGAAGGCCGCCTCCGACGCCTGGGCCGACGGCTACGAGCTCTTCCGCTCGTCCCAGCCCGCCGGTCCCTTCGAGGACCTGGGCAAGTCCGCCGCCGCGAGCTTCCAGGACACGACGGCCGCCGCCGAGGCCAAGTACTGGTACCGCGTGGCGACGCGCTCCAAGACCGGCGACGTCGGGGTGCCCGCCGCGCCGCTGGAGTTCACGGTCGGCCGCGTCTTCAACAAGCCGCCGGTGGAGCTCTCGACGGTCACGCTGGGCAACGTCTTCTCGGCCAACTACAAGTGGTACCTGAAGAACCCGGTCGGCACGGCCGTGATCACCAACAACGTGCACGCTCCCTTCGAGAACGTGAAGCTCACCTTCCGGCTGAAGGACTACATGGACTTCGGCTACGACCAGGAGATCAAGAAGCTGGAGCCGCAGCAGACCGTGGACCTGCCGCTGATCGCGACGCTCAACAACAAGGTGCTCGACGTCAGCGAGGACACGGCCGTGCAGGCCGAGTTCACGCTGACCTACTTCGAGGGCGGCCAGCCGCGCTCGGTCTCGCTGACCAAGCCCATGCGCATCTACTCCCGCAACGCGATCACGTGGAAGGACCCGCAGCGCATCGCCAACTTCATCACGCCCAAGGACCCGCCGATCTTGGACTTCGCGCGCGCCGCCGTGCGCACGGCGCCGACGGCGCCGAAGGCGGGGACGCTCAACCATAACGTCGCCGCGGCCATGCACCTATGGGATGCCCTGGCGGAGTACGGGATGACGTACTTCACCAATCCCAGCAATCCCTACGAGACGATCTCGGAGGACCCGAACTTCCCCGTGGACTACACGCAGTTCCCGCGCGAGACGCTCAAGCGCAAGAGCGGCCAGTGCGACGACCTCACCACGCTGCTCGCCTCGATGCTCGAGGGCGTGAAGGTGAAGACGGCCGTGCTCGATTATCCCGGCCACATGGCGCTGGCCTTCGACACGGGCTCCGACGACCTAGCCGAGGCCGGCCTGCCCGAGACCATGCTGATCAAGCGCGGCGGCACTTACTGGGTGCCGCTCGAGACGACGATGATCGGCAAGCCTTTCCCGGACGCCGTCGCCAAGGCCGCGCAGGCCTACGAGGCGGAGCAGAAGCGCGGCAAGGCCTCCATCCTCGACCTGGAGGAGGCGTGGCAGCAGTACGAGCCCGCGACGATGGCGGCCACCGATTGGAGCCCCGAGGCCCCCGCGGCGCAGGCGCGCCAGGCGCGCTTCGCCTCCGAGTCCTCGGCTCTCTTCGAGCAGGCGTATCCCGCGCTCAAGAAGTGGCTGGAAGCGCTCTCCAAGCAGAACCCCTCCGACGCGGACGCCGTCGTCGAGCTGGGCCTCCTCGAGCACGAGGCCGGCCGCGACGCCGCGGCCGCCGACCGCTTCAAGCAGGCCCTGACCGTCGACGCCAAGAACGCCGCGGCGCTGAACGACCTCGGCAACGTCGCCTTCGTGAAGGGCGACTACGCGGAGGCGGCCAAGCAGTACTTGGCGGCGACCGGCGCCGACGGCAGGGACGCGGATCTGTGGGTCAATCTCGTGCGGGCCGAGGTCAAGCTCAAGGACAAGGCCAAGGCCCAGGAATACGGCAAGAAGGCCGCGGACGTCGATCCCGACGTGGCCCCCGCCGTGCAGTCGTGGCTCGGAGGTGCGCAATGAACCGGACGATGACGACGTTGGCGCTGCTGGCCGCTTTGGCCCTGCCCGCGAGGGCCGGCCTGACCGACAGCTTCAAGACCTGGTTCGAGCACCTCAAGGAAGGCCTCACCGAGTCCTCCGTCTCGGCCGAGCGCCAGACCGGCAGCATGACGGCCGTCGCCGCCGTGCGCGGCGACAAGCAGTCCTTCGCCGAGCTCGACAAGCCCGCCTGGAAGAGCTCCGGCCGCATCAAGAAAGCCCGCGAGCTCAAGAAGCAGAAGGCCGAGCTCTCCTCCGCCGTGGACCTGGTCCTGCAGGGCAAGATGGACGACGGCGACGCCAAGCTCGCCGCCTTCGAGACGGCCCATCCCGACAGCCCTTATCTCGCCGAAGCGCACCAGGCGCGCGCGAAGATCAAGCAGGCAAGGCAGCCTTAGGGATCTGTTCTACGCCTGCAATCGTGCTCTACTGTGTCCAGACACACCAGGGCACGTAAGCCGCCGGAGGCTTCAGAACTGGACGTGGACGTCGAACCAGGCCGCCCAGGCCGGGTTCGTGCCCTGGACTTGCGGCGTGCCCTGGTTCAGCTGGTACACGACGCCGCCCGGGAAGAACTCGCCGCCGCCGGCGGCGATGGAGACGTTCTCGGAGTGCTTCCAGTCGAGGTCGAGGTCGCCCTCGGAGCCGAGGTGCTTGTTGCCGACGAAGCCGGCCGAGGCGCCGTTGGGCGTCAGCGGCGACGTCTGGTAGCGGTAGTCCCAGTAGCTGAGGGCGACGGTGAGCTTGCTGGCCGCGGCGGGCGTCACCTTGAGGCCGGCGCCTTCGATGACGCGGTTGCCCAGGGAGTTGCTCGAGATCGAGCCGGCCGGGACGCCCGTCAGCGAGCCGCCCAGCGGGATCGCGCTCAGGGAATTGAAGCGCGTGTAGATGCCGCCGGCGCGGTAGTCGCCGGCGATCGGGGTGAATTGGTTGTTGTGGCGCGAGGTGGCGTCACCCTGGCCCGAGCCGACGGCGGCTTGGGCCCAGAGGGCCGCCGCTCCCAGGTCCTCGAAGTCCGCCCGCGCGCCGACGTCCGCCTTCGCGGCCCAACCGGTGAAGGTCGAGCCGGTCGTCGTCACCGCGGCGGTGCGGTCGTCGCCGAAGTTCTTGGCCGCCTCGGCGCGCGCCACGAGAGGGCCCCAGGCGATGCGGCCCTTCACCCCGGCCAGCCAGAGGTTGGTGTTGATGCCGGTGGGCGCGGCGGTGCCGGTGCCCGAGACGCCTGAGCCGCCCTGGGCGTGGAGCACGGAATCGTAGACGTAGCCGCCGACGCTCGTGTTGTCGTCGAAGCGATAGGTGGCGAGCAGGCCGCGCAGGTCCTGGTCGGCGGCGTGCGTGGCCGTGACGGCGCTGCCGGAGATCTTGCCGACGACGCCGGTGACGGCCGTCGTCTCGTCGGTCCAGTCGAAGCGGGCGGCGTCGAGCGCGGCGATGGGCATGCCGAGGATGCCCACGCGCGGGCCGAAGTAGACGGAGATGTCGCCCTGCGTCCCGTAGAACTGGCGGCCGAAGGTGGAGTCGATCGCGCCGAAGACCTTGTCGATCTTCACGTAGGCCTGGTCGACGAAGGTGCTGCCCAGCACGTTGCTGCCCGCGGTGCCGAGGGGCTGGCTCTGGCCGTTGCCGTGGGCGTTGCCGCCCTGCGTGCCCCAATCGCGGTCGTTCTTGCCGAGGGTGAGCTTGGCGTGGACGTCGTCGAGCAGGTCCCAGTCCGCGTGGAAGAGGATGAGCGTCTGAGCGCTGCCCACGCGGTCGTTGTTGGCGGCGCCGGCGCGCGGGTGCGTCGAGAAGTCGGACGTGTTCTGGGCGGAGGTCGTCTGCAGGTCGATCTCGCCGCCGAACTTCAGGTTCTTGAGCAGCTCGACTTGAGCGCGCGCGTCCGTCGACAGCACGGCCAGCAGGAGGGCGAGGAGCATGCGACGATCTTATGACTTTTGAAGCCGCTTTACGATGGAAGTCGTGGAGTAGCCCTGCTTGAGCGGCACGATGACGACGCGGC
>CAZZGQ010000042.1:0-9572 GCA_964653765.1 uncultured Elusimicrobia bacterium | reverse complement strand
TTCGGCGCGTTGGGGAACAGCGCGTCCTCGATCAGCCCGCACCAGATCTGGATCACCGTGATGTGCGCCTCCTGGATGCGCGCCGTCGACTTCGAGGGGATGCAGATCGTGAGATCGCCGACGCCCTTCAGCTTGCCGCCCTCGCCCCCGGTCAAGCCGATCACGAGCAGGCCCAGCTTCTTCGCCGATTCCACGGCGGCCAGCACGTTCTTGGAGTTGCCGGAGGTGGAGATCGCGATCGCCACGTCGCCGGGCTTGGCGTGGGCTTCCAGCTGACGCTGGAACACTACTTCATAACCGAAATCGTTGGCGATCGAAGTCAGGTCCGCCTGGCTCGCCGTCAGGCAGACGGCGGGCAGCGGCGGGCGGTTGCGGCAGTAGCGGCCGACGAGCTCGTCGGCGAAGTTCTGGGCGTCGCAGGAGGAGCCGCCGTTGCCGAACGTCAGGATCTTGTTGCCGCGCCGGAAGGCGGCGATGAGCGCCTCCGCCGCGCGCTCGATCTCGGGCGCGAGCTTGACGGTGGCGTTCAGGGTCTTGGCGCTATCGCGCAGCTGCCGCGTGATTTCCTGTTTGAGCTTTTCCATTTTTAAGAGCGTTCTCCTTGGCGGTGAGGCGTTCGACGAGGCTGGTGTCGAAACGGCCGCTGCGGAACTCGTCGGTCCGCAGGACCTTCTTGTGATACGGGGCGGTGGTCTTGATGCCGCCGATCTCGAGCTCGCCCAGGGCGCGCAGCGAGCGCTCGATGCACGAGAGCCGGTCGGGCGCGTTGGTGATCACCTTGGCGAGCAGGCTGTCGTAGTAGCTGGGCACGGTGTAGCCCGCGTAGATGTGCGTGTCGACGCGGACGCCGGCGCCGCCGGGCAGCAGCAGGGACTCGATGCGGCCCGGGCACGGGGCGAAACCTTGGTCCGGGTCCTCGGCGTTGATGCGGTGCTCGATCGAGTGGCAGCGGATCTCGCCGGCGCGGTCCTGGTCGAAGGGCAGCTTCTCCCCGGCGGCGGCCATGATCATCGCCACGACGAGGTCGAGGCCGGTCACCGTCTCTGTGACGGGGTGCTCCACCTGCAGGCGCGTGTTGACCTCCAGGAAGTAGAACTTGCCGTGCTTGTCGTAGAGGAACTCGACGGTGCCCACGTTTGTGTAGTTGCAGCGCTTGGCCAGGCGCACGGCCGCTTCCTGCATGGCGCGCCGCGTCTCGGGGGGGACGACGGGCGAGGGGGATTCCTCGACGAGCTTCTGGTGGCGGCGCTGCACGGTGCAGTCGCGCTCCGGCAAGGCGACGTAGTTGCCGCGCTGGTCGCAGGCGATCTGGATCTCGACGTGCCGCGGCTCCTCGACGAACTTCTCGATCAGCACGGAGGAATCGTTGAAGGCGGCCTGAGCCTCCGCCTGCGCCTGCTTGAGCTGCGCCTCGATCTGCTCGGGGTCGCGCACCAGGCGCATTCCTTTGCCACCTCCGCCGGCCGAGGCCTTGATCATGACCGGGAAGCCGATGTGATCGGTGACGTTGCGCCTCAGGTTCTTGAGGTAGCTCTCGTCGACGTTGCCGTTGGTCCCGGGCACGACGGGCACGTTGGCTTCGCGCGCCACGGCCTTGCCCGCGCTCTTGAGGCCGAGCATGCGCATCGCGGCGCCCTTGGGACCGATGAAGGTCATGCCGGCGGCGTCGACGGCGTCGGCGAAGTCGGGGTTCTCCGACAAGAAGCCGTAGCCGGGGTGCACCGCGTCCGCCCCGGTGATCTTCGCGGCGGCGATGATGGCGTCCTTGTTGAGGTAGCTCAGCCGCGAGGGGCCGGGGCCGATGCAGACGGCCTCGTCCGCCAAGCGCGTGTGCAGCGACTCACGGTCGGCTTCCGAGTAGACGGCCACCGACTTGATGCCGAGCTCGCGGCAGGCGCGGATCACGCGCACGGCGATCTCGCTGCGGTTGGCGATCAGGATCTTTTTGAACATTTCTATTACCTCTTTTGGAGCTCCGCCAGGCGGCGATCGACGAACTCCCTGTCGTTGGGCTTGGCGCAGTACGAACGGCCTTGCGTCAGGTCTTGCACGGCCTCGGCGTTGCGGCTCATGGCCGCGTAGGCCTCGGCCCGCGCGAGGAAGAGATCGCAGCGGTCCTGGCCGGACATGTCCGGGAAGTCCATCATCGAGGTGTACTGCGAGACGGCCTCGGGATAGTTCTTCACTTGGCGCATATAGGCGTCGCCGAGCAGGGCGTGCAGGTGATAGAGATTGAGAGGCCCGAGCTTGGTCGGGTAGCGCTGGGCCAGCTCCAGCGCCACGCGGCACTCGTCGATCGCGGGCTGGCCGAGCTTCTTGAAATAGGCGGCCTCGCAGAGATAGCCGCGCGCCATCGGATCGCGCGGGTCGAGCTGGACGGCCTCCTGCGCGCGGGTGAAGGCCAGGTCGGGGTCGCGCAGATCGAAGGCCTGCTCGGCACGCAGCAGCGCCGGCCAGTCGTAGGGACGCGCCCAGCGGCCGCGGTCGTCGACGAAGACGATGGAATCGCGCACGGTCGGGCGGCCTTTGACGGACAGATCATAGTTGAGGACCACCGCTCCCGGCTCCACCTGCGCGGCCGAAAGGTTGGCCCACGTCCACGGCGTCGTGTCCCGCAGGAGCCGGAATTCGTCCATGCTGCAGTTGACCCGGGCGGCGTCGGTCAGCATGGAATAGGCCGTGGCGTAGTCTCCCGAGCTCAGGGCGTTGAGATAGCGCTCGGCCAGCTGCGGCACGACCACGGACGGGCTGTTCTCGTGCAGCGCCGTGATGACGAAGGCGCCCGCTCCGAGGAGGATGGCGATCATCACCACCAAGGCGAGGACCGACCTGATAAAATAGGCGGGACCGCTCGGAAGCAGCGGCGAAGGCACCGCACGCCGCTCGACGCGGGGCGGCCGCGAGCTCGTGATCGGCGCGGCGCGCGGCTCGGCCGTCTCCTCGAAGCGCTGCCCGGAGCGTCCCGCCTGGGGCAGATTCGCCACGTCCACCGGGGCTTGCGGCCCCGGCTGAAGCTGGATCGACGTCCCGCAGCTGTCGCAGTAATTCTTCGCCAGGGAATTGCGGAATTGGCAGGCCGGGCAGACCTTGACCAAGGCTCCGCCGCAGGCGGCGCAGACCAAGCCCGACCCCGGCGCGCCGCATTGCGCGCAGACGACGAGGCCCGGCTCGCTCAACGCGGTTCCAGGAAAAGCAGGGCCTGGCCATACTCCGTCGGGGCGCCGCCTTCGATGAAAACGCGGGCCACGCGGCCGGCGCAGGGCGCCTTCACGGGCGCGCTCTTGCCGCGGCCGATCTCGATGAGGCCGAGCGTGTCGCCTTCGTTCACCTCGACGCCTTCCTCCGCGCGGCGCGCCTTGCCGAGCGCGCTCCATTGGAACAGGCCCACGGCCGGCGACGTCACGGCCTGGAAGCGGCTCGCGGGGATCGGGTAGTGAGGCTCGGGGACGCTCTCGTGGGTGGCGAACGAGAAGCCCGTCTCGCCGGCCTTGTATGAGACCTCGACGAGGTCGGTCGTCTTGATCCAGGAGATCACGTCTTGGAGCTGCTCTGTTTTCATTTGGTGTATCTCTCGACGGTGGCGCCGGTGTGCGCTCCGGGAAGGAGCTTGCCGACGGTGGTCTTGACGACGCGGTGTTTGGGGCCGCCGCGGCCCAACATCACGGAATAGATCGGGGTGTCCTGGCCGCCGAACTCGAGCAGGGCCTGGCGGCAGACGCCGCAGGGCAGCGAGGCGGGCGAGGCGGTGGCGACGGCGGTGATGCGCCGCTCGCCGTGCGCCAGGGCGGAGTAGATGGCTGAGCGCTCGGCGCAGACGTTGAGGATGGCCGTCGGCGACTCGACGTTGCAGCCGGGATAGACGCGGCCCGACTCGCCCAGCACGGCCGCGCCCACGGCGTAGCCGGTCCCCGGGCAGTAGGCGTTCTTGCGCGCGGAAAGGGCTGCGTCGATGAGCTTCTTCATCGTGTCGGGGCCTCCTGGCGCAGCGCTTTGATCTCCTTCTCGAAGCGCGCGCGCAGCGCCGCCTTCTCGGCGGGCGGCAGAAAGACGTGATCGGTCGAGGCGACGGTGAGGCCGCAGAGCTCGTCCACGGTGAAGCCGAGCTTCAGCGCCTGCTCGTACTCGTGCGTGAGATCGATGCCGATGATGCCGCGGTCGTCGGTGTTGAGCGTGACGGGGACGCCGGCGCGATGGAACTTCAGCGCGGGGTGGTCCTTGAGCGAGGGCGTGGACTTGGTGCTCACGTTCGAGGTCAGGCCGATCTCGAGGGCGACGCGCCGCTTGACGACCTCGGCCATCAGCTTCTTGTCCTCGAGCAAGTGCGTGCCGTGGCCGATCCGCATCACGGAAAGCTGCAGCGCGGCCTCCAGGTTCGTCGTGCCCTCGGTCTCGCCGGCGTGGCAGGTGGTCCAGAGGCCGAGCGCGCGCGCCTCCTCGAAAAATTCGGAGTACAGCATCGTCGGGTAGCGCGCTTCGTCTCCGGCCACGTCCAGGCCGACACAGCTCGGCGCGGACGCCTTTGCGTCCGCGACGAAGAACTTCTTGAGGGAGTTGAACGCCCGGCCGTTCTCCTTCGGGCCGTGGGAGCGGAAAAGGCAGACGATGACGGAGCTGCTCGTGCCGAAATCCTTTAGGCCGCGGCGCAAGCCTTTGAGCACCGACTCCAGCACCTCGTCCGTGGAGAAGTTTTCGGTGCGCTGAAGCTCCGGCGCGAGGCGCACTTCGACGTGGCGGATGTTCTCGGCGGCGCAATCCTCCACCAGCTCATAGGCGATTCTTTCCACCGCTTCGCCGTGCTGCAGCAGCGGGTAGAGCAGGTCGAAGACGTCCAGGAACTCCTTGAGCGAGCCGCAGGTCGGGCCCACCTGGACGAAGGGAGTGAGCTCCCTCACGTTGTCCGCCGGCATCTTCACCTTGTACTTCCGCGCCAGGTCGAGCACGGTGGCGGGCCGCAGCGAGCCGTCCAGATGGCAGTGCAGGTCCGTCTTCGGCAGACGGTGCAGGAACTCGCGCACTAGCGGCGACCCCTAGTGAAGCGGCCGATCAGCAGCTCGAGCTTCTTGGCCGTCTTGCGGTCCATGTTCTTGGGCGCGGTGAAGATGGCGCCCTCGAGCGCGTGAGAGCACTCGCACTTGCGCGGCAGGCGCGCGGCCTGCGGGATGGCGGCCTCGAGCAGCTTGATCGCGTTGGCCACGTTGGCGTGCATCGTGGCGACGACCTTGTCGTTGCTGACCTCCTCGCCTTCCTTCCAGCAGTCGTAATCGGTGACGAGCGCGGCCATGGAGTAGCACATCTCCGCCTCGCGCGCGAGCTTGGCTTCCGGGATGGCCGTCATGCCGATGATGGAGCAGCCCATCTGCCGGTGGAGGTCAGCCTCGGCTTTCGTCGAGAAGAGCGGGCCTTCCATGCACAGGTACGTGCCGCCCTCGTGCGTCGTCAGGCCGAGGTCGCGCGACTTACCGGCGAACAAAGCGCTCTGCTCGCGGCAGAACGGCCGCGCGAAAGCGACATGGGCGACGATGCCCTGGCCGAAGAACGTGCCGACGCGGCCCTTCGTGCGGTCGATGATCTGGTCGGGGAAGACGAAGTGCAGCGGCGCCAGCTCTTCTTTCAGCGAGCCCACGGCGCTGACGGCGATCAGCCGCTCCACGCCCAGGCTCTTCAGCGCCCAGATGTTGGCGCGCACGTTGATCTCGGACGGCAGCAGCACGTGGCCCAGGCCGTGGCGGGGCAGGAAGGCGCAGTCGACCCCGCCCAACTCGCCGATGGTGATCGGGCCGGAGGGATCGCCGAAGGGCGTCTTCACGGAGACTTGGCGGACGCTGCGCAGCGACTTGATCTCGTAGAGGCCGCTGCCGCCGATCACTCCGATGGTCACTCTTTCCTTCATGGTCATGGTTTTCTTTCTATATCCCTAGGAGTCAAACCATTCCCTTCGGTCATGGCATATACCCGCCGAGGGGAAGAAGCTCCTTGATGAGCTCGTCGAGCTTGGCGAACGGCACGGGCTTGCCGACGAAGCGGGTCTTGGGGTCTTTGGGCAGCACGGACTGCACCTTATCGTACGGGTGCGCCGACATGAAGAGCACCGGGATGTCCTTCGTCACAGGGTCCTTCTGCAGCGTCTGGTAGACGGAGGAGCCGTAGGCGCCGGGCATCTGGATGTCCGTGATGATGAGGTGCGGCTTGTGCTCGTGCGCCTTCTGCGCCAGCGTGAAGCCGTCGTTGACCACGATGACGCGGTGCTTCCTGCTCTGGAGATACTCCTTGAGCAGGTCCGTGATGTCGGTATTGTCGTCTGCGACCAAAATCTGCGCTATCATCAGCGTCGCAGACGATTTTCTTTCAAAAACGGCCTCCAGGCCGTTTCTCTACCTGGCTTCAACCAGGGTCTCCTTGACGAGCTCCGGGTAGATCGGGAAGCGGCCGCAGAGCTTGGCCACCTCCTTCTGGATCGCCTTGAGCTTGGCGTCGTCGGACTTGTGCGTGAGCGCGTCGTCGATGAGCTGGGCGATGGCGTCCATCTCGGGCTCGCCCATGCCGCGCGTCGTCACGGCCGGCGTGCCGATGCGCACGCCCGAGGCGATGAAGGGCTTCTGCGGATCGTACGGGATCGCGTTCTTGTTGACCGTGATGCCGGCCTTGTCGAGCGCCTCCTCGGCCTCCTTGCCCGTGACGTTCTTGGGCCGCAGGTCGACGGAGAAGAGATGGCAGTCGGTGCCGCCGGCCACGATGCGCAGGCCCTTGTCCTGCAGCGCCTTGGACAGTCTCCTGGCATTGGCGATGACCTGCGTCTGGTATTTTTTGAAGGAAGGCTTGAGCGCCTCGCCGAAGCACACGGCCTTGCCCGCGATGACGTGCATGAGCGGGCCGCCCTGGTTGCCGGGGAAGACCACCTTGTCGAGCGCCGCCTGGTGCGCGGCCTTGGAGAGGATCAGGCCGCCCCGCGGACCCCGCAGCGTCTTGTGCGTGGTGGAGGTCGTGAAGTCCGTCAGCGCCACGGGGGAGGGGTAGACGCCGGCGGCGATGAGGCCGGCGTAGTGGGCGATATCCGCCGCAAAAAAGGCCCCCACGCCATCTGCGATCTTCTTCAGGCGCGCCCAATCGAAGACGCGCGAGTAGTTGGAGGCGCCGGCGAAGATCATCTTGGGCTTGTGCTGCTGAGCGTTGCGCTCGGCCTCGTCATAATCAATTAGCTCGCTTTCGCGGGTTACGTTTATCGGAATAATCTTGAAATATTTGCCGCTGAAGTTCAGCGGGTGCCCGTGCGAGAGATGGCCGCCGTGAGCGAGATTGAGGCCCATCACCGTGTCGCCGGGGTTGAGCACGGAAAGATACATGGCGATGTTGGCCTGCGTGCCGGAGTGGGGCTGGACGTTGGCGTGCTCGGCGCCGAAGAGCTGCTTGGCGCGGTCGCGCGCCAGGTCCTCGACGACGTCGACGAACTGGCAGCCGCCGTAATAGCGCTTGCCCGGGTAGCCCTCGGCGTACTTGTTGGTGAGGATCGAGCCCTGGGCCTCGAGCACCGCGGAAGAAGTGTAGTTCTCGGAGGCGATGAGCTCCAGGTTCTCGGACTGGCGGCGCAGCTCGCGCGAGATCGCGTCGTAGACCTGCGGGTCTTGGGACTTGAGGGTGTTCATAGAGTGATGGCTCCTTGGCGGATGACGCGCGGCGCGTCGCCGGTGGCGTCGACGATGGTGGATTCGAGCCCGGGCGCGCGGCCGCCGTCGATGATGAAGTCGACGGCCCCGGTGAAAGCGGCGGCGACGGCGGCGCCGTCGTTGAGGGATTCCTGGCCGGAACGGTTGGCGCTGGTCTGCACCCACGGGACTCCGGAGGCCTCTATGATCTTGAGAAGAGCGGGATGGTTGGGCACTCGGATGGCGACCGTCTTGTACTCCGGGAACGTGAGCAGCTGCCCTTCCGTCGTATGCTTGAGCACGAGCGTGAGCGGCCCCGGCCAGTGCTTCTTGGCGAGCGCGTCCGCGAGCGGCGTCCACTCCACCCATTTCTTCGCCGCCTCGATCGAATGGACGAAGATGGGCAGCGGCTTGATGCTCGGGCGCTCCTTGATCTGGTAGATGCGGCGCGCGGCGGCCTTGATGAGGCCGGTCGAGCCCAGCCCGTACACCGTGTCGGTGGGGAAAGCGATGATCTTGCAGGATTTGGCCGCGGCAGCGACCGTTTTGATCTGCTCGTCGCTCAGGACGCCGTTCTCAGTCTTGATGATCTGGGACATTGTTTGTACCTGTGAAGGGGTGAAGCATCACGACGAACTCGCCTAATATCTCCTTTCGCGAAGCGAGCTCGGAGTGAACTTCATTGAGAGTTCCTTTGATCCATTCTTCGTAGAGCTTCGACAGCTCTCTGACCACGCAGCACTGCGCGTCCCCGCCCAGGACTTCCTTCGCCGTCGCCAAAAGCTCCACGACGCGGAACGGGGACTCGTAGATCGCGATCGTCTTCTCCAGCGCCGCCGCCGCGGCGATGAGCTTCTTCTGCTTGCCCGCGGAGCGGGGCAGGAAGCCCAGGAAGACGAAGGAGTCGGCGGGAAGGCCGGAGCCGGCCAGGGCGGTGGTTACGGCCGAGCCGCCGGGAAGGGCGGTGACGCCGGACTTCAGCTCGTGGGCCTTGGCCACGACCTGCCAGCCCGGGTCGGAGATGCACGGCAGCCCGGCGTCCGACACGAGAGCGAGGCTCTGGCCGCGCTGCAGCTTCTCGACCATCTCCTGGTCGTTGTAGCGAAACAGGGGCGTGCTCAGGCCGAAGTGGCTCATGAGCTGGCGGGTGCGGCGCGTGTCCTCGCAATAGACGGCGCCGACCTCGCCCAAAGCCTTGCGGGCGCGCGGCGTCATGTCCTCGAGGTTGCCGAGCGGAGTGGGGACGACGTAGAGCATCAGTGGGGCTGCTTCTCCTTGCTCGCCTGGTCTCGCGCGTGATCCTCGGCTTCGAGCTTGAGGAAGGCCTCCACGACCTTGGGATCGAACTGGGTGCCGGCGCCCTTGCGCAGCTCGCCGATGGCGATCTCGCGGCCCAGCGCCTTGCGGTACGGCCGGTCCGAGGTCATCGCGTCCCAGGCGTCGATGACGGCGACCATGCGCGCGCCGAGCGGGATCTCCTCGCCCTTGAGGCCCTCGGGATAGCCGCGGCCGTCGAACCACTCCTGGTGGTAGAGCACCATCTGCGCCACGGGGCCGAGGAACTTCACGGGAGCGAGGATCTGGTGGCCGATGACGGGGTGCTTCTTCATCTGCTCGTATTCTTCCGGCGTGAGCTTGCCGGGTTTAAGAAGGATCGATTCATCGATCCCGATCTTTCCGATGTCGTGCAGGAGCGCCGCGTACTCGATGTAGCGCGCCATCTGGTCGGGCAGCTGCATCTCGGCGGCCAGTCGCCGCGCGCGCAGGCTGGCGCGGTCGGAGTGCTCGTGGGTGTAGGCGTCCTTGGAGTCGACGGCGCGGGCCAGCGTCTTGACCATCTCGAGGTAGAAGGTCTCGAGCCGGTCGAAGAGGTCCAGGTTGTGCAGCATCACGGCGGCCTCGCCCGCCAGGATGTTGAGGAACTTCACCGCG
>CAZZGQ010000041.1:12941-17165 GCA_964653765.1 uncultured Elusimicrobia bacterium | reverse complement strand
GCAAGATCGCCGACTTCTACGACATGGAGGTCGACGCCGCCGTCAAAGGCCTGACCTCGCTGATCGAGCCGCTCGTCATCGTCGTGATGGGCGTCGTCATCGGCACCATCGTCATCGCCATGTTCCTTCCGATGTTCGGCCTCGGCGAGCTCGCGGGGAATATGGATAAATAGCGCGGCGTCGCTGCGCGACGCCGCGCAGCCCGACAAAGAGGAACCCCCGGCCGTTCCCATCCCGGCCGGGGGTTCTTTTTTCGCCGTGCGGCGAAGCCGAGCTTACTGGAAGTTGCTGGAGCCCGCCCCGGAATCCGTCAGCTCGCTCTGCTGCCCGGAATCCTTCTTGTCCTTGGCGTCCTTCACCTTGTCCATCTTGGTCTGGACCTTGTGGTTGAACTCGTTGACCATCTCCTGGACGTTGGCCACGGGCAGGGAGACCTTCGAGTGGAGCTCGCAGCGATCGTCGCCGGCGCCGACGCCAACGACTTTCATCGTGACGGAGGTGTCGCCCTCGTCGGGTTTGACCGCCACCTTGAGCAGGTCGCCCTCGCCGAGCTGGCAGGTATCGTCGCTCTCCTCGCCGTCGGCGCCGATCTCGGTGGCTTCCATGTCTTCGTGGACCCGGAAGACGGTCTTCGGGTTGTTGAAGACCGTGTCCAGCGTCGTGGCGTTCGTGCCGCCCTGGTCGTGGCTGGCCTCGTAGGCCTTCATGGCCGCGTCGACCTGGGCGCGGATCTGGGCCTTGTCCTCGGCGGCCAGCTGCGCCAAGCGGGCCTGCTCGGCCGCCCGTCTCGCTTCATCGGCGCGAACCTGGGCGTTGTGCGCCGCGTCCAGCAGGATGAGGTCGGCGATCAGGTAGCTGGCGCTCGGGTAGCAGGGAGCGTAGCCCGTCCAGAACGAATAGCACATAGGCGCCACCCACGGGTTATAGAAGAACGGATGCCACACCGGGGCGAAGGGATACATCGGGTAGACGTAGATGGGGTAGGAGTAGCCCCCGTACGTATAGTGGTGGTAGGTGCGGTTGACCACGACTGTCTGGCCGTTGACGACGGTCGTCTGCCGGACCACGGTGGTCTTCTGGCCGTTGACCATCGAGGTGTCGCGCGTCATGGTGCGCGTGGTGCTGACGCCGTTCTTGTCCGTGAAGGAATGCGTCGTCGTCCGGCCGTCCTGGCTGCGCGTCATCGTCGTCGTGCCCTTGGAGGACTCGATGGTGCGCACGCGGTTGCCGCTGTTGTCGAGGTGCGTCGTGTGGGTCACGGGCGGCAGGGCGTTGCCCGCCTTATCGTAGCGCTGCACCGTGGTCTTGGTGCTGCCGTCGTTGTTCTTGAAGGTCTGCGTGAAGCCCTTGCCGTCGCGGTGCTGCGTCTGCGTGCCGGTCTGGCCGGAGGGGCTCGTGATCGTCGTGCGCGGGCGCGTCGAGGTCGTGCCGGTGCCGATCGACGGCGAGCTGGTGCTGCGGCTCGGGGCGGCGGGAGCCGTGTAGGTGCGGCTTGGAGCGCTGGGGGCGCTGTAGGACCGGCTGGGAGCGCTCGGAGCGCTGTACGACCGGCTGCCGCTGCTGAACCCGCCGCCGCTGCTGCGGCCGCCGCCGCTGAAGCCGCCGCCGCCGCCGCCGCCCTTGATCAGGATGACCTCGGCGTCGTTGCTGTCGCCGTCGAGGGACAGCTTCTGGATGCCGCCCTGGGCGCGCAGCCGGGCCACCGTCTGCTCGCTGATCGGCTTGCCTTCGGCGTCGACCCAGCCGGCCCGCTCGTCGTACGAGAATCCGGCGCGCGAGAGCATGGCGGACTCGCCCATGCCGAAGTAATCGGCGCGGGCGGCGGTCCAAGAGAGGGTGAGAGCGGCGACGAGCAGGCAGAGGGTCTTTCGGTTCATGCGGATAGGATATGGCCGGGCCCGATCCATTGCATGAGCCGATGGGGGAAGCGCCGGAGGAATATGGGCCTAGGCGCGGTGGACCGGCCGGTCTAGGACCAGGGCGAAGAGGGCGTAGCGGGTGAGGCGGGAAAGACGGGAGGGCTTGCCGTCGGCGGCATATGTGCCCGCCAGGCGGAACGGCGTCTTGGCGATGAGGGCGCGCCACTGCGCCGCGTCGTAGCTGCGCAGCTCGTAGTCGTCCTGCAGGACGCGGTGGTCGGCGGTGACGAAGTTGATCACTCGCTCGCGCCGCTTGCGGCGGCTCGGGGGGAGCGTCTGATAGAGATGCTGGAGCTTGCGGCCCTTCCGGATGACTTCCCAGCCTTCCTCGTCCGGCGGGCAGTCGTCGTAGTCGACGAGGTCGAGGCCGATCACATAGAGACCGCCGGGACGAAGGGAGAGCGCGGTGAGGCGCAGGTGCCGGAGGGCTTCTTGCTCCGTGAGGAGGTGACGGAAGGTCCCGATCAGGGAGAAAGCGGCGTCGAAGGAGTTCGGGCGGAAGAAATCCGTCATGGACGCCTTGACCACGGTGGCGGTCTTGCCGCGGAGGCGGCGGCGGGCGAAGGCGAGAGCGCGGGGGTTGGTGTCGTAGCCGGTCACGAACATCTTCTTGTTGGCGAAATAGGAGAGGTATCGGCCCGTCCCGCAAGCCGGTTCGAGCAGCTCTATCGAGGTCGGCCGATGGGCCTTAATCACCGTCCATAGGCCATCGGCCTCAAGGTGGGTCTCAGGATCGTGCAAAGCGTCGTAGAGCGCCGGCAGGTCGTAGAAGGTCCGCTCGGGCTTCATCCCTTGACCAAGTCCTTGCCCCGGAGGAGGCGGTGGTAGGTGATGCCGAAGCGGTGCGCCTCGTCGCGCAGGCGCTGCAGCAGGTGCAGGGCGGGGCGGTTGGGGGCCAGGATGATCGACTCGTCCTTGCCCGGCATGAAGACTTCCTCGATGCGCTTGGCCAATGAGGCGAGCGGGGCGCGCGCGCCCAGCTCCTTCAAGACCGCCTGGGCGGCGTGGAGTTGGCCCTTGCCTCCATCGATCAAGATCAGATCGGGCAACCTATCGCTCTCGCGCAGCATCCTTTTATAACGTCTCCTGACGACCTCGGCCATGGAGGCGAAGTCGTCGACGCCCTGCACGGTGCGGATCTTGAAGCGCCGGTAATGGTCCTTGTTCGGCGCGCCGCCCTTGAAGCAGACCATCGACGCCACCATCTGATGGCCCTGGAAGTGCGAGATATCGAAGCATTCGACGTGGAAGGGGGGCGCCGGCAGGCTCAGCGCCTGCTGGAGGTCGGTGACCGATTGGGACGTGGCCACCGGGCCCGCCACGTCGGCCTCCGTGATGGCCTCCACGCGCACGCGCTGGCCCATTTGCGAGATCGCCGCGATGTTGTCGCGCAGCTGGGCGGCGCGCTCGTAATCGAGCCGCTCCGAGGCCGCCTTCATCTCCTCGGTGAAGCGCTCGAGCAGCTCCTCGTAGTCGCCCTTGAAGAAGGCGATGACGTCCTGGGCGTAGCGGCGGTATTCCTCCAGCTGGATCAGGGAGGCGCACGGCGCCGGGCACTCGCCGGTGTGGTAGTACAGGCAGGAGTTGATCTTGCGCGGATCGAGGGGCTTCTCCATGCTGAAGTCCCAGCGGCAAGGGCGCAGCGGGAAATAGTGATGGGTCCAGAGGTAGCGCAGGAGATGGCGCACCGGCCGGACCTTCGGGAACGGGCCGAAATACACCGCGCCGTCGTCGAGCTTGCGCCGCACGAGGTAGACGCGCGGGAAGTCCTCGTTCACCGAGACCTTCACGTACGGGTAGCTCTTGTCGTCCTTGAGCGTGACGTTGAAGAACGGCAGGTGCTTCTTGACCAGCCGTTGCTCGAGCAGGAGCGCTTCGCGCTCGCTGGCGCAGGGGATGTAGTCGATCTTGCGCACGAGCGGCGTGAGGATCGAGTTCTTGTACTCTTGGAAGCCCGTGCGCGGCGTGAAGTAGTGGGAGACGCGCTTGGCCAGGTCGATCGCCTTGCCGATGTAGAGGATCTCGCCGGCGCCGTCGCGCATGATGTAGACGCCGCAGGCGTGCGGGAGATGGCTGCGGTCGGGCGTCTCGGTCATCTTCTCATTGTACCAGCCTAGGCCGGCAGGCGCAGATAGTCGGCGGGATAGCCCAGGCGCGAGACGGCGTCCAGGAGGGGAAAACTCCGCGCCGGGGCGTCGACCCAAGCCTTGCCGTCGAAGGCCAGGGTCTCCTTGGCGAGGGCGTCGCGCTCCACCACCAGGGGCCGGGAGCTCAGGTCCTCGACGACCGTCCAGATGGGGCCCGA
>CAZZGQ010000041.1:0-12841 GCA_964653765.1 uncultured Elusimicrobia bacterium | reverse complement strand
TGGAGCTGGATCATCGAGACCATCGTCTCGATCATCGACTGCGGGATGCGCGCGGCCAGGCCCATCTCCCAGAGCAGCGTCATCCGCCACCACGGCGCGTCCCATTTCGGCCAATATGGGTCGAGGCGCACCGCGTCGCGCGCCGGCTTCGACTTGAGGTAGTCGACCGTCTCCTCGACGAGCGGCTCGACGGGCGGCATTTGACGGTCCATGGGCAAAATTGGTTTAATGGATGATCTTTTAGAGGAACACAGAATAATGGCAAAACCGAAGAAGAGCGCCCGCCACGCCTCGGCCCTCAAGGCTCACCGGCAGTCGGTCAAGCGCAACCTGCGCAACCGCGAAATCAAGAAGGGGATCCGTCTCGCTGCCCGGGCCGTCGCCGACGCCGCGTCCGCCAAGGACACGGCCAAGCTGGGCGAGCTTATGGCCGCCGCCGCCGCCGCCATCGACAAGGCCGCGCAGGGCGGGACCATCCACTGGAAGACCGCCGCGCGCAAGAAGTCCCGCCTGGCCAAGCGCCTCAACGCCGCCTCGGCCGCCGCTCCCGCCGCTTAACGACACAAGTCGACCAAAAGCCGCTCGACCTCCAACCGGGGGTCGAGCCAGCTTTTGCTGTTCAGGGCGGTCTCCGTCTCCAGGCACCGCTTGAGATCGCGGCGCAGCCGCGGCTCGGTGAGCTTGCCCATGCGCTCGAGGAACTTGCTGGCCGCCCAGGCGTTGAAGATGCGGATCGAGCGGCCGATCTGCTCGGGCTGCACGCCGTTGCGCTGCATGCGGCGCGCCTTGAGCTGGCGGGAGACGATGTCTCGGATCTTATAGAGGGCGGCCCGCGCCTGCTCGTCCGGCTTGCCCTCGCGCAGCAGCCCGCGGAACTGGGCCAGCGCGCCCTTGGCGTCGCGGCGCTCGACCATGTCGGAGATCGTCCAGGGGTTGGCCGCCTTGCGGTAGCCCAGGCAGGCCAGCACGTCGTCGGCGCCGATCTCGGCCGCCTTGTCGACGAATAGGACGAGCTTTTCCAGCTCCTGGGCCAGGATCGCCCAGTCGGTGCCGGCTTCGCCGACGAGCACGGAAGCGGCGTCCACGGAGAGCGTCTTGCCGAGCCTCTTGGCCTCGGCGACGAGCCGCATCTGCGCCTCGTTCTCATCCAGCGGCGAGAAGAGGCACAGGCCGCCCAGCGCCTCCGCCGGCTTGACCAGCGGGTCCTTGAGATCGGGTTTCTTGTCGTCGGAGAAAAGAACCAGCGTCGTGCTCTTCAGCGGGTCCTTCAGGTAAGCGGCGATCTGAGCCTTTGTATCGGCGGGGAGCTTGGGCGATTTGACGATGACGAGACGCCGATCCGAAAAGACGGGAAGAGTCATCGCCTCCGCGACTATCGCGGCGACGTCGTCACCGCTCAGACTGAACTCTCGGAGGTTGAAGTCGTCGGCCTTGAAGGCTTCCTTCAGCTTGGCGAGAGCCTCGACCTTGGCCGAGGCTTCCTCGCCGACGAAGTAATAGACGGGCGCGAACTGGCCGGCCTTCCAGCGCTTGAGCAGCTCGGCCGGGCGCAGCTCCATCAGTAGGGGTTGGGGACCACCGGAGGCAGCGGGGCGTTCGGCACGACCGGCGGGGGCGTCGACGGCGCGTCGCCGGAGATGCGCCGCTGCGAGGTGCCCGTCACGCTGCCGAAGCCCTCGACCACGCGCGTGACGATGTCGCGCGAGAGCGTGTCCCAGATGGCCTCGCGCGCCTGCTCTTCCGTGAGGCCGCCCGGGAAGGTGGGCGCCGCGTAGGTCTCGATGCCCTCCATGTTGGGCTCCTCGAAGAGCATCGTGTTGGTGGAGCGGTCGATGAACTGCAGATCGATGAGGATGCGCAGCTTGTAGGCCTTGGGGATGAGGTTGGTGTCGTACTGGATCGGCACGAGGACGTAGCGGGTGATCGTGACGGCCACGACGCCGTCGGCGTTCTCCTCGGGGACGATGGGGTAGCGGCCGTCGCGCAGGAACTCGTCGCGGATGCGCAGCGTGAGCTTGTCTTCCAGGCCGAACTGCTGGGTCTTGTTGACGACCAGCCGCAGGGCGATGCGCTTGATGTTGGCCGGCAGGATTTGCGGCGCGGGCCTGTACGCGATGTCGGTGCCGGTACAGGCGCTCATCGCCGCCGCCATCGCGATCACGCCAAGCCACCTTTTCATGTGCACCTCTATTTCACCACGATGTTGACGAGCCTATTGGTGATGACGATCACCTTCACGATCGTCTTGCCGCCGATCGCGACCTTGACCTTCTCCAGAGCCAGCGCGGCGTCGCGGACCTCGGCCTCGGGAGCGTCCATCTTGAACTTGAAAGTGGCGCGGACCTTGCCGTTGACCTGCACGGCGTACTCGGTCTCGGCCTCGCGCAGCTGCGAGGGGTCGAAGCGCGGCCACGGCCGGGCGCTGAGGCACTCCTTGTGGCCCAGCTTCTCCCAGAGCTCATCGGTCGTGTGGGGAGCGAAGGGATTGAGCAGCTGCAGCAGCGTCTCCACGTCCACGCGCGCCGGCTTCTCGGAGATCTCGTTCGCGTAGATCATCAGCGCGGAGATCGCCGTGTTGAATCCGAAGCCGTCGATGTCCTCGGTGACCTTCTTGATGGTCTTGTTGCGCAGCACGACGAGGCCCTCTCCGTCCACCGGCTCCAGGTTCCATACTTTGCGGAGGAAGCGGCTGACGCCCTCGATGTTGCGCATGTCCCAAGGCTTGGCCTGCTCGAACGGTCCCATGAACATCTCGTACAGCCGGAACGCGTCGGCGCCGTACTGCTTGAGCACGGCGTCCGGGTTCACGACGTTCTTCTTGGACTTGGACATCTTCTCGACCTGGGAATCCAGCTTCTCTCCCGAGGTCTTGAGCACGGACGCGCCGGCTTCGTCGTACTCGATCTCGTCGTAGCCGTGGTAGACGCCCATCTTGTCGCGGTGCGAGAACGAGAGGATCATGCCCTGGTGGCGCAGCTTCTTGAAGGGCTCCTTCGTGGAGACCACGCCGCAATCGAAGAGCACCTTGTGCCAGAAGCGCGCGTAGAGGAGGTGCAGCACGGCGTGTTCCGCGCCGCCGACGTAGCAGTCCACCGGTCCCCAAGCCTTCTCCAGCTCGGGAGCGCAGAACGATTGCGCGTCTTTCGCGTCGATGAACCGCAGGTAGTACCAGCAGGAGCCCGCCCACTGCGGCATCGTGTTCGTCTCACGCTTTCCGGCTCCACCACACCGCGGACACTTGGTGTTGACCCAATTCTCGACGGCGGCTAACGGGCTCTCGCCCGTGCCCGTCGGCTTGTAGTCCTTCACGTCCGGCAGCATCACCGGCAGGTCCTTCTCCGGCACGGGCACGATGCCGCAGGAGGCGCAGTGGATGATCGGGATCGGCTCGCCCCAATAGCGCTGGCGCGAGAAGATCCAGTCGCGCAGCTTGTAGTTGACCATCTTGCGGCCCAGGCCCTTCTGCTCGAGCCAGGCGATCATCTTGCTCTTCGCCTCGGCCGTCCCCAGGCCGTTCAGGAAATCGGAGTTCACCGCCTTGCCGTCGTCGGTGTAGGCCTTCTCGTGGATGCCCTCGCCGCCGGACACCACCTCGACGATGGGGAGGTCGTACTTGCGCGCGAACTCGTGGTCGCGCTCGTCGTGCGCCGGCACGGCCATGATCGCGCCGGTGCCGTAGGAGGCGAGCACGTAGTCGGCGATCCAGACGGGGATCTTCTTGCCGTTGACGGGGTTGGTCGCGTGGAGGCCGCTGAAGACGCCCGTCTTCTCCTTTTGGAGCTCCGTGCGCTCGAGGTCGGACTTGTTCTTCGCCGCCTCGACGTACGTCTTCACCGCGGCGGACGTGAGCTTGCCCACCAGCGGATGCTCGGGCGCGATCACCATGTAGGTGGCGCCGAAGAGCGTGTCGGGCCGCGTCGTGAAGACGACGATCTCGTCGCCGGTCTCGGCCTTGAACTTGACCTCGGCGCCCTCGGAGCGGCCGATCCAGTGGCGCTGCATGGCGAGCGTGGACTGGGGCCAGTCGAGCTCGTCGAGGTCCTTCTCCAGCCGGTCGGCGTAGGCCGTGATCTTGAGGACCCACTGGCGCAGGTTCTTGCGCTCCACCTTGGTGCCGCAGCGCTCGCAGGCGCCGCCGAAGACCTCTTCATTGGCCAGGCCGGTCTTGCACGAGGGACACCAGTTGATCGGCATCGTGGCCTCGTAGGCCAGGCCCTTCTTGAAGAGCTGCAGGAAGATCCACTGCGTCCACTTGTAGTAGGCGGGATCGGTGGTGTTGATCTCGCGGTCCCAGTCGTAGGAGAAGCCCAGCGACTGGATCTGCCGCTTGAAATTGGCGACGTTGCGCTCGGTCACCGAGCGCGGGTGCTCGCCCGTCTTGAGGGCGAAGTTCTCGGCGGGCAGGCCGAAGGCGTCCCAGCCCATCGGATGGAGCACGTCGAAGTCCTGGCGGCGCTTGGCGCGGCAGAGGATGTCGGTGGCGGTGTAGCCCTCGGGATGGCCCACGTGCAGCCCGTCGGCCGAGGGGTAGGGGAACATGTCGAGGCAGTAGAACTTCTTGCCCGGCCGCGGGGTCTTGGGCGCCTTGAAGAGGCCTTCCTGCGCCCAGCGCTGCTGCCACTTGCGTTCGATGTCGCCGAACGCGATATGCTCGGTCTTCACCGAGCGATTATATCAGTTTGGGGGAAGCCCCGATCCGGGACGCCGCCGTCGAAGGAGCGTCAATCCGACGAGCAGGAGCAGCCCCAGCCCGCTGGCCGCGGCCACCCACGTCCAGGCCGCCGTCCCGGTCTCGACGGGCAGGTCGGCCGACAAGGCCCGGCCGAGCGCGGCCCGCTGCTCGTCCGTCAAGGCGTCGCCGCCGTCCGAGCGCGGCGCCCTGGCCGCCGCGGCGCCCGTAGCCAGGTCCGCCTTGGCCCTCTCGAAAGCCGTCTGATACCGGGCCGGATCGAGCCTGGCCGCGGCGTCGAAGTCGGCCAGGATCTGATCGGCGGACAGCCCCGCGCCCATCTTCGCCGCGGCCCGGGCGGCGTAAGCCGAGGCGTCCTTCGGATCGAGCGAGACCGCGATGCTGGCGTCGCCGATCGCCGCCGCGTACCGCTTGGCCTTGATCAGCGCCTCCGCGCGCAGCCGATAAAGCACGTTCCAGACCATGCCCATGGCGATGGCCCGGCTCAGATCGGGGATGGCCCCGTCGTTGTCGTCGAGCCGCACGCGCGCCAACCCGCGCTGCGCCCAGGCCATCGGATCGTTCCCGTCCGCGGCCACGGCCTCCTCGGCCCGCCGCAGCGCCCCGGCCAGGTCGCTGGCCTGCAGCGCCTGCATGGAGGCGCTCACCGGCCCGAAGCTGGCCGTCGGATGCTCCTTCTGCCGCCGCGCCCACTGCTCCGGCGTGTGCGGCACCTCCGGCGACTGCTGCGCCAGCCACCGGAACGTATCGCTCGCCTCCAAGGAAGGCGCCTTCTGCGGCCGCTCGCAATTGAACAGCCTCATCTCGACCGCCGTGGCGTTCTGCGGCTCGTCTTTGAGGACGCGCTGCGCGTCCTCGCAGGCCCCCGCATAATCCTTTCCCGCGGCCCGCGTCATCGACCGCGTCAGCAAAGTGCGCCGCACCACCCGCTCATCACCGCCCGCCTGCGCCAACGCCACGGTCTTGTCGGCGAGCGCCAACGCCTTCGCGTTATCGCCCTGCTGCAACGCAAACCTCGCCGCGCTATGCTGCACCGCTAGGTTCCCCGGCTGCTCCGCGGCCCTCTTCTCCGTCTTGGCCGCCAACGCCTTCATGTCATCGTGGATCTTCTCCTGCTGGGCCGAGTCTGGCTTCGTCTGCAGCTTCGCCTGATCCGTTTTCAGCGCGATGATCGCCTTCTCGGTGACGGGGTCCGTCGCGAAGGCCTCGCCGTACTGGGAGCGATGGGTTTCGGCATTACCTAAACTGGCCGCCATAGCGGCGGTCAGGGCTACGAGAATCAGTTTTCCTCTGCTAGAATTCAGCAATGGTGAGCGCGCTCCTCGCGGTGGCCACAATTATTCTCCTACTGCCCACTTTTGTCAACGCCGCGGCATCAGTCAATTTGTCGGAAATGACTCAAACTGTAATGGCGCGGGGTGATCACGATACATTAGAGCAAGGTCTCGCAAGAGTCCTTGGTCTAGACGGGTCTCGACCAGAACGCGTCTTGGAACTAGAGGCAGAGGGCGATACGACCGATGGTTTCGACCATGGCTTTGAGGTCGTCCTCGACTCATCTGAAATGCATGTAGATGTCTTGCTCCTTCGGGTGGGCAAGATGACTAGCCCGAAACACAGTGAGTCTTACTACTTCAATCTTAAACCTGATGGTGCGATTGAGCGCGCCACCGTCGTTTCGGCTGAGTACGCTGATGGCAAGGTGATTCGAGGCTCAGGTCATTCTGAGCAGGTCCCGAAAGGCACGCGCCTCGTCAAGGAAAAGCTGAAGCATGAGCTCGATTTCTGGTTGAAGGGGATGTACCGGAAGAAGAAGCCTGCCGCGAAGTAAGTTTGGGGGGCGGAATGTTTCGATACTACACGCCGGACGGGACGTTGTGGAGCCTGAGCATTGTTCGGTGGATGGTCTCATATGGCCTATTCCTGTTCGGAATGATCCTGCCTGTTCAGGGGAATCGTGGCTTTGAGCAGGTAGCTCCGATCATGGCCTTGCCTGTCGCTGCCGTGGCCTACTGGGTCGCAGTGCACGGCATCAATAGGCTCCTCTGTATGAATGCTCGGGGCCGCGAGTACGTTCTAAGGCAGGAACAGGCCATGCGCGCGATCCGGGAAAGGGTGCGGGCGAGCGGCGATACGACGACCCCGGTCGTCAGAGACGGCGGAGAATTGGCCGCCCTGACGGTCCTCTGGGGTGGCGCGCTGATCGCGTTAATGGTGATCGTCCAATACTTCCGCGGCCATTGAGGTCCTCCCCAAGGTCTGATGCTTTTCTTACATAAGTCGGCGTTTAAAACGCGGTTATTCGGCTTTTGATGTGAGAAACGCATCGGGCCTTGGAGGGCTTGTGGTACGGCCTGACGTTTTTCCTATGATCAGGCCATATGAGCCAGATCTGTTTTTTCTGTAAGAAGGCGCCGGCGGATCCGGCGTCGGCGCTTTTGGTCCGGTTGACGAAGACGCTGGGACAAAACGGAGGCAAGCTCTACCTCCAGAAGGCGAAGGTCCAAGTCCCGTCTTGCGCTCCGTGCGGGAAGACCCAGACAGAGATCCAGTGGCAGAAGAGCCTCGTCGTGCTTCTGTGCTGGGTTATACCGGCCATCGTGGGTTTGATCGCGCTCGGCCCCAAAGGCGGCTTGGCCGGATTGGGGATCGGGTTCATCATCTCACTGGCGGCGAGCACCGGTGGACAATCCTCGGCACGGGATTATCCGGAAGTTCAAGCCCTCCTCAAAGACGGCTGGTACGTCGACTAGACGCTCCTCCTGCCGCGTCCGATCGGTTATTCGTATCACCTTGGCATGGGAGGACATCATTCTCCCCCGACGTAAAGCCCCGGCGCTCCTGACGATACAATGAAAGGGGGTGATCATCATGGCGATCAAGGAGCGGATTCGCAGGCGCAGCGTGCGCGGGCCGCGGCGGGCCTCGTGGAGACGGCGGCCGCAGGGAAAAGGCGGCGCTTCGAAGAGCGGGAGAGCGCGCTTCGAGGGGCTGGGGATGACCGACGTCGAGGTGGGGACAGAGGTCGAAGTGGGGCATTCTTAAGGCGGCTGTCTCTATTTTGTTCCCTCGATGTCATAAGGCCGCGAGCATGACGGCGGTATAACAATATTGAGGGAGGGCATATGGCGAGAAAGCAGGCGCGAAAGAGCGAAGGCGGACTCCGCGAGCCCGGCGGCGAGCTGGAGCTGGTCGAGGTCGATGAGCCCGAGGCCGCGGAAAGCGATACCGACGACGATGAGGTGGCCGACAGCGAGCTCGGAAAGGCCGCGGAGCCGGAGACCCTCCAGTCGCCGCTGCCCGTGGACGAGGACGTCCAGCAGGTGGAGCGGATCGGAGAGCGCTCCTTCGACGACGAGGATGATTTTGCCGATGGGCGCTCGAGCTCGGGCGTGACGACGCGCGCGGACGTGGACGATTGGGGCCGCGGCACGGAGCCGGAGGACCGGCCCTTCGAGGAGTCGGACGTGCCTGAGCGCGAGGAGCCCGAAGAGCGGGAGGGCTAGAGACGCGCCAGGATGGCGTCCTGCTTCTTGAACATCAGCGCCTTCTGGCGCGGCGTGGCGTCATCGTAGCCGAGCAGATGCAGCGTGCCGTGGATGACGAGCGTCAGCACCTCCCTCAGCACCGGATGCCCGATCGCCTTGGCCTGCAGCCGCGCTTGGTAGGCCGAGACGTAGACGTCGCCGAAGGGCGCTCCCGGGACGGCGGCGTCGTAGTTGAAGGCGATGACGTCGGTATCGTGGGAGTGGTTGAGGAACTCCTTGTTGAGGCGCTTCATGGCGGCGCGGTTCAGGAAGACGACGTTCATCTCCCCGGGCAGCGTGCGCTTCTCCGCGCGGAACGTCGCGAGGACGGCCTTCTCGATCAGGCTTCGCCGTCTCGCCGACTCGGGCAAGAGCGAGATGGCGGAGACGGCGAGACTACTTCTTCTCATGCGCCCCGTACGCGCGGATGATGCGCTTCACCAGGGGGTGGCGCACGACGTCGTCCTCGGTCAGGCGGTGGAAGGCCACGCCTTCCACGCCCTGCAGGATGTCGATCACTCGCACCAGGCCGGAGGCCACGTGCGCGCCCAGGTCGGTCTGGGTGACGTCGCCGGTCACGACGATCTTCGAGCCCTCGCCCATGCGCGTCAGGAACATCTTCATCTGCTCGGGCGTGGTGTTCTGCGCCTCGTCGAGCACGATGAAGGCGTCGTCGAAGGTGCGGCCGCGCATGTAGGCGAGCGGCACGATTTCTAACACTTCGGTGTCGCGCCAGAGGCGGAAGCGCTCCGGGCCCAGCAGCGTGTAGAAAGCGTCGTAGAGCGGCTTCAGGTAGGGATTGACCTTCTCCAGCAGGTCGCCGGGCAGGAAGCCCAGCTTCTCGCCCGCTTCCACGACCGGCCGAGAGAGGATGATCTTGTGGACCTGGCGCGACTCCAGCGCGCGCAGCGCGCAGGCGACGGCGAGGAAGGTCTTGCCCGTGCCGGCCGGGCCCACGCCGAAGACGAGATCGTTCTTCATGATCCCCTCGACGTATTTGTGCTGGTTCGGGGTGCGCGCCCGGATGATCTTGTCGAAGGCCGAGCGGTAGATGCCCTCTTCCAGCGAAGGCAGGCTCATCGAGACCGGCGTCAGGCCGGCCGGAGCCGAGGAGCGCTCCGAGCGCTCGCGGCCCGAGCGCAGCATCGCGAGGCGGTCGCGCAGGCGGCGCACCGCCTTCTCGACGCGGGTCGAGCCGCCCTTGATCTCGAGCGTCAATTCCGAGGACTCCAGGTCCTGGCGCAGGAAGATCTGCACGCCGAAGTCGCGCTCCATGCGGCGCAGCTCGGCGTCCTGCTCGCCGAGCAGCTCGAGCGCCTCCTGGGGATTGTCGAGCCGGATGGTCTTCGTCGTCATACCGAGGTCTCCAAGGGCAGCGCCGAGTCTGCGAAGCCCAGCTTCTCGCCGAAAGAGGCGGCCAGCCGCCGTTCGGCCGGCGGGGCGCCGCGCCGCGCGAGGCTGGCGCGCCAGCGCCAAAAGAGGTCCTGCAGCTGCCAGACGTCCACGTGCACGCCGGCGCGCTCGAAGGCCTCGAGCCAGCGTCCGGCTCTGGAGAGCGCGGCCTCATCGGCCCCGTCGACGAGCCCTTCCAGCGTCTGCAAGAGACGCCGGCGCGCGGCCGAGACCCAGGGCAGGCGGTCGACCGGCACCGCCAGGGACTGGGCCAGCTCGAGCAGCTCCAGGCACCGGTCGTCGCCGGCGCCGCCGCGCAGCTCCGCCATCGCGGCCACCCAGCGGTCGAGGAATTCCCGCCGCTTCGGCGCGCCGAGCGAGGGGTCGGGAGAGATCCAGCGCAGCACCTCCGCCCGGTCCTCGGCGAAGACGGCGTCGAGGCCGAGATAATCGGCTCCGAGGGCGGCATTGAGCGCGCTCTCGAAGCGCTCGTCCCCGCACGTCTCGAAGGCGGCGAAGAGCGGAGCGGCGTCGAAATCGGCCGGGCCGATCCGGCAGGCGAAGTCCAGGCGGTCGCGCTGATGCGTCACGACGGTGAGCGTCGTGGTCTCCAGGGTGGCGCGCTCGAGCAACTGCAGGCGCTGGGCGCTCACCACGCGCAGGCGGCCCTCCTCCTCTTTCCGGACGGCCCGCGCCGGCGTCCCGGCCGCCACGTCCCAGCCCGAAGGGGCCGAGGCCAGGCCCTGGCGAAGATGGTCGAGCAGCCCCCAGTGGGCGGCCAGGCGGCGGGCGTCGACGCGCCGCGCGAGAGCGAGCTTGCGGTAGGCGCCCGCGCCGTCGCCGAACGCCTTCACGTTGGACGGGGCGGCGGCCAAGCGCCTCTCGAGCTCGGGGCCGAGGTCGGCCCCGAAGGCGCCCGCCAGCTCGACGGCGCGCGCGGCGTGGCTGAGGCACTGCGCCGTCTCGATGCCGGACACGTCGTCGAAGAACCAGCCGCAGGACGTGAACGAGGCGAGGCGGTGGCGCTGCAGCTCGAGGAGCTTGAGCGCGGAGGCCCGGTCCGCCTGCCGCAGGAGGCCGTCGGGCTCGCCGCTCGAGTAGAGCTCCTTCGCCTTGCGATAGTCGACGAAGAAAGCGCCCGCCTTCCGCTCGTAGAGGCGCTCGAGCTCGGCGGAGAGCCAGTTCAGCGCCTCGCGCAGCGGCCCGCGCCACGCCTGCCTCCAATCGGAGCGGACGCGGCAGCCGCAGTCGGCGGTCCATCGGCCCAGGCCATGATCGCAAGACCATGCCGAGTCGGGACGGATCTCGACTTCCTCGGGAGGCGGGAACATCTCGAGGAAACACGCCGGGTTGACCACGCTCATGCCCGACTCTTCCGCGAGCAGCAGCGTGCGCGTCAGCGCGGCCGCGCCCTTGCGGTGGTGGTGGCCGAAGAACTCCCCGTCGGTGGCGATGTGGATCAGCTCCACCGAGTCGTCCGGCCGCGTGCGCGCCCAGATCTTCTTGAACAACGCGTCCGGCGACACGAAAGCCGTGCCGTCGATCACCGACTTGTGCAGCCCTTGATGGAAGAAGAACAGAGCGAGCTGGCGGCCGGGCTTTTGTTTGGAGCTCCACCGATAAGGCCGCGTGACCTGCAGCGTATCGGCCTCGACGTCGCGCCACTCACCTCCGGGGGCGCGCACGCGCGCCGCCTGAGAGGGAGCCAGGAACGTGAAGCGCACGCCCGCTTCCGCCAGGACCTCGAGCGTCTCCTCGTCGACGGCGGTCTCGGGCAGCCACATCCCGTCGGGCTTTCGCCCGAACCTTCTTTCAAAATCGTCCAGGCCCCAGCGCACGAGCGTCCGCTTGTCGGCGAGCGTCTGCAGGGGCAGGATGTCGTGGAAGTACGGCTGGGCCACGGCGTTGCGGCTGACGGCGTCGGCGGCAAGGATGCGGCGATAGAGCGCCGGCTGCTCGCGCTCGAGCCAGCTCAGCAGCGTGGCGCCGAAATTGAAGCTGATCTTCTCGTAATTGTCGGCCATCGCCGCGATGAGCCCGTCGGGGCCCAGCAGCGGCGCCGAGGCGTTGGGCCCGTAGCACTCCTGAGCGATGCGGCTGTTCCAGTCGTGGTAGGGCCGCGCTGATTCTTCCAGCTCGACGGCGCCCGTCCAGGGGTTCTCGCGCGGAGGCTGGTAGAAATGCCCGTGGACGAGGAGGTGCTTCCTCTTGGCGAGGCCTTCGGTCACCGAGTTCCGGCCGTCTTCCCCCGGGGCACGACCACCAGGCCCGACGTGTCGACGTGGTATTTCTTCGCGTCGCGGTCGGGATCGCCGCCGATGAGGGCCGCGTTGGGGATCTCGTTGAAGCGGTCGATGATGGCGCGCTTGAGGCGCGCTTCGGTGCGGATCTTGCAGAAGTCCATGATGATCGAGTCCTCGATCACGGCGCCGTCGTGGATGTGCACGCCGCGGCCGATGATGGAGTTCTTGATCGTCGCGTTGCGGACGAAGCAGCCGTCGCCGATGATCGAGTTGGAGATCTTGCCGTCGAGGATCTTGGCGGGCGGGCCGTCGAAGCGGCCCGAGTGGATGAACCAGCGCCGGTTGTTCAGGTTGAGCTTGGGCCGCGGCCCGAGGATGTCCATGTTGGCCTGATAGTAGGCCTGCAGAGTGCCCACGTCCCGCCAGTAGCCTTTCTCCTCGTACTGCTTCAGGCCCGGCAGGACGTTCGTCGAGAAATCGTAGGCGTACACCTTCATCTTCTTGTGGATGTCCGGCAGTATCGACTTGCCGAAATCGAAGCTGGGGTTTTGGTCGGCGGCCTCGCTCTCCAGGATGTCCACGAGGACGTCCGTGTTGAAGAGGTAGTTGCCCATCGAGGACAGGGCGACGTTGGGATTGCCCGGCATGCCCTTCGGCTGAGGCGGCTTCTCGACGAAGCCGGTGACCCGGCTCTTGGCGTCGACCTCGACGATGCCGAAGCCCGAGGCCTGCTTCACGGGCACGGGGATCGTCGCCACCGTGATGTCGGCGCCGACGTCCACGTGGTAGCCGATCATCTGGCCGATGTCCATGCGGTAGATGTGATCGGCTCCAAAGATGGCAACGATGTCCGGGTCAAAATCCTCGATGAGGTTGAGGTTCTGGCGCACGGCGTCGGCGGTGCCGCGGTACCACATGGCGCCCAGGCGCATCTGCGGCGGCACGACGGTGATGAACTGGTCGCGCGTGAGGCCCACCGTGCGCCAGCT
>CAZZGQ010000040.1:11165-17253 GCA_964653765.1 uncultured Elusimicrobia bacterium | reverse complement strand
CGGCCGCGGGGCCGGATGAACCCCTCGGTCTTGCGGAAAAAAGCCGCGGCCCAACCGAAGAGCTTGGCCAGCACGCCTCCAGGCACGGGCTTGTCGAGCGCCGACGCCGGCAGCCAGAGGCCTTGGCCGAAGATCATCCGCGCGCCCGCCACGACGACCAGCACGCCCAGGATCCAAGACAGGCCCGGCATCGGGAAGGGATGCATGAAGCAGACCGCGATCAGCAGAAGCAGCAGCCCGTGATCGCGCGCCCCGAGCCCGGGCAGCAGCGCGCGCAGCGTCACCCGGCCGCCCTCGCAGGCGCGCCGCATCCGCTCGAATCGCTGGGATAGTCTTTCGCTCATAGCTAGTAATTCTACCTAGTTGGAGCCGAAGGCGCGCCCGGTTTGGATGGAGATCGTCCAGCGCGAGGGGAAGTGGTTGTCGTTGACGGCATGGGCGACGTCGATGCGCACCGGCTCGTTGTCGGAGGAGCGCGTGGCGCCGATACGCAGGCCGAAGCCGTAGCTCGTCTTGAGATCGCTCGGGGCGAAGGCTCGGTTGGCCGGCCAGACGTAGCCGCTGTCGACGAAGACCACGGCTCCGGCGTCGACCAGCTTCCAGAGGTTGTCGACGAGGAAGATGCGATCCTCGGCGTTGAGGAGGAGCAGTCGGTTGCCCTGGAACTGACCGGCCCGGTAGCCGCGCAGGCCCGTGTCCTCTCCGAGCGTCAGCTGATCGGCGCCGTCCAATCGCCAGCCGTGCACGAATTCCACGTGGGCCGCGGCGGTGTGGCGGGGGAAATACCGGCAGTAGTACTGCGCGTCGATGGAGGCCAGGCGCATGCCGTTGCCGCCGTTGACGTAGTTGGAGGAGTAGTCGCCCTTGAAGAGCACGATCTGGCCCAGCTCGGAGGAAAAGCCCTTGCGCAGCTCGAGCCTCGGGTTGAGGAGGGCCCCCGTCGTGCCCAGCTCCGCCGAGCGCGGCGCGTAGGTCAGGATCGGGGTCATGCCGAAGCCCATGTTGATGTCCTCCTCGCGAGAGAGCTTCTGGATGCGGCGCTGCTTGATGAAGTCCAGCTCTTGGAAATCCCAGCTCACCTGGGCTCCCGTGTGCTGGGTCTCGTCGGGGATGAAGAGCGCGGATTCGCCGGGCGCCGGCATGAAGTCGGCGTGGTCGTGCACCAAGGAAAGGCTGAGGCGGTTGGTCTTGCGGGTCGTCGCCGCCAGGGCGTAGCCGTAGGTCAGGTTCGCCGCGTAGGTGCGTCGGGCCACCGTCCCGACCGGGGTCACGTCGCCGTAGATCGTCGACCGGTCTTCCACGTAGTTGCCGCCGCCGGCGAGGGAATAGCGCGCGATCGAGGCGTAGAAGGGCTTGGTGAGGCTCGTGGAATAGTGGCGCGTGAGGTTGCTCTCGCCCGCCGACAGTTCGTAGACCAGGTGCTGGTTGAGGACCTGCGGATCGCGATAGTTCAACGTCCTGTCGGTATCGGGACCCGGGCCGGAATACAGGACGCCGGCCGTCTTGCCGCGCCCCAGCAGGTTGCCCTCGGCGAGGCCCGCCCGGGTCTGGTTGACGCCGCCCGCGCGGTTGAAGGTCGCCGTCACCTGGATCGTCCAAGAGTCCCACGTGCGCACCACGACGACGCAGCCGCTGGAGGTCTCGACGCCGATGACCTCCGCCTTTCGGATGAAGGGGAGAGCGCGCAGGTTTCTCTCCGTCTCCTGCAGCAGCGCCGGATCGTAGGGGTCTCCTTCCGAGAACAGGACCTCGCGCCGGACGACTTTCTCCTTGGTCACGATGTGGATGGCGTTGGCCCAATGGAACGGAGGGATCGACTCGCCGGGCTTGTCCAGATCGAAGACGTTATGCGTCTCGATCTGGATCTTGACGATCGGCTCTCCCTTGCGCGGCGCCGGGAGGCCGCGCGGCGTCGAGAGCGGACGGCCGGAGGGCGTGACGGCGCCGTCTATGACGGTCTCGGGCCCGCCGGCAAGCGCCGGCGGGCCTAGGACGAGCAACAGCGCCGCCAATGCCATGCCGAGCCTCAGGTCCAAGGATTATAGGGCCGCCGCCGAACCGAGCGGTGTGACGGGGCCGTCACGTCTTCATTTCGTCATTTGGTCGAGCGCCCAGCGCGCCGCCCCCGCCGCCACCGCCAAGTCGCCGAGCTGGGCGGCGACGACCCGCACCCGCTGGGCGATCGGCGGCATGGCGTGCCGGCGCATCGCCTTCTCGGCCTCGGGGACGATGACGTCGCCCAGGGACTTCACCAAGCCTCCTCCCAGCACGACGACGTCCGGGCTGAGGAAATTCACCAGGTTCGACATCACGATGCCGACGATGGCGGCGCGGCTGCGCACCAGCTCCTCGACTTTGTCGTCGCCGCGATGGACGGCGCGCGCCAGCGCGTCGGCGCGGATCTCGAGCAGGTTGGCGCCGACGTCCTTGAAGAGGTGCGGCGCCCACTGCTTGGCCGCCAGCGCCGCCGCCTGCGCGGCGATCGCGTGGCGGCTGGCGACGTCGTCGAGCAGGCCGTGGCGCTGCGAGCCCGACAACGGGCCGAAAGCGTCGACCAGATAGTGGCCGATCTCGCCCGCGAGGCCGGAAGAGCCGGTGTAGAGCTTGCCCTCGATGATGAGCGCCCCGCCGATGCCCGTGCCCAGGAACAGCGCGATGGCGTTGCGCGTGCCGCGCGCGGACCCGAAGACGTGCTCGCCGTAAAGGCCCATCTGGACGTCGTTGCCGATGACGGCGGGCAGACGGGTGAAGTGGCGCAGCTTCTCGGCGATCGGGTAGTCGTGGATGAACGGGATGTTGGGGCAGGAGGTCAGCACGCCGTTGGGAGCGTCGACGAAGCCGGCGCAGCCCGCGCCCACGGCGCGCAGCGCCAGCTTGTCGCGGTGGGCGCGCCGGATCAGGCGGTTGACGCTGCTCTTGAGGCGGTTGGTGAACATCGCCAAGCCGCCCTCCGGCTGCGAGCGATGGACGACGTGCTCGATGCATTTGAAGCGCTGGTCGAACAGGGCGGCCAGGACCTTCGTGCCGCCGAGGTCGACGCCGATCGTCGCCCAGCGCTTCTCGCGCGGCGTCATTTGGGCTCCGACGTCCAACGCTCGATCTCCCGGCGGGACATGGTGCCGCCGGGCTTGAGCCGGGCGTCGCGGTAGCCCCAGGCCCGCACGTCCGGCAGGTACTCGAGATAGGAGAGCAGGGTGCCGCGACAGCCCGGCTGCTGCCGGTGGCCGGCCGGCTTTTCCTCGCCCATCCGGACGATCAGCCTGGCCAGCACTTCCCCGGGGACGTCCGAGGCGTTCTCGGGGTAGATGTAGCGGAAGAGCATGAGATGGCTGAGCAGCACCGGCCAGGCGTCGCCGAAGCGCCAGATGAGCCGGTCCCAGTCCAGGCGGCCTTCCATGACGCGGATCAGGTGGGCGATGTCGGCGCCGTCGTAGCGGTGACGCTCCATGATGAAGGCCTTCGACCAGATCATCTCCTCGATCGGGGTCAGCCCCACCTTCGCGCCCAGGATCGAGGACGTGGGCGCGTGCTCGAACCAGCCGTCGTCGACCGGGCAGGCGCCGTTTCCGGAAGAGAAGATGATGTCGATGAAGTATTCGGCGTGGACGATCTTGCCGAGCCAGTGAGGGGACTTTATCCAGGACTTGTAGCCGGCGCGCTGCCCCGCTTCGATGGCGCGCGGCGCGTCCTCGGGACGGACGAAGATGTCGAGGTCCTTGGTGTCGCGGCGGATGTCGGTGTAGACGGCGAAGGCGTAGCCGCCGCCCACCAGGAAGGGTACCCGGTCCCGGCGGAGAAGGCGCAGCACGGCGCGGAAGAAGGAATCGCGGTCGGGATCGCTGCCCATGCCTTTCATAGCTTGAGGTTGACCACGCGGAACGGATGATCCGCTCCGTTGACGCGCCGCATGAGGGGCATGGAGACGTTGTAGACGGGCGAGCCGGAGGCCGTCTTGCCTTCGGCGTGGCCGTAATGGGCGTGGCCGTGGAAGGTCGCCGACACCGCGTAACGGTTGAGCGGGTCCTCCAGGCGGCTCGAGCCCAGCCACGAGAAGATCTGCGACGGCTCGCCAGCCACGGTCGCCTCGATGGGGCTGTAGTGCAGCACCGCCACCCGGCGCTGGACGTGCAAGCGGGAAAGAGCGCGCTCGAGCTTCAAGGCCTCCTCGGAGGCCTCGTGCACGAGCGCCTTCAGGCTGGGCTCGCCCCAGGCCTGCAGCGCGCGATCGCCGAAGCCGCCGACGTAGCCCTTGACGCCCCCGAAGCCCACGCCGTGCACCACCACGCCGTCGCCGTCGAGCACGTGCACGCCGGCGTCGGTCAGGATCTTCTTGATCTCGTCCTGCTTGCCGGCCTCGAAATCGTGGTTGCCGAGCACGGCGATGATGGGCAGGCGCTCGGCGGCGGCCAGCTCCGAGATGAGGACGTGGGCCTCCTCGGGCAGGCCGTAGTCCGTCAGGTCCCCGCATAGCAGCAGGACGTCGGCCGTCTGCGCCGCCTGAGCGAACACCGGCTGCAGCGACCCCTGTGAGGTCTTCGAGCAGTGCAGATCGCCTACCGCGGCGATGCGCACCGTCGTCGTCGCTTGGACCGCCATCACGGCCATTATAAGAGCGGTCGTGACGACGAGGGTGCAACGACTGCGTTTCGGTTGTGAACTCTCCTAAGAGGAACCTTAGCGGGCGGGCAGCTTGAGCTCGATGAGCCGCCGCGTCTCATTCGACGGGCCGGCCTCGAGGGCCTTGCGCAAGAAGCGCCCGCCGTAGTCGTCGTTGCCCTGGGCGAGCAGGCACAAGCCCATCCCGGCGTAGGCGTCGGCCACGGTGCTGTCGCTGAGGCCGAGCGACGAGGCCTGCTTGAGCGCCTCGACGTAGTGCGGCTTGGCCTGGGCGCAGTCGTCGCGCTTGTACGCGACCAGGCCCAGGCGCTGCTGGTAGCGAACGCGGCGGCGGTCGTCGGGATCGAGGGCGCGGTCGATGCGCGAGAGCTCGGAGAGGGCGGCCGGATAGCGGCCGTCGGCGATGAGGTCGTCGACGCGGTCGAAGCGGGCGTGCACGGAGGCGGTGGCGGGCAGCTCGCGATCGACGCGGCCGGGCCGATCGGGATCCTCGGAAGGATCGGAGCGGTTGTAGCGCTGGTTGCGGTCGACGCGGCGCCTGGCCTCGGCCTGGTCGTCGCCGACGGCGGCGTCGCCCCAGCGGTAGGTCAGGCTGATGCGGTGGGCCATGCCCAGGTCGCCGTAGGGCGAGAAAGCGTAGTCGATGGCCAGCGCGTCCCAAGCCCAGCCGACGCCGCCCGTGAGGCCGATGCCGGCGTCGTTGCGCGTGGTGAAGCCCAGGCGCAGCGCCATCATCCTCATCACGATGCTCTCGAAGCCCAGGCCGAAGCGGAAGGCGTCGGCGCGCTGCTGGCTGACGTCGAGCGCGGCCGTATGCCGGGCGCCGAGGCCCTCGAAGCGGTAGGCCGCTCCGAGGCGACCCGTGGTGGGCAGCGGCGTCTTGGCGGAGGCGAACTTCACGTCGGGGCCGACGTTGAGCAGCGAGAGGCCGAGCGCCAGGCCCGGGACCCGCTTGGGCGAGTAGAGCGCGCCGGCGTCGAGGGCCGCGCCGGAAGCGGAGGCGTCGTCGACGCTCTCGCGCAGGAACGTCAGGCCGGCGCCCAAGCTCAGCTCGTCGTCCAGGAAGCGGCGGCCGTAGCCTCCCGAGAGCGCCAGATCGGAAAGCCCGAAGGTGCCGAGCGTGCCGTCCGGGTTGTTGATGGTCGTGCGCGTCACGTTGCCGAAGCTCAGGTAGTTCAGGCTGCCGCCGAAGCCCTGCGTCAGGCCGAGAGCGAGGTATTCCTGGGAGACGCCCTGGACGTAGGCGTCGTGCATGAACGTGGCCTCGTTGCGGTTGATCCGCCCCAGGCCGGCCGGATTGTAGAGCAGGGCGTTGGAATCGTTGGCCAGCGCGGTGTAGGCGCCGCCGAGCGCGACGGCGCGCGCGTTAGCGTCGAGGTTCAAGAAATCGAACCCGGAGGTGCCGGCGTACTTCGCCGCCCCCGCCGTTTGGGCGAGGAGGCAAAGGATCAGCGCCAGCGTGCCTATGAGC
>CAZZGQ010000040.1:0-11065 GCA_964653765.1 uncultured Elusimicrobia bacterium | reverse complement strand
CGCCCCCGCCGTTTGGGCGAGGAGGCAAAGGATCAGCGCCAGCGTGCCTATGAGCCTCATCGGATGATCACGAGCTTCTTCACGACGCTCTTCTGCCCGGGCGCGGTGATCACGGCGAAGTAGCCGCCCGTCACCACGTCCCGCCCGTCGCCGTTGCGCGCGTCCCACTGGATCGCGCCGCCGCCGCCGTTCTCGCTCAGGTCCGCGACGATGCGGCCCGAGATCGTGTAGATCTTGATGTTCGCGGAAGCCGGCAGCCGGTCGAACACGACGCCGGAGAACTGATCTCCGGGCGAGAACGACCGGCCCTGGTTGGGATCGCCGCTGTTGGGCTTGAACGGGTTGGGGTAGACGCGCACGCCGCTCAGGTCCGACTGGGCGGCGCCCGCCACCACGGCGAAGAGGGAGAAGTGCGGCGTATTCGCCGTGACCGTGCGGTTGGTGAAGTCGACGGAAGCCGGGCCGATCTTCGACCACGTGCCGGCCACGGGATCATAGGACTGGATTTGGAGATCGCGGGAGAGTGAGGCGCTCTGGGGGTAGGTCAGCGTCAGCGAGGCCAGGCCGCTCAGGGACGTCTGGCCGTTGGATAGGGTGACCTGCAGCGCCGAGCCGACCAGGGCGTAGCCGGCGGGCGAGGTCGTGGAGGGGACGACAGGGTTGGAGACGACGCTGACGGTGACCGTGGTGCCGCCGACGGCTGCGCTCGGCACCAGCACCTTGACGAGCGGGTCCGCGGTGTTCGGCCCGCCGGCCACGACCGTGTTGGCCACGCCGTCGTTGATGATCTGGTCCTTTTGGATCTTGCCGTCGCCGCGGAGGCTCTCGCTGATGTCGTAGTCCGTGCCGGGCGCCGCGACGGCGATAATGGAGGCCGCGGGAGCGGTGTCGGAGCTGCCTTTGAGGTCGACGGCGATCGCGCGCAGCTGGTACGTCCCTGGTCCGTTGGGGTCGGCATCGGCGTTCCACTGGATCACGTACGGATAACCAGGGTCGGGATTGGGGTGGTTGACGCCGACGGCGGGCACGTTCGTCCACGAGCCGCCGGGCGGCAGGTACTGGAAGACGACCTGCGAGACTTGATCCGGAGCGCCGGAGACGAGCTCGGCCACGATGGAGACGTGGTCGCCCTTGACGCGCTTGCCGGAGTCGGGCGCGCGGATGACGGCGCGGACGCCGGCGAGCGCGGCGGTGGACGCCGCGCTGGCGAAGACGCCCGTCGTCTCCGTGACTCCGCAGCGGTGCGCGGCGCGCAGCGCGAAGGTGTAGGCGGCCGTGGACGGCAGCACGCCGCTCGTGTAGGACGTGGCCGTGTAGGGGATGGAGGCGATCGAAGCGGCGTAATTCACGGTGCCCGTGCCGCTGTCTGAGTAGAGCAAGTAACCCGTGATGCCCTCGGTGGGCGACGGCGTCCAGCTCAAGCCGATGCGGTTTCCGCCCAGCGGCTGGGCCGAGAGGCCGATGGCCGGCAGCGGGATCGTGTTCGAGGTCACGAAAGTCACGGGACCGGAAGGAGAGGACGGGATGGGGATGGGATCGCCGTTGAGGTCGACGATCTGATAGGTGTAGGTCGAGCAGCCGATCAGGCCCGTGTCGAAGTAGGAGACCGCCGTCGTGGTCGAGATCGTCGCGAACTGCCCTCCGGCGGGCTTGCGCTGGATCTGGGCCGTCGTGCCGGCCGGATTGCCGTTGAGGTTCCAGGAGAGCGCGGCGCTGGAGGCCGCGACCCCGGCGAACGTCAGGCCGGACGGAGCGTTGGCCAGCGTGTACGTGCTGCCGAGCGAGACGAAGGCGCTGCTGTTGCCCGTGGTGCCTTGGGCTTGGACGCGGAAGGAGTAGGAGGTGTTGGGCGAGAGGGCCGGCGCCTGGCCGCCGGCGCCGAAGAGGGCGGAGAGGTTGAGCGTCGAGGACGAGGCCAGGATCGTGGAGAAGCCGTCGGCCGAGATCTGGGCCAGGTAGCTGGTCCCCGGCCCGTTGCCGCCCGTCAGCCAGCTCACGACCAGGCTGGAGGCGCTGGGCGAGCTGAACGGCGCGGCGGGGGCGGCGGGGGGCTGCAGCAGCGTGACGGTCGAGCCGAGCGCGATGAAGGAGGTGGATTGGCCGTCGTGGCCGTCGGCGCGCACCTGCAGCCAGTACGTGGTGTTGGAGAGCAGGCCGGTGAAGGTCGCCGCCAAGGACGTCGTCTGGAGCGAGGCGTTGACGCTCGCGAAGTTATCGCTCGAGATCCGGGCGGTGTAGCGCGTCGTCGAGGCGGCGTTGCCGCCCGTGAGCCAGTTGGCCGTGAGGGCCGAGGAGGTCAGGCCGGAGAAGGGGGCGGCGGCCGGCGGGACGGGCAGCGTCGCAGTCGCCACGGCGGCGCTGAACGTCGTGGAAGCGCCTGCCCAGTTGAAGGCCTGGACGCGGCCGTAGTAGGTCGTGTTCGCCGTCAGGCCCGTGAAAGCGGCGCTCGTGTTCGCCGTGAGGCTGGACGCCAGTACGGTGGTGAAACCATCCGCGGAAAGCTGCGCGTTGTAGGGCGTCCCGGCGGCGTTGTTGGCCGACCAGGACAGTGACAGCGTCGTGGAGCCGACTCCGGAGGCCTCCAGGCCCGTCGGGGGGCCGGCCAGCGTCACGAGCGAGCCCAGCGGGATCGACGCCGAGAACGAGCCGGCGAAGCCCTCGGCGCGCACGCGCACCCAGTACGTCGTGTTCGACAGAAGGCCGGCGAAAGTGACGGCCAGGGCCGAGATCGTCTGTGTGGAGTCGACGGTGGCGAAGTTGTCGGTGGAGATCGACGCGTCGTAGAAGGTCCCCCCGGGATTGCCGCCGGAGGTCCAGTTCGCCTGGAGGGACGTGGACGCGGCGTTGGAGAGGCCGACGGCGCCCGGAGCGGCGGCGTTGGTGGCCTGCGAGCTGAGCACGGCGAAACCCGAGGAGCCGCCGCCGGTCGAGACCGCCTGCACGCGCAGCGTGTACACCGAGTTCGGCGTCAATCCCGACAAGACCGCCTGCGTGTTGGCGGTGAGACTCGAGGCCGTCACGTTCGACGACTGGTCGAGCGCCTGCGCCAGGTACGTCGTCCCCGCCCCGTTGCCGTTGGCCGACCAGGAAACCGACAGCGAACCCGTGCCTTGGCTCGTCAGCGCCAGGCCGGTGGGCGAGGCCACGTTGGTGGCGGAGGCCACCGCCGTCACGAAGGAAGAGGCGGCGCCGACCCGGCTGAAGGATTGCACGCGGGCATAGTAGGTCGTGTTGGGCTGCAGGCCGGTGAAGACGGCGGAGAGGCTCAGGGTCTGGCTCGAAGCGAGGATGTCCGCGAAGGAGTCGGAGGAGAGCTGGGCGTTGTAGACGGTGTCGGAGGGGTTGCCGGCCGACTGCCAGGAAAGCGTGAAGGTCGAGGAGCCCACGGCGGCGAGGGGCGAGGCCGGGGCGGCGGCCAGGGTCGCCTGCGGTCCCTCGAGCAGCAGCGGGCTGCCGGGTCCGGCGGCCACGCTGAAGTAGTAGCTCGTGTTGGGCGAGAGGGAGGTGAAGAGCTTCGAGAAGAGGTCCACGCCCTGAGCGCTCAGCACCGTGCCCGAGAAGCCGGAGTTGGTCGAGGCCAGGACGATGTAGGTGAGGCCGGCGCCGTTGCCGCCGGAAGTCCAGCTGGCTTGGATCTGGGCGCTGCCCACGTTGCTGAAAGCGGCCGCGCCGGGCTGCAGGTACGGGGCGTTGGTCGTCACGGATCCGAGCGAGGTGTAGTTGGCCGCGCTGGCCGAGTTGAGCGTGCCCAGGCGCAGGAAGTATTGCGTCGAGCCGCTGAGACCGGCGGCCGTGAGCTGCGTCACGCTCGGGTTGCCCGTCGTGACCGTCGTGGCACTGGAGAAATCGGACGCCGTCGACAGCTGCAGGTTGTAGCCGCTGCAGCCGGAGCTGCAGGCCGCGTAGTTGACCGTCACGCTGGAGGAGTAGACCGTGACGGAGGGCGAGCCGGTGATCGCCGGAGCCAGCGTGATCTGAGAAGGCGCCGTCGTCTGCGGGCCTTCGCCAGCGGGGTTCCATGGCTTGATGATGACGTCGGCGCTGGTATTGCTGGAGAGCCCGTTCCACGTGAACGACGTTCCGGAGACCGAGCCGACGAGCGTCGCGGGGCTGGCGCTGTTGTAGAGGTGGTAGGCGGTGGCGTCGGTGACCGGGCTCCACGTCCAAGTGGCCGAGTTCGCCGTGGTTCCCGCGCCGGCGATGCCGCTCACGGTCGTCGTGAGCTTCAGGTTGACCTTGAGCTTGCCGTAGCCCCACGTGCCGTTGGGGACGGAGCCGGCCGCCGTGACTTGGCCGTCCGTGCGCGTGCTCGACTGGTCGAGCAGCGTGCGCAGCTGCGAGACGCTGTACGTCGGGTGGATCTGGAGCGCCAAAGCCGCCCAGCCCGCCGCGACGGGCGTGGCCATGCTCGTGCCCTGATCTATGAAATGGTGCCGGTCGGGCAGGAGCGTGGACGTGCTCGACGACGAGGCGGAGGAGTACGTCGAGCCCACGCCCTGGCCGGGCGCCGCCACTTCGGGCTCCTGCCGGTTGTCGCGCGAGGGGCCGGTATTGCTGAACGAGGAGATGGCGCCCAGGGGCGTCACGTTCGTGTACTGGTAGGTGTTGCCATCCGCGGCTGTCCACTGATTCTTCGAGATGTAGGAGCCGACAGTGAAGACGTTCTTCGCCGTGCCCGGCTCGCTGACCGAGCCCCAGGAGACGATATTGGCGCTGCGCAGCGTCCACCAGCCGATGCCCACGCCGCCGCCGGGAGCGTAGCCGTCGATGACGCCGGTGCCGCCGCTCGAGGTCTGCGTGAACGCGTAGTGGACGTAATAGACGGTCAGGGACGGATCGTTGACCTCCACGAAGATCTGCTTGTCGCCGTTCGGATGCCCGGTGTTCGTGGCGTTGGACATGAACACGCTGATGCCGTTGATCGTGCCGCTGACGTCGGCGGCTCCCGAGGCCAAGGAAAGGCTGCCGGGCATCGGCGTGCCGTTGAAGCCCAATAGCGTCACCGTCACGGTGTAGCCGTCGCCGCTGGGCGTCCAGAACTCGCCGTCGAGGAGCTTCGAGGTGGAGGAACTGCAATCCAGGTCGAAGGAGGTGCTGCCGCCGCCGGTATGGTGGGCGTGCGGGAAGAAAGCCTGGTCGTTGCCGGCCGCGACGAAAACCGGAGTGTTGGCGGCGATCGCCCCGAGCGGCGCCTCGAAGCCGTCGGTGCCGTCGTGCGGGCCGCTCTGCGAGCCCAAGCTCAGGTTGATGACGGCGCGCTTGCCCGCGGCGGCGGCGGCGTTGATGATGTAGTTGACGCCGTCGATGATGTGGGTGTCGGTGAAGTCGGTCTTCACCATGACGATGTCGGCGTTCTTGGCCATGCCCGCGAAGGTGCCCGCGGCGACGCCGTTGCCCGTGCCCTGCCCGTTGCTGGCCATGATGCCGGCGACGTGGGAGCCGTGACCGTCGGTATCCTGCTCGCGGATCGCCGGCGTCCCGCTCTGGAGGTGGCTCGAGATCTGCGAGCGCGTCCATTCGGTGCCGTAGCCGAACGACGGGTGCGGCCCGACGGTGTCGGTCTGGTCCCAGATGTCGAGGATGCGCGAGGTCGTGCCGTTGGCGAAGTCCCCGTGCGACCAGTCGATGCCGGTATCCACGTCGCCGACGACGACGCCGGTGCCGTCGAGCGCCGCCCCGGGCGAGTCCAGGTCCTGATTGGCCGGGTTCATCAGGACGCCGAGGAAGTATGACGGCGCCGACGTGATGGCGTTGGAGCGCACCACGTCCATCGTCGGGTGCACCTTGCGGCCTTGCTGGACGTGGAGGATGCGCGGGTCGGACTCGAAGCCGTCGAGCAGCGAGAGCGGCACGCGCGCCGTCACGACGCCGCCGGCCTCGGTCCGGAAGACGGCGCCCGGATAGGAGCGCTCCAGGTCCGCCTTGTGCGTCCCGTTCGCCACCTTGACGAAGACGTCCACGCTGGGCTGAGGGCCTTCGGTATAGATCGCCAGCGCCTCCGCCAACGCCCGGCGGTCCTGGGCTCCCGCCTGGCGCGTCAAACGCAGCCGGGGATCGAGCTTGCTGGCCGCGCGGGCGGGACTGGCGAGGGCCCAGGCGGCAGCGATGGCGCAGAGCAGGGCGAGCAGCGCCGTCGGTCGCCGCGGCGACGGGGATCGGTTCATACCTTAAAGTGGCGGGCTTTCCGGAGTGTAACAGGGCAAGCGGGAGCGTCAAGACCCGGAGTGCGAAAAATCACGGTAACGTGGACTACCTCTTATAAGCGGGCTCTCGAGCCGGAGGACCCAGGGAGCGCTGGGACCAGCGCCTCAGGCACGGCGCCGGCGGCGCTGCTATCCTGAGAGCCATGAGAAAGAGCGCCCTTTTCCTCGCTGTCCTGCTGAGCGTGCCCGCCGCCGTCCGCGCCGATGTCCTCCCGGACGACGCTGTCGTCACGCCCGTCGGCTTCTCGGACACGCTCGGCGGCTTCTTCCAGCGCTTCAATCCCTTCCACAAGAGCCCGACCCCGGGACCGTCGTCGTCGGGCGCCCCGTCCGAGCCGTTCACGATCGTGTCCTGGAATCTGCAGACGTTCGGCCAGGGCCTGGTGAAGAAGCATCTCAATCGCAAGCAGGCCTTCGACATGGTCATGCCGCAGGTCCTGAGCGGGCCGGACATCGGCGTCCTGGCCGCCCAGGAAGTGGCCAACGACAAGGGGGCGCGCACGCTCCAAGACATGCTTCCGCAGTCGACCGACTGGACGCAGAGCTTCGAGGCCACCGAAGACTCGATGAACAACGGCTTCTGGGTGCGCGACACGCGCATCGATTGCGAGGGCCGGCTGTTCCCGGATCAAAGCCAATCCCAGCATCCGGCCCGCATCGCCCACATGCGCCGCGGCGACTTCGACTTCACGATCATCACCGTCCATCTGAGCTTCGACGCCGGCAACGCCGCCTCCTCCGGCGGCGAGCTCGACCACATCCTCGACTGGCTGCAGACCTATTTCGCCAAGCCCGGCGCCGATCCGGACGTCATCATCGTGGGCGACTTCAACCTTCCCTCGCGCGCCGGCAAGTCCAAGGGCAAGAACACGGCCGTCGAGGACTTCATCGACGGCTGGCGCTCCGCCGGCCATCAGCTGCCCGAGTTCGTCACGCTGGTCGACAAGCCCACGTCGCGCTCCCACGGCGACCCGGCCCACAACTACGATCACTTCCTGATCTCCAAGCACCTGGCCGAGACCGCCTACGTGCCCGATTCGGCCGACCGGGTGCCCGATCCGGTCATCGACGCGATCCGGGAGGCCGAGAGCCAGAAGTCGGTGCTGATCTCGGATCATTTCCCGATCCAGGCGCAGTTCTACACGGCGGGCATGGGAGCGGACGGCCAGCCCATCCATCCCGACGGCCAGCCTATCTGTTCCCTGTAACGGCGACGTGTCCGTTGCTGGACAACGCCCTCGAGTCCTGTTATATTAGGGCCGTTGATGAAGCGCCTCTTCCTCGCGGCTTTTGCTCTGGCGTCGGCGGCCTGCAGCCCTCCTAAATACGTCCCCTACACCTCGGTGAAGGGGGACTGGCGCTCCTCGGTGCCGTGGCACTGGGACATCATGACCGACCAAGAGGACGACGTCTTCACCAACACCAACATGATCGGGCCCTTCGAGCCCGAGTTCTATCTCGGCGCTCCCAGCTTCAGCGTGCGTTGGCACGCGTACAAGCGCGCCCACACGCTGCCCAGCGGCTTTGTCGAGTACTACCAAGACGTCGACGATTACATCGATCAGATGCTCAAGCGGGTCTACGGCCCGGACTACCACATCGTCGACGAGGACAATCCCCACATCGAGGCCCCGGTCTCGCAGCTGCGCGTCGCCGGCCGCATGGCCCGCCATTTCGTAATCCTCTCGTCGGTGGGCGTGCCCGATACGACGAAGTGGGGGACTTCCGTCGACGTGCAGACCAACAAGACGGTGGTCGTGCGCCGCCACGAGTACGTGATCATCCCCGAGGACAAGGGCTTCTACGTCCTCGTCTATCCGGCGACCTTGAAGGGCTTTGAGCTCTACAAGCCGCAGTTCAACAACTTCGTCCACAATTTCACGATCCTCAAGGACTCGCCGTTCGCCGCCGCGGCTCGGCCGATGTCGGGCGCGGCGGCCTCGAGATAGGGAGCTCCCCTAGCACAGCCGATTTCAGTCTGCTAGACTATCGCTGCCGTTCCCCAGTGTCATGGCCCTTTCCTCCCCGCCCCGCCCGTCGATGCGCCGTGTTCGCGGCAAGACGCGAGATCTGCGCTTCACGATCGCCATCAAGGCGAAGCCCGAGCAGGTCTATCGCGCCCTGACCTCCGCCACGGAGCTTTGCCGCTGGTGGCTGCAGGGCGCGGAGACCGACGCGCGCAACGTGGGCCGCTTCCGGATGGTCTGGCCCAAGCTCAGGAAGACCGAAGGCGAGGGCGCGCGCCCGTTCCCGCTGCACGTCTCCTTGGGCGACAGCGAGGGCTACTTCGTCGATCTCGAGCCGGGCCGCAAGGTGGCGTGGATGTGGAAGCTTCCGCGCAAATGCCACTATCCGCCGCTCTCCTCCTTCTTCATCGAGCCGCGCCGCCGCGGCTGCGAGGTCACGCTCGTCCACGCCGGCTTCTCCGCCAACGTCTCGGCCGACAAGGCCTTTCACGGCTGCGCCGAGGGCTGGGAGGACTGCCTGGCCAAGCTCAAGCTCTATCTCGAAACGGGGCGCACCTGCAAGGCGCAGGCGCTGAGCTTCGCGGGGCTGCGGTCCCTGCTGCGCTCGCAATGACCCTGGTCCTGTCCGTCCTGCTGGCTGTCCTGGCCGGCTGCGCGATCTCCGCCGTCGTCTTTTATTTGGTTTTTTTCGCGCAGCGAAAAAACGAGGACGCGCAGCGGGTCCAGCAGCGCGAGGATCTCCGGTCGCTGCTGGAGCTGGCCATGCAGAAGCTCGAGACCGAGCGCGTCAAGCAGAGCGCGGAGCTCTCCGCTCAGCGGACCAGCGTGGAGAACACCGTCGAGAAGCTCGCCGAGCAGCTGAAAGCGTACGAGCAGCTGGTGCGCCAGTTCGAGGGCGAGCGTCGCGAGAAGTACGGCAGCCTCGAGAAGTCCCTCAAGGACGCCGCCGAGACCACCGGCCGCTTGGCCGCCAGCACCGAGGGCCTGCGCGCCATGCTCGAGAACTCGCGCGCCCGCGGGCAGTGGGGCGAGCGCATGGCCGAGGACATCCTGCGCGCCTCCGGCCTGCAGGAAGGCCTCCAATATCAGAAGAACCGCACGCAGGAGACGAGCGTCACCCGTCCGGACTTCACCTTCTTCATGCCGGACGGCCACAAGCTGCACATGGACGTGAAATTCCCGCTCGACAACTACCTGCGCATGGCCAACGCCGCCGCGCCGGAGGAGAAGCAGCGCTTCAAGAACGAGTTCCTGAAGGACGTGCGCGCCCGCATCCGGGAGATCCAGCGCCGCGACTACATCTCGAGCGGCGAAGGGACGCTGGACTACGTGCTGCTCTTCATCCCCAACGAGCAGGTGTACGGCTTCATCAACGAGGCCCTGCCCGGCTTCATCGACGAGGCGCTGCAGCAGAAGGTGGTGCTCTGCTCGCCTTTCACGCTCTACGCCGTGCTGGCCGTGGTCCGCCAGGCGTTCCAGAACTTCCACTTCGCCCAGTCCACCCAGCAGATCTTGAAGCTCTTCGGCTCCTTCATGGACGTCTACCGCAAGTTCCAAGAGCGCTTCGGCAAGCTGGGCGAGGAGCTGCGCAAGACCCAGGGCGCCTACGACGAGATCGCCGAGACCAGCTTCAAGCGCCTCGACAACGCCGTGGCCAAGCTGGAGAAACTCTCTAAGGGGCAGGAGGAGGCGGACGCCTCCGCCTCGCCCGCCCTGCCGCAGCCGCGGCCTCTGCCGCCCGTTGTTCCTTCCGACAACTAGACCTCCGCGCGAGGGAACTTTTTCGGCGCCTCGAACGTATCCCTTTCGTGGACTACCAGGAATTGGTCGCGCTTTGGGAACGGGAGCGTCAGGCGCTGGACGACGCTCTGCTGGCGGGGCAGGCGGCGTCTCAAGATTGGGCGGTCCTCCCGTTCGGCGTGGCCTTGCGCCTGCTGCGCAAGCGCCTGCGGTTGAAGCAATGGGAGCTCGCCAGGCTGATCGGCGCTCGCCAGCCCGCCGTCTCGAAGATCGAACGCGGCGCCGATCTCCGCTTGAGCACGTTGTGCCGGCTTTACGCGGCTTTGGGCTGCGATGTCGTGATCTTGCCGCGACCGAGAAGGCCTACCGACGAGACCGCGCGCCGGATCCGCGACGAGTTTGTCCGCGCCCGCGCCGAAGGATGGCTGAAGTTGCAAGAGCTGCTCACGGAAGCCCGGCGGCGGGAAGCGGGCGGTTCGAATGCATCCTGATGACTATTCCGGAATAGTCGTCATGAGGAATCCGGGAGATACGCAAACACGTATCGTACACAGCTGGAAAACGAACTGCCGCGCTGAAAGTCCTTCGGACTCGCCGCTCAGCGCGACTTCCGGCGGTCCTGCGCTTCGACGGGAACGCCGAAGAGCTTCGGGTGCTTGACCAGGGAGAGATTGAGCTCGGTGACGGCTTCCGCCGCCTCGTCCGAGTCGTCGCCCGTGACGAAGACGGTGAGACCGGCGTCGGTCTTCTCGACGCCGTAGGCGTAGGGGGAGTAGGACCCGTAGCTCTTGTCGAGGCATTGGCTCACCAGCGCGAGCGCGTCCTCGCCGTCCTTCAGCGGATGATCCACGTCGCCGCACTTGGCGAAGATGTCGCGCTCGCCGGTGACGGCGCCCTTGCTCGCCTGCTGGAGACGGGCTTGGAACTCCTCCATGCAGGCTTCGTCGCCCACGCAATTGATGGCGTGGGCGGCGGGCGCGACGGCGAGCATAGCGAGGAGCAGGGCGATGGTCTTCATGGCTTAAGGATAGCCGGGGCGCCCGGGCGCTCCAGGGGCGTTGGGCCCAGCCGTCACGGGCCCTGTTGTCGGGCGTCCCTTCAAAGGGAAGGCCCGCCCCGGTGCGCCGGGGCGGGCCTTTAGTGAGCCGTCCGAAG
>CAZZGQ010000039.1:11970-17259 GCA_964653765.1 uncultured Elusimicrobia bacterium | reverse complement strand
GCGTGGAAAGGGCCTTTTCGGTGGCGACGGCCACGTCCACGAACAGATAGCGCGTCCCACAGGGCATGAATTGCCAATGCGAAAAGGGTTTCGCGCCGCCATTGCCAAGGTGCCGATCCGAGAAGCTGAGCGGCGCGAGCTGGACATGCTCATCCGCCTCCGCCAGCCCCGGCAGCCCGGCCAGCCTCAAGAGCGGTCTCGACGCGCGGGAGAGCCCCAGCCTCTTCGCCAGGTTCGCCCCCTTGAGCAGCAGCTCGAAGAGCCCCCGGTGCTCGAGCAGCAGCCGGCTCAGGAGCCTAGCCAGCCACGGGGTTTTCCCCCGCAGCATCCGGCGGCCTTCCAGCACGATGTCGGCCGTCGGGACGTGGGCGTAGCAGGTGCTCGTGCAGCCCGAGCAGAGCAGGCAGGTGTCGAGCGCGTGGGCGGCGGCGGCCTTGTCGGCGAGCTTGCCCTCGACCATCAGGCGGACGAGCTGATTGCGCCCGCGCGGCGACATCTTCTCGTCGCCGGTGGCTTTGTAGGTCGGGCAGGACTGCTCGCAGTAGCCGCAGCGGCTGCACTGGCTCGCCGCGTCGTAGAGCGAGCGCTCGCCGAGGTCGGTGGCGAGCTTGCCCAAGGTCTGACCCATGCCGAATGATATCAAAGAGGATGCTGACCAGCCGTGGTTGACCACAGTCGCACAGGATTGGGATCGAGCGTGCTCCGGTGTGTCCGGGCACAGTCGGGCACGCTTTACCTAAGCGGCTACGGCTGCGGCTTTTTCTTGGCCTGCTCTTCCTTCGCCTTGAGGTCCAGGTCCATCGACGGGTAGTAGGAGTCGAAGTCCTTGGCGTCGGAGATGAAGCCCTGCTTGGGCATGCCGTGATCGGCGGCGCCCAGCTTGGCCTGCTGCTCCTCGAGGAAGCGCGTCAGCGTGCGCTCGTCGACCGGCTTGAGGAAGACCTTGATGACGTTGGGCTCCTGCTCCATCATCTTCTGGGTGCTGCCGTCGAGGCGGCGGCCCGTCATGACCACGACCGGGATCTTGGCCAGCTCGTAGTCGGCCTGCAGCTCGCGCAGCAGGCCGAAGCCGTCCAGTCCGGGCATGACGAGATCGGCGAGGACGAGGTCCGGCTTCCAGTTCTTGAGAGACTCGAGAGCTTCCTTGCCGTCGCGCGCCGTGGCCACGAGATGGCCCTTGGTCTTGAGCAGGTCCGGCAGGACCTCGATGATCGTCTCGGAATCGTCGACGAGGAGGATCTTCATGGCTCGATCAGGAAGCGGTTGAGCAGCCCATGCGGGTCGAATGCGGCCTTGATGCGGCGCGCCCAGGGACTATACACCGGCAACTCCGCCGGCGCAAGCGCGGCGGCCTTCTGAGGCGCCGCGTAGATCTTGAGCGTGACCTCGACGATGACGGCCAAGCCGCCCCAGGAGCCGAGGAGCAGGCGCGGCACGTCGTAGCCGGCCACGTTCTTGACGACCTTGCCGCCCAGCTCGCAGAGGCTGCCGTCGGAGAGCAGCGCGCGCATGCCGAGCACGTCGTCGCGCAGGCCGGGGCCGGGCTTGGCGGCGAGAAGGCCGCCCAGCGTGCCCCCGGTCTCCGGCAGGCGCAGGAAGAAGCCCCGCCGGGCCAGATCGTGATGAAGCTCCCGGACCGGATAGCCGGCCTCGACCGTCAGGGTCAGGTTGCGCGCGTTCAGCTCGACGATGGAGCGCAGCCCCGCCGTCTCGAGGACGGCCTCCTCAGCGCCGGGCTCGCGCTTCAGGCGGGACGATGACCCGCGGACGAGCATCGGCTTCTTGGCCTGGGCGCAGCCGGCGATCTGGGCGGCGAGCCGCCGCGCCTGCGCGGACAGCTCCGGCGCCGCGGGCCGGGAGAAGGCCGGGCCTTTCTTCTCTCCGACCAGAGGGATCACCTTGTCGGGATTGGCCACGCCGCGCGGATCGAGGGCGAGCTTCAGCCGCCGGAACAGCTCGAGCGTCGCCGGCGGAAAGAGCCAGGCCATCGCCTCGCGCTTGTCGACGCCGATGCCGTGCTCGCCCGAAAGGGAGCCGCCCAGCTCCACGCAGGCCTGCAGGATCTCGTGGCCGGCTTGGCGGACGCGCCGCGTCTGCTCGGCGTCGCGCTCGTCGTAGCCGATGTTGGGGTGGATGTTGCCGTCGCCGGCGTGGAAGAGCAGCCCCGCCGTGAGGCCGTGCCTGGCCGTGATCGCCTTGATGCGGCTCACGACCTCGGGCAGCTTGTCCCGCGGCACGACGCCGTCCTCGACGCAGACGTTGGGCGCCAGGCGCGCCATGGCGGCGTACGCCCCGCGCCGGCCTTCCCAGAGCCGCTCGCGCTGAGCGGCGTCCGTGGCGGCGCGGACCTCGGAGGCGCCGCTCTCGCGGCAGAGGCGCTCCACCTCCTCGGCCTCGCGGCCGGCGGCCGCGGGCTCGCCGTCGACCTCGATCAGCAGGACGGCCTCGCTGCGCGGATAGCCGGCGTGCGCGTACGCCTCCACCGACTCCACCGTGGTCCGGTCCATCGCCTCCAGCACGCGCGGCACGATGCCGCGCGCCACGACGGCTGAGACGCAGCCGACGGCTGCGTCGATACTGTCGAAGGCGGCCAAGAGAGTCTTGATACACCGCGGCTGCTTCAGCAGCCGCACCCAGATCTTGGTGGCGATTCCCAGCGTTCCTTCCGAGCCGACGAGAAGGCTCATGATCTCCGGGCCCTGGTCTTCCAAGGAGAATTTTTCCAACCTTCCGTCCGGCATCACGGCCTCGATCGCAAGGACGTGGTTCGTCGTCGTCCCGTACTTCAAGCACCGCGGCCCCCCGGCGTTTTCCGCCACGTTCCCCCCGATCGTGGAGACTTTGAAGCTCGCGGGGTCCGGCGCGTAGAAGTACCCGAGCGGCTCCAGCTTCTTCTGCAGGTCGAGGTTGACCACGCCGGGCTCGACGACAGCCACGCCGGCCTCCGTGTCCAGGCGCAGGACTCGGTTGAGCCGCGCCAGGGAGATCACCAAGCCCCCGCGCAGCGCCACGCAGCCGCCGGACAGGTTCGTGCCCGCCCCCCGGGCGGTGAAAGGGACGCGGTTCTTGTGGCAGAAGGCCACGGCGCGCTGCACGTCGGAGACGTCGCGCGCCAGCACCACCCCGTCCGGGCGAGAGCGGTCATAGGCGGCGTCGTAGGAATAGACGGCGAGGTCGGCCTCGTCGGTGAGCAGCGCGCCGTCGCTGAGCAGCGGCCGCAGCTCGGCGAACGGGGCGCTCACTTGGGCGAAGGCAGCGGAGCGGGCGCCGGCGCGCCCTGCGCGGCGGCGGCGACGGCGGCGGCCGGAGGAGCGGGCGGCGCGGGCGGCTTGGGCAGCGGCAGCGTGAAGAAGAAGCGAGAGCCCTTGCCGAACTCGGATTCGACGCCCAACTCGCCTCCGTGCATCTGCACGATCTCGCGGGCGATCTTCAGGCCCAGGCCGAAGCCGGCGCGCCGCATCTTCTGCGCCTCCTCGGTCTGGAAGAAGCGCTCGAAGACGCGCGGCAGGTCTTCTTTCTTGATGCCGATGCCGGTGTCGATGACGCCGACGGTGACCCATTGCGGGCCGACCTCCACCTTCACGGTGACCGAGCCGCCTTCCTTGGTGTACTGGATGCCGTTGGTGGAGAGATTCTGGATCACCTGGCCGATGCGCGCCGGATCGCCCTGCAGCGCCGGCACTTGGGCGGGGCAGTCGACGATGTAGCGGATCTTGCGCTGGCCGGCGACGACGTTGACGCGGCCGCTGACCTCGGAGAGGACCTGCGTCAGGTCGAGCTCGCCGAGGTTGACGCGCAGCTTGCCGCTCTCGATGGCGGCGAGGTCGATGAGGTCGGAGATGAGCAGGTTGAGCGTCTTGGCGGCCGAGTGGATGTGGTTGACGCACTGCAGCTCGGTGCCGTCCTTGAGCCGCATGCCCAGCACCTCGGCGTAGCCCAGGATGGCCGTCAAAGGGTTCTTCACGTCGTGGGCCACCACGGCGAAGAACTTCTTCTGGAAGTCGTTGAGCTGGGCCAGCTTCTGGTTGGAGGCCTGGACTTCCTTGAGCAGGCGCGCGTTCTCGAGGAGGAGGAATCGCCTCTCGAGAGCTTTCTGTATGGAGTAAAGCAGCTGGCCCGGCTGCACGGGCTTGATCAGGGCGTCGTCGAGGCCCAGGCTGGCGGCCTGCGTCACGGCCTGGAGCGCCGTCGGCAGCGGAAGCGGATCGATGAGCAGCACGATGCCCAGGTTGGGATCGCGCTCGCGCAGCTTCTTGGCGATCTCGAGCGCGGAGTTCTGCATGAAGGCCAGCGGCAGCCCCAGCACGACGAGATTGAAGGCGCCCGGCGTGGCCGTCATGGCCAGGACTTGGTCGCCGGTCTCCGCAGGCGCCACCTCGTAGCCGTTGGGGACGAGGGCCTGGGCGTATTGCTCGAGCAGCGCCCGCTGGTTCTCGCAGAGCAGCAGCCGCGGCTTCTGCTGGCGCGGCGCCACCGCCTGCGCGCTGTCGGCGATCACGCCCGCCACGCGCCCCGCGAGCTCGCGCACGAGCATCGCCGGCACGCCGGCGCGGATCGACTTCACGGCCTCCGCCACGGCGTCGATGCCGGAGACGAAGTAGCAGACGGCCTGCGGCAGGGTCTGGCGCAGCTTGGCGTCGAAGGCCTCGGCCTCGGCGAGCGGGCCGGGGAAGCGCGCCACGATCACGCGGCTGAGCGGGACCGAGGACTCCTGCGCCTGGTCCGAGGAAGCGCCGAGCTTGGCCAGGAAGCTCTTGAGCATGGGCTTGGGCGTCTGGCGCTGGCGGTACTCCTCCTGGCGCTGCATCATGTCGGCGAGGCCGACCACGTTCTCGATGGCCACGGTCTGGACGCCGGCGTCGAGCAGGGCCGTCTGCAGCGCCCGGCTGGCGAAGACGCCCGGCTCCACCAGGAAGACGACGGGCTTGCCGCAGGCGCGCACCTGATCGGCGAAGCCGGCCGGCAAGGGCAGCCCCAGGCGGCGCAGCGACGTGTCTTCGATCGGGGAGAGGGTGGCCAGCGTCTCCAGCCAGACGAACGGCAGGGCGGCGCGCTGCCGGTGCACCGCCGTCAGCGCCTGGCGGTCCATCGCCTTGAGGTTGGCGCCGTCGGCCACGAAGCCGGCCCAGTCGTCGCCGGTCAGGGCCGCCGCCGCGTCCACGACGGTGCCCACCAGCATCAGGTCGAAGCCCCGCCCGCCCATCGCCTGACCCAGGGCCGTGACGAGGGCGCGATCGTTGGAGAGGCAGAGGACCTTGGCTTTGGCCATCAGTTGAACCGGGAACCGGG
>CAZZGQ010000039.1:0-11870 GCA_964653765.1 uncultured Elusimicrobia bacterium | reverse complement strand
TCGTTGGAGAGGCAGAGGACCTTGGCTTTGGCCATCAGTTGAACCGGGAACCGGGGTGGGGCGAGCACTCCTTGCACGTGCACAACCGGCGCAGCGCCTCGAAGGAGAAGATGCCGGTGCCGTGGCCGTCGGAGAAGCCGAAGGAAAGGGCGTAGTTGCCGACGAGGTCGGCGCGCTCGCTGCGCAGGTCCGGGGACACCTCGTCGGGGTCCATCAAGCGCTCGCCCGTCCACTCGTCGCGGCAGACGGCGCAGGGGCAGTTCTGCCGCAGATAGCGGAAGGTGTACTCGCTCTGGTGCCCGTCGTCCCACGTGATGCGAAGGCGGTCATCGTCGACCTTCTCGACCTCGCGGGGATTGAAATTGAGCATCTGTTCTCGAGGGACCGTCTTGTCTTTATTAAGGAAAGTTTTTGCGGCCGTCCGAAGGATAATATACCATTTGGTCTTTCGCAAGGAGGCCGCCATGCGCCCATTTTCCCTCGCCGCCGCCGCGTTCCTGCTCGTGCCCGCCGCCCTCGCCTTCGCCCAGACCGACCGCGAGGTCGTCAACGTCAACGGCACGCCGATCCGCCAATCCGAGGTCTTCGACCGTCTCTGGAAGCTCTACGGGCCCGCCACGCTCGACGACATGGTCGACGAGCTGCTCCTGCGCCAGGCCGTCGAACGCTCCAAGATCAGCGTCCCCCAGACGGAAGTCGACCGCCGCTTCAAGAAGGTCCAAGAGCAGTTCCAGGACCCCAAGCTCCTCGAGGCCGAGCTCGCCAACGCCGGCTCGAGCGTCGACAAGCTCAAGCAGGAGCTGCACGAAGAGATCGCGCGGGAAAAGCTGCTCGTGCAGGCCGACAAGCTCTCCGTCGGCGATCCCGAGCTGAAGAAAGCCTTCGAGGAGCACAAAGACGAGCTCGGCCAGCGCGAGGCCGTCCACCTGCGCCACATCATGGTGGCTAACCAGAAGGATGCCGACGACGTGCTGGCCGCGGTCAAAGGCGGGGCCGACTTCAAGCAGCTGGCGCGCGAGCGCTCGCTGGCGCCCACGGGCAAGATCAACGGCGGCGACTACGGCTTCGTCTCCAAAGGAATGCTGCCGCCGGAGATCGAAGAGGTCGCCTTCGCCATGAAGCCCAACGAGCTCAAGGTCATCCCCAGCCCGAAGGGCTTCCACGTCATCCAGGCGCTGGAGCAGCGCTCGGCGCAGCCCGCCCAGTACGCCAAGGTCAAGGACGACCTGCGCGAGATGCTGCTGCAGCAGAAGGTCAAGGCGGCGTTGCCGGACTACGTGAAGCAGCTGCGCGCGAAGGCCGACATCAAGTCGCCGACGACGGCGCTGTAGTAGCGCGCGAAAAGTAGGCCCTTCGGGTTCACAACTCATAGGCCGATTGCCTTGGCGTTATGTGACCACGCTGTCACGCTCCTTGGTCGCCGCATAAGTAGACTATGCGCGTGCTCAACAGGGATCGCTTGAGACTGCTGCTCGCGGCGACGCTGCTCTGCCCCTCGTTCCTCGGCGCGGTCGACGTGCGCATGCCGGTCGGCCCCGCCGTCGAGGGCGGCCCCGCCGCTTCCGCCCCCGAGCTCCCCGGCATCCCCGCTCTGCCTCAGCCCGCCATCGGCGGGCTCGATGCTCCCTCGGTCGCCGTCCCGGGAACACCCGCCGACGAGGTCGCCGCCCCGCGGGCTCCCGCCGCTCCCGAGCTCGGCCCGCAGCAGCTGCAGTCGGCCGCGCCCGAAGCCGCCGAGCCCGGCGCCGCCAGCGGCGGGGAGAGCGAGAAAGCCGGCGCCGACCAGGCTTTCGACAACGCCGTCTCCGCTCCTGAGGGCGCCTTCAGCCCCGAGGCCGCCGGCAAGGCGACGAAGGGCAAGGCTCCCGCCACGCCGGCCGCGAAGTCCTCGAGCAAGACCGCTCCGGCGAAGAAGGGCGGCAAGCGGCCCAGCACCGGCAAGCGCAAGGAGCCGGATCCGCCGGGGCCCAACGCCGATGACGGCGGCGGTCCCGATTATCCGTATCGCTCGATCCGCGCCCTGGGCAAGACCTTCCGCTCCGTCTATTTCCGGCCCAACGTCCCCGTCGAGCCCGAGATCATCCGCGCCATCGACTCGGCGCGCGATTCCGTCCACATCGCCCTCTACGAGTTCAAGCTGACGGGCGTGCTCGACGCCCTGCGCCGCGCCCGCGACCGCGGCGTGCAGATCCACATCGTCCTCGACTACACGCAGGTCTTCCCGATGGCCGAGCCGGGCGCCGACTACAAGCCGTTGCGCAGCCGCGAGATCTGGGCGCTGCTGCGCGAAGGCTTCGACGTGAAGGTGCTCAAGGGCTTCTCGGAATTCGGCATCAACCACAACAAGTTCGCCGTGATCGACGCCGAGCGCTCCGACGCCCTGGCGATCTTCGGCTCCTACAACTGGTCGTACTCGGCCGAGCACTCGCACTACGAGAACGCCAATTTCTCCAACGACAAGCGCCGCATCAAGGAGTTCATGCAGTACTGGTCGTGGCTGGACTCCATGGCCCAGCCGGAAGCCTCGGCGCGGGAATACGCCTGGCCGCAATCGCTGCCGGCGCCGCCGATCACGATCGACGAGTCGATCGACTTCAACGGGATCACGCTGCCGCCGACGGTGTTCTCGCCCAATTCGACGCCGGGCCACTCCATCGAGGATCGCCTCGTCCAGGCCATCGACGCGTCCCGCCGCTCCATCGACATCTCGATGTTCGCCCTGCGCTCCACGCGCATCGCCGAGGCTCTGGCTCGCGCTCATAACGATCCCAAGCGCAACGTGAAGGTGCGCCTGATCATGGACGAGGGCCAGTCCAAGTCCGAGCCCTTCGGCCCGTACGCGGCCTGGCTGGCGGCTCAGGGCGTGGAGATCCGCGTGCTGGCCGGCCCCGATCCCGACAGCAAGTTCCCGCTGGCGCAGAAGAACCACCACAAGTTCGCGATCTTCGACGGCGAGCTGGTCGAGACGGGCTCCTCCAACTACACGACCTACGCCGCGCGCGCCAACTTCGAGAACGGCCACTTCCTCGACGACGCTCGCGACGTGGAGAGCTACCGCTGGATCTACGAGAAGAACTTCGCGCGGGCTAAGCCCTACGTCGCGCCCGGCGTCACCCCGGCGCTGCCCACGGAGGCCGAGCTCGAAGCCGAGTTGCAGAAGCCGCCGCGCCCGCTGCCGCCGCCGCCTCCGCCGGTCGAGCCCCTGCCCGTCCAGGCGCGCGACATCCCGTTCCGCGGCAAGGTGTTCCCTTCCTTCGCGTTCCGGCCCGACACGCCGATCGAGCCGCTCGTCGTGCAAGCCATCGACTCCGCGAGCAAGAGCGTGCGCATGGCCGTCTACGAGTTCAACCTTCCCGAGGTCCTCGACGCCCTGCGCCGCGCCAAGAAGCGCGGCCTGAACGTGCAGCTCGTGGTCGACCATTCCCACGTCTACACGCGCGGCAAGGACCACACCGGCCAGCCGCGCATGCCGAGCCCGCAGATCCAGGCCCTGATCAACGAGGGCTTCGACGTGCTCACGCTCAAGGGCCAGGGCAGCGGCATCATGCACAACAAGTACCTCCTGGTCGACGCCGAGGAGGCCGAGAGCCTGGCGATGTTCGGCTCCTACAACTTCGCGGTGACCGCCGAGCGCAATCACTACGAGAACGTGCGCTTCTCCAACGACAAGCACGACGCGGCGGACTACCTGGCCTACTTCGACTACAAGCGCGGCCTGGCCTCGCCCATCGACCACGACAAGCTGGAAGCCACCCTCAACCGCCTCAACGACGCCGACCTGAGCCCCGAGGACGCGGAGATCGAGGCCGCCGCGCCCGCCGACGACGACGAGACGGCCGGCGACCTCGACGGCGCCCGCACCTCCAAGTTCCCTCCGCCGCCCGAGAGCACCGCCCCCGAGATCCAGTTCAACGGCCAGACCTTCAAGCGCCGCTACTTCTCGCCGCAGGGCGGCATCCTGAAGGCTTGGCTGCGCGCCATCGACGCCGCCGAGGAGAGCATCGACGTGGCGATGTTCGGCTTCTACTCGCACGAGATCGCCGACGCCCTCGTCGCCAAGGCCGCCGAGCTCGCCAAGCAGGGCAAGACCGGCGCCATCCGGCTGACGCTCGACGCCGGCCAGTCGAGCCTGCCGAACGCCCGCCGCGACGGCATCAACCTCGCGCAGTGGTTCGCCGCGCGGGGCATCGAGGTGCGCATCAAGGCCGGCCCCAACGAGGACGGCGACCCGATGTTCGAGAAGCAGCACAACAAGTACATGCTCGTCGACGGCAAGCTGCTGCTGACGGGCTCCTTCAACGCCTCGGACACGGCCGAGAACAGCAACTTCGAGAACGAGAACCTGACGATGGACGTCACCGACGTGGCCGGCTACGCCGAGTACTTCGTCCGGCGTCTCTTCGGCACCGGCTGGGCGCCGCGCGGCGCGCCCGCGCCCGCCGCGCCTGCCCCGGGCGCCTGAATCGGCGAGTTCGCGACACCGACTATCCACGTGGATAGTCCGCTATAATGGCCGCCCTCATGCCGCCCCTCGCCGCCCTGCTCGCCGATTGGGTGCTGACCGCCTGCTGGCCGCTCGCGGCCGCTCTGGGAGTGCCTTATTACTCCGGCGTCCTGTTCGCGACGGCGGGGCTGGTCATCGGCGGGCTCATCCTCGTCCCCTCCATGGCGGCTTACGGCCGCTGGCGCGTCCTGTTCGACCGGCGCACCGCCCCCATCCTCGCCGCCATGGGCTTCTTCAGCGGGTTGGCGACGGTGATCTACGTCAGCGCCGTGGCCTACACTACGCCGGCCAACGCCGCCATCATGGCGCAGGTGGAGGTGCTCTACTCCGCCGTCCTGTGCATCGTCTTCCTCGGAGAGCGCGTCACGGGAGAGCAGGGCCTGGCGAGCTCCCTGGTCATCGCGGGCACGGGCCTGATCATGTGGCACGACCTTTCCAGCCCGCGCTGGAAGGGCGACCTGATGATCGTAGCGACGCCGTGGATGTACCAGGTCTCCCACATGATCTCGCGCCGCCTGCCCAAGGACGTGGAGCCCGTCACGATGGCGGCCGGCCGCATCTTCTTCGGGGTCCTGATGTCGCTGCCTTTTTGCGCCTGGTCCCTGCTCCGCGGCGGGGCGTGGAGCTGGGAGCCGCGCGCGCTGATGATCCTGCTGGCTCAAGGCGTCTTCATGTCCTGCGTGAACTACATCCTCTGGTACCAGGCCATCGGAGGCATGGACCTCTCCAAGGCGACGACGATCCTGCTGTCCTACCCGGCGCTGACGGTGGTCTTCTCCTGGGCCCTTGGCCGAGAGAGCCTCTCGGCCGTGCAGCTCGTGGGCCTGGTCGTCACGCTAACGGGCGCGTCCTGGGTGTCGCGCCTGGTGATCCGCGGCCAGCCCGCGCCGCCCCAACTGCTGCCCGAGACCCCCGGGACCGATTTGGTACCATGACGCCGATGGAAAAAGGCACGGTGCCGTTTCGCAAGACCCTCTTCGTCTGCACCAACAAGCGCGAGGGCGGGCGCGTCGCCTGCGCCAATCCTGCCCGCGACGGCGAGGCGATCTGCGAATCGCTCAAGCACGCCGTCAAGGAAGCCGGCCTCAAGAAGCAGATCCGCGTGGCGCGCAGCGGCTGCCTGGACCTCTGCGAGAAAGGGCCCAACGTCCTCGTCTATCCCGAAGGGGAATGGCTCTGCGGCGTCTCGCTCTCGGACGTGCCCGAGATCGTCAAGAAGCTCGTCGAACCGCGTCCTTGAGCCGGCGGCTGTGGTCGCGCAGCCACTCGCGGTGCTTGCGCCAGTCGGGACAGTGCTGCGCCACCTTCGCCCAGTAACGCTTGGAGTGGTTCATCTCGATGCGGTGGCAAAGCTCGTGGATCACGAGATAATCCAGCGTCTCGGGCGGCGCCATGATGAGCCGCCAATTGAAGTTCAGGACGCCGTCGCGCGTGCAGCTGCCCCACACCGTGCGCTGATCGCGGATCGAGAGCCGCTGGTAGGCGACGCCGATGCGCGGCGCCCAATAGGCCGCGCGCTCCACGAAGGTCTCTCGCGCGCGATCGACGAGCCACTCGCGGAGCACCTCCTGCGGCGCGGCGCGGTCGGTCCCGCGGCGCAGCAGCAGGTCCTCGCCTTCCTGGACGATCTCGGAGCGCTCGAGCTCGGGCGCCTCCATGACGCAGAGCGCCACCTCCCGGCCGCGGTACGGCAGATGCTTGTGGATGCGCTTGCGCGGGGCCGCCTCCGTCTTGCGGAAGATCAAGGGCAGCTCGAGAGCCAGGCTCTCCAGGAAGACCTTCACCTCGCCCAGGATCCCGCCCGATTCGGCCTGCATATCGCGGGCTCCAATCATATCAGAGTTTGCTAGAGTAGGGCTCGTGGCGAAGATCCTGGTGGTCGACGACGAGCAGCCCATCGTCCAGCTCGTCCAGTTCATCCTCGAGAAGGTGGGGCACCAGGTCACCGTGGCCTACAACGGCGCCGAGGCGCTCCAGGTCCTGGGCGTCGAGCCCAAGGACCCGAAGGCGCCGCTTCCCGACCTCGTCCTGCTCGACCTCATGATGCCCATCATGGACGGCCTCACCGCCTGCCTGCGGCTGCGCGACGACCCGCGCACGGCCAAGCTCCCCGTCGTCATCGTCACCGCCAAAGGCGACATGCGCAGCGCCTTCGACAAGGTCCCCTCCGTCGCCGCTTTCTTCCATAAGCCCTTCGATCCCGGCGCGCTGCGCGCCGCCGTCGACAAGGCCTTGGCCGCCAAGAAGTGACGCCGCCGTCGCGCGGCCTTGACGCCGGGCCCCGGCCGATTTTGTAGAGTCCTTCCATGGCGCCGCCTCCGGCCGAAGTCGAAGCGCAGATCAAGCGCCTCGAGCAGCACATCGAGCAATCCGCGCAGGAGCTGCGCGATCTGCGCCTGCGCCTGGTCGAGCAGAGCCGCGCCGAGCTGGAGGAGATCAAGGACGAGTGGCACGGCGTCCACTACAAGTGGTGGATCTTCACGCTGAGCATCGTGCTGGCGCTGCTCGTCGCTTCGTACCACACCTACACGCAGCTGGGCTGGGTCGCCGATCACCGCACGCTGCCGACGGGCTCCGACTGGGTGCTCAACCACCTTCCCGTGCTGGACGTGCTTCCCGTGCTGTCCTGGGGCTGGTTCGGACTGCACATCTTCGCTCTAGGCGCCGCCTTGCTCTACTACCCGAGGCGCATGCCCTTCCTGCTCTTCGTGCTGTCGCTGTTCATGGCCATCCGCGCCGGCTTCATCTTCCTCTCCCCGATCGGCCACCCTACCGGCATGATCGACATGAGCACGCACGACTTCATCTTCTCGAAGATCATGGGGGCCTGGACGTTCAACAACGAGTTCGTGTTCTCCGGCCACACGAGCGTCCCCTTCCTCTTTTACCTATTCTTCGAGACGCGCGGCTTCAAGTCCATCATGCTCGCCGGCTCGCTGACGATGGCCGTCTGCGTGCTGCTCTCGCACAACCACTACACCGTGGACGTGCTGGGCGCCTACCTCGTGTCCTACTCGATCTACACCCTGTCCGAGAAGCTCTACTTCGGCTGGATCCGCCCCCTCTTCCAGATCTCCCCGTCCCCGGTCCGGTATTAAGTTAACTTCGGGCAGCCTTAACAATTAACTTAAGAAGTTAATTGTTAAGGCTGCCCGCTAGTTAACTTAGTTGACTTTGCGGGCGGCCAATCGGGCCGGGAGGGAGCCGTCGTCGACGGACTTGAGGAAGAGGTCGACATCGCCTCCGCAGGCTTCGAAGGCCGCGCGCAGGTCCCAACCGTAGAGGCCGAGCCCGTCGAGCTTCAGCATGACCTGGCGGATCGCCCCCTCGTCCATGCCGAGCCGCCGCGCCACCGGGAAGTAGACCTCGGTGAGCACGAGGCTCCAGCCTTCCGTGACCGACATGACCATCGAGTCGAAATCCTGCAGCGGAGCCGTGCGCCAGGTCATGCCGACCGGATAGCCTTCCGGGCGCGGCGCGAAGCGCGACGCGGGCTTGGGGACGGGCTGTCGTCCCGAGGCGGCGAGCATCGCCGCCCTCGTCGAGAACTTCAGCCGCGCCTTGCCGAGAGGTGCGCCGGCCGCGACCTCGGCGGCGTCGATCTTCTTCCACTCGGGGAAGCTGACGGGATTGACGCCGCGCAGCTTCAAAAGGGCGTCGACGGTCTCGCGGCCGCGCTCGGCGGCCGGCGTGAGGGTGGGCAGGTCCGCGACCATGGACTTGACCGTGGCGGCCGCGTCGCGCATCTGATCGCCGAGCAGCCCGGCGCCGCCGCTCTTGGCCCAGCCGGCCACGTATCGCCCCGCGAGAGGCTCGCCGGTCGCCGGATCGATCACCCGTCCCTCGCGGCTGACGAGCCCGGGCCCGCGCCAGCCGATGGCGTGGAACAGCACGTCGGCGGGGATCGTCTCGAACTCGCCGGTGCCTTGGGCGGCCAAGCCCCCCTTGCCGTCGGGGGCCAGGCGCGTGCGCTCGACGCGCACGCCGCTCAAGCGGCCGTCCCGGCCCTCCAGCTCCGCCGGGGAGGAGAAGAACATCAAGCGGATCTTGCGGGCTCGTTCGCCCGCCCCGCGCTCCGCCAGCTCGGCCAGCATATCGAAGGTCTTCTGGGCGTTGGCGGAGAGGCCGGCCTCGCCGCGCGCCTGCTCGATGTCGCGCGAGCGCACGACGACGTCGGCCGACTCGAGCTCGGCCAGGGCCTTGAGCTCGGCGGCCGAGAAAGCCGCTTGGCCGGGGCCGCGCCGGGCGAGCAAGGTGACCGTCTTGATCTTGCTGTCGCGCAGAGCGGCCAACGCCGACGGCGCGATGTCGGTCTCGGCCAGCTTGTCCGGATCCTGAGACAGGAGACGGACCACGTCGACGGCGGTGTTGCCGGCGCCGACGACGACAGCGTTCTCGCCTGAAAGATCGAAGCGATGCGCCTGATGATCCGGATGGCTGTTGTAGAAGCCCACGAAATCGAACGCCGGATGGACACCCTGCGCCTCGGCGCCGGGGACGGCCAGCGCGCGCGGCTGCGGCGCGCCGGAGGCGTAGACGACCTGGTCGAAGAGCCGCGAGAGATCGGCCTCGGTGACGTCTCGGCCCACGGTGACGTTGCCGAAATAGCGCACCGCCGGGTTCTCGGCGATGCGGTCGTAGACCTTGGAGGCGTTCTTGAGCTTCTGGTGATCGGGCGCCAAACCGGAGCGGACGAGCCCATAAGGCGCGGGCAAGGCCTCGAAGACGTCGACTTGGACGGCGAGGTCCTTCTGCTTGAGCAGAGCGTCGGCCGTGTAGAAGCCGGCAGGCCCCGCGCCCACGACGGCCACGCGCAGGGGGTTTTGCGGCGTGCCCAAGGCGGCCACGGCGGGAGCGGGAGCCGGCGCCGCCGGCCCCTCCACCTGCACGGCGTGGGCGGAGAGCGCGAGCGCGGCGACGAGGGCGTAGATCACAATTAATTATCGCTTTGAGCCGGCCCGGTCCATGAGAGCCGAAGGGCCCAAGACGGCGCCGGCTTAAGCCCTAGGGGCGCGGTCCAGCTGGGCCGCGATCTCCGCGTAATCCGATCGCGCCCGCAAGGCGTCGAACTCCGGCTCGCCGACGGCCTTCCGGGCATCCGGCAGGCCCAGGCGCAGCGCCGTCTTGAGCCACTCGATGGCCGCGTCGTCCTCGCCTTTCTTGGCGTGAGCGGCCGCGTTCACGTAAGCGACCCTGGGATCGGACTTTTCGGGGAACAAGACGCCGCCGAGCGCGATCGCGCGCTCGACGTCCCCTTCGTCGCAAGCCAGGCCCTGCAAGAGCGCCTTGCCTTGATAGCTGAGGCGGTCGGCGACGGGACGCAGGATCAGGTAGGCGGCCCGCGGCCGCCTCGCTCGCAGGAAGGCGACGGCCAAGAGATGGCTGGCCGCCGCTTGGATCACGCCCGGGCCCGCCGACCGGCGCAGCTTCGCCAAGCGCCGCAGCACCGCGGGCCCTCCGTCCTTGGCGTTGACGCGCTCCTGCAGCTCGTAGAATTCCGTCTGCAGGGCCGGATCGTCGTCCTGCTCGGTCCGGACGGCGAGCTCGCGCATCCTTTGGTAACCGCCCAGCGCGAAGAGTCCGAAGACCGCGGCCGACAGCGTCGCTCCCGCCGCCAATGCGGCCACGCCGAGCAGCCCTGCGAGGGCGATGCCGACGCCGTGCGCCGCCTTTAGCCCGGCACGACCGAACCAGCGCGAGAGCACCGCTCCCAAGAGCGTTCCGCCGTCCATCGGAGGAACCGGAGCCAAGTTCAACAGGTTCCAGAACACCGAGAGGCGCGTGAATTCCGACAAGGCGTAAAGGAGTACCGGGCCGCGCGGCCAACCGAGGAGACCACGCGCGAGCAGAGAGAGCATGAGCGCCCAGGCCGCCGCGCCCGACGCGATCCCCACGATGGGACCCGAGACCGTAACGACCAGCTGCCTCGCGAAGGAAAGCGGCGGCTGCGCCTCGTGCCGGGTCTCCCCGCCCATCCCGTGCAGGCGGACCGCCGCCCGGGATCCGAAAACCAACGCCGCGCCGGCGTGGCCTGCCTCATGGATGAGCGTCACGGCGAAGATGAGGGCCAGCCAGATCGCGAACGTCGGAACGCGCGAGGCGAGGTAGCCTCCGCTCGACGCGCTCCAAGCCAGGACGGCGGCAAGCAGCCAGAAGGAAGGCTCGACGCGCAGGGTCAGCCGCTCGCGAAGAGGCACGACCGCAGTTTAGTGCGAGGCGCGCCCCGCCACAAGACCCACCAGGATCAGTCGAAGCGCAGGATGGGCGGCAGGGCCAGCGGCTTGACTCGCCTGGAGGAAGAAGCGGTGGAGCGCCCCGACTCGAAAAGGACGTCGTAGGTGCCGGAGTCGGGCGCCGGCATGGCGCCCAGGGCGGCGGCTTCGAAGGCGAGGAGGTTGGGCTCGAGCCACCAGGACGCCCGCGGGACGGAGATGAACTCCGAGAAGTAGACGGTCCGGCAGAGCGAGCGCTCGACGGTCGCCGACGCGACGCCGGCCAGCCGCCGCCGGCCGTCGGACCAGACGAACGCCGGGCCGCCGGAGTCGCCGTCGCAGATCCCGGCGTGGTCGTCGCGCTTGAGCGTCAGGAGATAGCCCTCGGACCCGGCCAGCCGCAGCGTCGCCTTGCGCAGACCCTGCGCCTTGCGCGCTCCCGTGAGGCCGTAGCCGGCGACCAGCAGCTCGGCGCCCGGCCGCACGTCGCTATCGAAGGAGGCGAGCGGGACGGTCCTGTGCGTCGCCGGCGCCCGCCCGGCGAAGAGCACCAGCGCCATGTCCAGCGTCTCTTCGCTCGCGCCCTTGCGGTCGTAGCCCGACGGGAAGCGGGCGTCGAGGACCCGGCGCTCGGCGAGCCGACTGCCGTCCGGGCCGAAGAACAGAACCCGCAGGGGCAGCTGCGCCCGCTTGCTCTTGTCGTCCTTGACGCAATGGGCTGCCGTCAGGACGACGTTGGGCGCCACGAGCGTCCCCGAGCAGTCGCTGTCGCGCGAGTCCACCTGCACCACCGAGCGCCAGAGGTCGTCGGAAGCCGCGGCGGGCTCGCCTTTGTAGATCGTCTTCCTGATCCCGGGAGCCAGCGCTGGCGTGAATACCGCGGCCGATCCGATCGAGGCGCTCAAGGCGAGCCAGGCCAGCATACGCGAAGAGTCTGGCAATAGGCCGCGTCGAGCGTCAATTAAGGGAATCCCTAGAAACGGACCGTCGCGGGCTCGGGTAGGTTGGGCAGTTGGAGCTCGGCCCTGCGCTTGCGGCGAGCGCGCGCGCCCCGGCCCCACCACCGTCGAAAAATTGATATACTCGCCCAACACTTCGTAAGGAGGAACATGGAGCGCAAAGGCAAGTTTTTCTTCACGTCTGAATCCGTCACC
>CAZZGQ010000038.1:0-17308 GCA_964653765.1 uncultured Elusimicrobia bacterium | reverse complement strand
CTCCCCTGCGCCCCGCGGCCCTCGACGTGCCCACGCCCGTGGCGGCGCCCTGACGGGGCCGCGATGAAGTGGCTCGAGCGCCTGATCCTCGTCGCCGGCCTGGCCACGGTCGGTCTCCTGCTCTGGCGCTTCGATGCCCGCGCCGTCTGGGGCATGATCTCCCAGGTGGGGCTGCTCGGCTTCCTGGCCATCCTCGCCTTCCAGATCTTCGACCACCTCCTTAACGCCTTCGGCTGGCGCTTCGCCTTTTCGCCGGAAGACGCCCCCAAGGCCGGCCTGCCCCTGCTCATCAAAGCCCGCATCGCGGGAGATGGGGTCAACTACCTCACGCCCAGCGGCACGATCGCCGGCGAGCTGATCCGGCCCGGGATGCTGGGCGGCATCCTCCCCGAGGAGGTCAAGAACAGCAGCGTCATCGTGGCCAAGTTCAGCCAATCGATGGCCCAGGCCTTCTTCATCCTGTTCGGGATGCTCTTCGTGCTCCACGGGAAGCTCAACTTCCTTGCAGGCCCCCAGTGGGCCCTAGGCCTCGGCGGGGCGCTCGTGATCATCGCCGCGGTGGGCTGCGCCCTTTGGGTCCTGACCGCGGAGACGACGCCGGCCTTCGTCGCGCGCTTCCAGGGCCTCGACGCGCTGCGCGGGCGCATGCGCGTCTACCTGCGCACGCATCCGGGACGCTACGTCGCGTCCATCCTCTGCTTCATGGCGGGCTACGCCTGGGGCGCGGCGGAGACGATGCTGATCTGCCACTTCATGCGGATCCCGATCTCGCCGCTCACGGCGCTGGCCGCCGAGATCCTCTCCAACGTCATCGACGCGCTCATGTTCATGGTGCCGGCCAAGATGGGCACTCAGGAGGCGGGCAAGACCGCCATCTTCCACGGCCTGGGCTATCAAGCGTCGCAGGGCCTGGCCTTCGGCCTCATCCGCCACATCCGCGAGTTCTGCTGGGCCGCCCTGGGCTTCGCCTTTTACGCGGTCAATCGCCGGAGTCAGCGCCCGCCGGACCTGCCAGCCTCGCCGCGGCCTTCCGCAGCGCCTCTCTGACGCGCGGGCTGGTCAGGCTGCGCAGCTCCGTCACCGTGTGGTGCGTTGGCGTGGGCCGGTCCACCACCTCGCTGGCCGGGTCGGCGCTGGGGTGGAAGTAGATCTCGGTCTCGCCCTCCGGCAGCCGCTCCAGCAGCCAGCAAAGGTAATCCTCGGTCATCGTCCCCGAGCGCAGCAGGCCGAAGGTGCGCTCCGGCACGTGCAGGCCGTGCGCTTGCCGCACCAGGCTGCGCCGCAGCAGGGCGAAGACCGCCGCCACGCCCGCCCGCGCGAGCAGCCCGTCCTTGCCGTAGCCCGCGCAAAGCGAAGCCTCCCCCCCGGGCAGGCGCACCCGCGGCACGCCGCGCTCCTTGGCGAGCTGGCAGAGCAGCGGAAAGATCACGGGATGGACGTGGATGTTGAAGTGGCCGTCCACATGCGTGGGCGTGAGGCCCAGCGCCAGGAACTTGTCCAGCTGCCGCGAGATCTCCGGGCGCAGGCGCGCGCGGTCCGAATGCGAGAAATAGTAGCGGGCGCCCCAGACCGCCGGGCTGTCCGCGCAGAGCTCGAGATGCAGGCCGACGCCCAGGCCCGGGTTCTCCCGCGCCAGCCGCGCCGCCTCCTCCGCCGCCGGCCGATCGACCATCAGGCTCGCGTAGCGCAGGATGCCGTCGCGGTGGGCGCGCACCACGGCCTCGTTGACGGAGGACGAATATCCGAAGTCGTCGGCCGTGACGATGAGGGTCTTCACGGCGCCGACGTGATGCCGAGCTGGCACGAGGTGCAGGCAGGATAGGAGCCGCCGCAGGAGCCCGTGACCGTCAGGGTAGGCTGCCCGGACGCGGTGCAGGCGCAGGTGCAGGCGCAGTTGCTCCTGGAGCAGGTGCAGGCGCCGACCGAGTCCGTGAAGGAGGTGCAGTAGCCGCTCAGCGGAGAGGAGCTGTTGATCGTGTTCAGGGCCCAGCCGCTGTTGACGCGGGCCAGCAGGCCGGCGTCCGAAGCCCTCCGGGCGTTGGACTCGGTCGCCTTGTTCGTCGCCGCGTAGCGCTGCAGCATCATCACCGTCAGGCCCATGGCGACGGACACCACGAAGATGGAGAACACCAGGACGTGCATCAGGGCCACGCCCTTCTCATCGCCGACGGCGGCGCGCAGTCTCTTCATCAGCGGGTAGAATCGTTGTACATCTGGTTGGTATTGATGCGGAAATTGAACAAATAATCCACCGGCACCCGCTGGTTGGGCTTCATACCGGGGTAGCCGACGATGTAATGGACGTCCAAGGACCGATCTCCCGTGCGCAGAAAGACCGGCGTGCCGGCGCCGGGGTAGTCGGTGTGATAGATGCCGGGGGGATCGGGGACCACGGTCTCGGTCGCCCCGCTGCCGCAGGCGGGCGCAAAGCCGGTGTTGCAGCCGCCGGCTTGGACGTAACGATACATCTGGGTGCCGCTCACGCAATAATAGATCGTATTCACCGGCGCGGACCCGACGTAGGCCGCTCCGGCGTTGGGTCCGGCGGCGTTGGGCGACCAGTTCGTGCAGGCGAGCACGGCGTTGCAGCCCGTCGTGGAGATGGACCCACCGCCGCACGTCAGGTTGTACACATAGGTGGCGTCCTCCAGCTCGCTGCGCATGCGCGCCAGCGAGTAGATCGCCGACGAGGTGGCCCGGCCGCGGAACACCCCTTCGGTCTGATATCGGACCGCGTTGGTCGACAGGAAGACGATCGTGATCAGGATCACGCCCGTGATGGTCAGGGCCATGATGAGCTCGATCAGCGTGAAGCCGCCGTTTTCGAGGCTCCTCACGGCTCGGTCCAATTGACGTTGATCGAGACTTTCGGCGGCGAGCCGCTCACCGTGTAGACGAGCGTGCCGTTGTACGGGATGCGCCGCAGCGCGTAGGGGAGAAAGCAGCGGGAGTCCTCCCCCGCGGCGGTGCAGCCGATCGTGTGCGTCCCCGGATTGAGGGCCCAGCAGGGGTTGGCTCCGCCGGGCTGCGTGTCGGTCTGGACCGCGGTCTTGAGGCACCACATGTCCGTGCTGCAGGCCGAGGGCGAGCCCCAGGCCGTGTTGGGGCCGCACAAGCCCGGCTTCACGGAGGTCGGATCGCCCGTGACGTACGCCTTCAGCGCCGACTGCAGCGCCTTGGTGGTCTGGGCAGCGAGGAGTCTTCGGTCCATGTGCACGCTGCTCGTCTTGGTCGACAAAGCCACGCTGATCAAGGCCACCGCCAGCACGCTCGCGATGACGGTGGCCACCATCACCTCGAGCAGGGTGAAGCCCCGCTGCCCGTCCGCCCTCGCGCTCTCCGGCCTCACGTGCTCCGCCCCCTCACTGCGACGGCGCGGGCGCGCCTCCGATCGTCGTCATCAAGCCGTTGGTGTCCACCGAGTAACCCCAGCCGTTGTAGGGCGAGGAGCTGGTCGAATTGTTGCCGCTGGTGCGCCGCTTGGAGCAGGCCGCCGACACGCCCGCCCCGCAGTCGCCGCCGACCGTGATCGTATACGAGTAATTCTGGAAGTCCATCGAGGACAGGTACCGGCAGCCCACCAGCTCGCAGGGGTTGCCGCTGCCCGTGCAGGCCGAATAGCCGGCGCAGGAGTCCATGCTGCCGGCGGCGTAGGTGTTGCTGTGATCGAGAGCATACATGCGGTTGGCCGTGGCGACCATGTTCGTCACCGAGCCGGCGTCCTCCGCCTTGTTGTTCTCGATGGCCTTCATGTACTGCGGCAGGCCGAAAGCCGTGAGGATGCCGATGAGCATGATGACGACCATCAGCTCGATGAGCGTGAAGCCCTTCCTCTCCATGCCCGTCATTAGTGCGCTCCGATCTGCGACAGCTTGAAGATGGGCAGGAAGACCGCCAGCACGATCGTGCCCACGAGGCCGCCGATGCCGACCACCAGGATCGGGTCGATGATGGCGGTGAAGCGGCGCGTGAACTGGTCGATCTGCTCGCGGTAGAAGGACGAGAGCGTGGCCAGCATGTCCGGAAGCTTGCCCGACTCTTCACCCATGAACATCATCTCGGTCACCAGCGGAGGCAGCTGGCCCGTGCGCCGGAAGGCGGCGGAGATGGACTTGCCGCCCGCCACGTCGTTCTTGACCTGCGTGAGCATGCGCTGGAAGATGATGTTGTTGCCGAAGACGCCCTCGAGCACCGTGATGGCGTTGAGGATGCTGACGCCGGACTCGATCAGCGTCGACAGCGTGGTCAGCAGGCGCTCGATCATGATGTTGCGGATGAACGGGCCGAAGAACGGGACCCCGAAGATCAGGTTCCATTTCGCGACCTTGCCGTTGTCGGTGGAGGTGTAGGCGCTCCACATGAACCAGGACAGGGTCACCGTGATGACGATCGCCGCCAAGTGGTGGACCAGCAGGTTCGACAGCAGGATGATGAAGGCGGTGAGCGGCGGCAGCTTCACGTTGAACTGCGTGAAGATCTCGGCGAACACGGGCACGATCTTGACGATGAAGAACGCCAGCACGCCCATGGACATCCCGGCCAGGACGCTGGGATAGGCCAGCGCGGTGATGATCTTGCCGATGAGCTCGGCCTGCGCGGAGAGATACTGGCCGATCTGCTTGAGCACCTTGGGCAGCTGGCCGCCCATCTCGCCGGCCTGCACGAGCGAGACCCAGAGAGTGTCGAAGACTTGCGGGTGGCGCTCCAGCGCCTTGTACAGGGCGGTGCCGCTGGCGACGTCCTTGGTCACCTGGGCCAGGGCCATGTGCAGGCCCTTGGAGCTGGAGTGCTCGCCGAGCAGGGAGAGCGCGCGCACGAGAGGGACGCCGCCGTTGAGCAGCGTGGCGAGCTGCTCGGCGAAGAAGACCAGGTCGCGCATGGCGACGGCCGGGACGCCCGAGCTGCCGCCCTTGGCCGAGCCGCCTCCCCCGCCGCCGGGGACGGTCTTATCGGCCGACAGCGACAGGATGAAGTAGCCCTTCGACTGGAGCGCGCCGATCGCCTCGTTCTCGTCGTTGGCGTCGAGCGTGCCCGAGGACGTCTCACCCTTGCTGTCTTGGATCGTGTAGGCGAACCTGGCCATCTTTGTTTTCTCTTAAGGAATAGGAGCCGAAGCCCTCGCAGTGTAACAGGGGCGTTCCGACTTGTCAACGCGCGTCTGACGCGCTAGTCGTCGGTGGTGATGGACAGGACTTCCTCGGGCGTCGTCAATCCGAGGAGCACTTTGCGCCAGCCGCTGGCGCGCAAATTCCACATCCCCGCCTTCGCGGCGAGGTCCTTGAGCCGGGCCACGTCGCCGCCGTACTTGTAGATGACTTCCCGCATCTCCGGCGTCATGATGTAGATCTCGTAGACGGCGCGGCGGCCCATGTAGCCGGTGCGCGCGCACTTCTCGCAGCCGCGAGCCTGGTAGAAGACGACGGAGGCGGGATCGGGAGCCTTGTCGCCGAGCAGCGACTCCTGCAGGCAGCGGTCGAGCTCGGCCTGCGGGGGCTTGTAGGGCTTCTTGCAGTGCGGGCAGAGCACGCGCACGAGGCGCTGCGCGGCCGCGAGCTGCAGCGAGTTGGCGAGCAAAAAGGGCTCGATGCCCATGTCGATCAGGCGCACGACCGTCGACATGGCGTCGTTGGTGTGCAGCGTGGAGAGCACGAGGTGGCCGGTCAGCGCGGCGCGAAGACAGGTCTGGGCCGTCTCTTGATCGCGCACCTCGCCGACGAGGATGACGTCGGGGTCCTGGCGCAGGAAGGAGCGCAGCGCGGCGGCGAACGTCAGGCCGATGTTGGCGCGCACCTGGACCTGGTTGAGCCCCTCCATCTTGATTTCGACGGGGTCCTCGATCGTCATGAAGTTCATGTCCGGCGACTTGATCGTGTTGAGGACCGAGTAGAGCGTGGTGGTCTTACCGGAGCCCGTGGGGCCGGTCAGGAAGATCAGGCCGTGCGGCCGGCCGGCCGCGGTCAGGAAGTCCTCTTTCTGCCGCGGCTCGAAGCCGATCTTGTCGATATTGAGCTCGACGGCCCCCTTGTCGAGCACGCGCATGACGACCTTCTCGCCGAAGACCGTCGGGCAGATCGAGACGCGCAGGTCGATGTTGCGGTTCTGGACCTTGATCGAGAACTGGCCGTCCTGGGGCAGGCGGCGCTCGGCGATGTCGAGCTTGGACAAGATCTTCAGGCGCGAGATCACCGCGCCGAAGGAGGCCTTGGGCGGAGCCGGCCGCTCATAGAGCACGCCGTCGATGCGGAAGCGCAGCTGGACGCGCTCGTCGAAGCTCTCCAGGTGGATATCCGAGCACCGCTCCGCGATCGCCTGCTTCAAGATGGCGTTGACCAGGGCCACGACCTGGGCCTCTTTGGCGCCGGAGACGGCCTGGTCGAGGTCGAGCTTCTGGTCGCTGTCCGGGACTTCCTCGATCTCGTCGCTGCCGGACTGCTGGCCCGAATCCATGGTCTTCTGGATGACCGCGGAGCCGCCGCCTTGATAAAAATCGTCGATGGCCTTGATGATCTGGGTCTTCGTGGCGACGAAGGGCTGGATCTCCTTCTGCGTCATCACGCGCAGGTTGTCCTGCAGCATGACGTTGTCGGGCTCGGCCATCGCCACGGCCAGCACGTTCTCCTCCAGGAAGAGCGGCAGGACGTAGTTCTCGCGGGCGAAGTTCTCGAGGACGACCTTCTCCAGGCCCTGGCTACGCTCGACGGCGAGGATCTTGTTCTCGCGCGAGGCGTACGGGACGTGCAGCTGCTTGGAGATCGCCTGGGCGATCTGCTCCTCGCTGGCGAAGCCCATGCGCACGACGGCCTCGCCGAGCCCCATCTTGGAGCTGGCGGCGGTCTTGGTGGCCTTGTCGCGCTGGTCCTCCGTCAGCACGCCGGTGCTGACGAGGACGTCCCCCAGCTGCATCGTCTGGTTCATGAAGAGCTAGAAGTATAACGGGGACCTACCAAAAGTCAATGGCGGCCGCCCCCTAGTCGTTCACCACGGTCGGGGTCAGGAAGATGACCAGGTCCGAGTTGCGCCGCGTGCTCGACGTGTTCGTGAAGAGCCAGCCGATCAGCGGGATGTACCCGAGGAACGGGACCTTGCGCACGACCTTGGTCTCGGTGGACTCGAGCAAGCCGCCCAGCACCAGCGTCTGCCCGTTCTTGACGCGGACCATCGTGGAGGCCGCGCGGCTGATCGGGTCGAAGACCGGCGAGGAGTTCGTCGAGATCTGCGACTGCTGCACGTCGGTGAACGACGGCTGCACGAGCATCGTGATGTAGCCGTCGCGGTTGACCTGCGGCGTCACGCGCAGCACCAGGCCCGTGTTGAAGCGCTCGGGCTTTGTCGTCGATGTTCCCAGACCGCCGCCGATCGAGGACTGCTGAGGAGCGATCGACGTCGCCTGCTCCTGGCTGATCTGGATCAAGGCCCTCTTGTTGTTGAGCGTGAGGATCTTGGGCTTGCCGAGGAAGCGCGCCTCGGAGCGCGAGACCAAGGCCCGCAGCGTGACCGACAGCGAGGTCAGGTCGAGCACGCTCGTCTTGACGAAGGTCAGTCCGGTCGTCCCGGCCGTCGAGCCGACGCCGATCGAACCGCTGTTGCTCGACTGATTGCTGCCGGTGTTGCCGAGCGCGGACCCGCTGCCGCTGCTGCCCTGAGTGCCGATCGTGCTCATGATGCTGCCCGTGCCCAGCGGATCGAGGAAGCGCGTCCGGCTCAGGTCGTGGGGCAAGGACATCGGGAAGGTCGTGTCGCGCTGGCCGCCCGTGAACTTGGCCAGCTCGCCGTTGGGGCCGCCCCACTCGAGGCCGAGGTCCTTGGTGCGGTTGGAGTCGATCTCGACGATCTGCGCCTCGATGATGACCTGGGGCGCCTTCTTGTCGAGCTCGGCGATGATCTGCTCCACCTGAGGGAACACCTCGGGGATGTCCGTGACGATGAGCGAGTTCGTGCGCGGCTCGACGGAGACCTTGCCCAGCTTGGACATGATCGAGCGCAGCACGTTGATGATGGCGATCGGGGAGTCCGCCTGCGCTTCCTGACCGCCTTGGTTCGGCGCGGCGGGCGGGCCGCCCGGGAGGCCGGCCCCGCCTCCCGGCGCGGAGTCGAGGGAGCTCTGAGGCGTGATCGCCTTCTCCTCGTCCTTGGCCGAGTCGAGCGGGATCAGCGGGATGTAGGACAGCGCGTAGATGCGCGTGATCACGTTCTCGACGGACTTCGAGCGCGGCATGACCACGTACGTGTTGCTCTTGCCGATCTGCTGGTACGTCAGGCCTTTGATCTCGAGCAGCACCTGCAGCGCCTCGCGCACCGTGACGTTCTGCAGGAAGGCGGTGACGCGCCGGCTCTCGAGGCCCTCGGTGATGATGAAGTTCACCTTGGCCTGCGCCGAGATCGTGTCGAGGAAGGTCGCCAGCGGCGCGCCTTTGACGCGCACGGTCACGCGGGCGTCCAGCGGCGCCACCCTCTCCGGCGCCGGAGCCCGGCGCTGGGTCGTGCCGATCTGCACGCCTTGCGCCGAGGAGGCCGGCGGGATGTCGTCGTCCGCGCTCGGAGCGGCGCTCGGTGACGGGGAGGACGACGACGGCGAAGGCTCCGCCTCGCCGATGGGGCCGCCGGCCATGGAGCCCGACTGCTGCAGGCTCTGCTGGAACGACGGGTTGGCCTCGGGCTCCGCGCCGCGCCGTTGGGCCCAAGCGGGCGCCGTGGGACCCAGCGCCAGCTCCAGAGCGACCAGAGCGGCCATGGACCGCCGGCCGAGAGGTTTGTCTTTCATGGTGTCGTTCATCGTTGTCATGGCCGCCTCCGGCCTAGTCCTTGCTGATGCCCTTCATGAAGCGCTTCTTGCGATACTGGAAGACGACCGCCGTCGGAGAAATCTTGAGGACCTTCACGCCCGCGATCGTGTCGCCTTCCTGGACCATCTCGCCGTTGACGATGGCCTTGTCCCCCTCGTCGTTGGAGACGATGCCCTGCAGCTCCACCAAGGTGTTGGGATCGACTTCCTGCGGCACGTACTTGGGCCGCTTGGGAGGATGGGCGCGCAGCCAAGCCGCCTTCTTGAGCTCCTCCTCGATCTGCCGCTTGCGCTCCTCTTCCTGCGCGATGCGCACGAGGTCGTAGGGCGAGAGCAGCGGATCGCGCGCCAGCACGATCTGGCCGATCGGCCCCGTCTGCAGGACGCTCAGGGCCGCGTCCGGCTTCTCGGCGGAGGCCGCCGGGGCCGCGCTCGGCGCCGAGGTCGCCGGCGCCGCGGCGGGGTGGGCGGCGACGGAAGGAGCCGGCTGGGCCGCCGCGGAGGCCACGAGACCGCCGGGGCGAGGCGTCAGGCCCGCCGCCCCGCTGGAGACGGCCACGGGGGCCGCAGCCGGCGCGGCGGCCGGGGAAGCCGCGGGCGACATCGGGTTGCGCAGCTTCTCCTGCGCGGGCGCGGCGCCGAACACCTGGCTGCCGCCCAGCCGCCGGCGCACGCGCCGCTGCAGATCCGAGCGGGACTGGGTGTTCAGGTTGGTCCACCAGTAGAAGAACATGAAGCCCGGCACGGCCAGCGCGGCGGCCAGGACCAGCCATGCGGCGTTGTTGCGGGTCGCCATCAGTAGCCGGCCTCCCCGCTCGGGACGATCGTCGACAGCACGACGCTGATCGTGCAGTAGCCCAGCCGCTTGCTCTTGGCCAGCTCGAGCGAGTTCACGTGGATGAAGGGCTTGGAGGCCTCGAGCCTCGCCAGCCAGGAGATGAGCTCGGTGAACTTCACCTCGGCCGTGATCGTCAGCCGCTGATAGACGAGCCCCGACTGGGTCGTCTCGTCCGGGGGCCGGATCGAGTCCGAGGTCAGCCCCTCCGCCTTCAGCGACTCGACGGCGGCCGCGGTCAGGAAGCTGGTCCGATCGGAGGTCTTGGGCAGCTGCGAATAGATGGCCTGGAGCTGGGAGTGCAGGTCCTTGTAGGCGCCGGTGTATTGGGACAGCTGGCGCGCCGTGTCGATGCGGCGCTGCAGGCCCTGCGCCTTGCGCTGCGGCGGCAAGTAGAGCAGGTAATACGAGCCGAGGAGGACAGCGAGGCAGACGACGATCGGCCGCTCGAAGCGCTTGGAGCCCTTCTCGCGCAGAGTGTTGGCGATGAGCTGCCCTTCAGACTGCACCTGCTCCAGCAGCTTGCCGATGGCCGCGAGATCGAGCTTCATTTCTTTTTCAGCGTCACCGTGAACTCGGTGCGGTCCTCGAGCTGGGACTGCAGGGCGTCCGGATCGCCCTGCGGGCCCGCGTTCTCCGGCAGCGGCTTGCCCTGAACCTCGACTTGGATGTCGCGGAAGGTCTTGCCGGCCACCTGGGAATTGAGCAGGCGCTGCCGGTAGTCGAAGGCCAGCTCCTGCTCCGCCGCCATCGACGCCCCCTTCGCCCGGCCCTTCAGGACCATCATGAAAGCGTCGGCGTTGGTGTTGAGCATGGCGTGATCCAGGTGGATCTGGGTCAGCCACGTGTTGTCGGGCAGCGAATTGACGACGTCGGCCAGCAGCGCCGTTGTTCGCGGCGTGTCGTTCTCCACGATCCCGGCGGACTGGATCTGCGCGCGCATGCCGCGCATCATCTCGTCGATCTGGGGCTGCGCCTTGTCCCGGAACACCGCCTCGATCTGCGGGTCGCTCCTGTATTTCTGCAGCTCCATCGCATGATAATTGTAGGTCAGGCTCCGGTAGATGCCGACCAGGGCGAAGAAGAGGCTGGCGGCTCCGGCCAGCACGAGCATGGCCCGCGCGGTGCGGCGCTCGTCCTCCGAGACGCGGCCGATCTGGCCCAGGTCCAGGCTGATCGGCGTCGGCGCCAAGAGCCGCAGGGAAGCGCCGATCGCGGCGTAGCCGCCCCAGTCGCCGGCCTTGATGCCCAGGCGCTGCGGCGTGTCCTGGACGGCGGCCTGGACCTCGATCTCCCTGGTGAACGCCTCCTGCCACTGCGGAAGATTGGCGGTGTTTCCGCTGACGAAGAACTGGCCGACCGGCCCGACGCCGAGCTGCTTCTGGGCGAAGCCCACGCAGCCCGCCAGGTCGACCTTGCGCTGATCGCTCAGCTGCGCCTCCTGGCCGAGGAAGAGCTCGCGGAAGAACACCGGCAGGCCGTGGTCCGCCAAGAGGATGCGGATGCTGCCGCCGTCGAAATGGACCTGGCAGTGGGTCTTGCCGGCGCGCGCCGTGTCGAGCGTCTCCCAGACGCGCAGCACCGAGCAGGGCGCCACCTCCATGCCGATCATCTTGAGGCCCAGGCTGTCGAGCAGCGCGGTGATGTTGGCGATGTTGCGCCGCTGGGTCACGCAGATCAAGGCGCCCTGGCGCGGCTTGTTGGCGGCGTCGGGCGCCATGGGCACGACCTGGAAGTCGTGCGTCAGCGCGTCGAACGGGATCGGGATGTACTTCTTGGACTCGAGCGGCACCGCGGCGGCCCAGAAGCGCCGGTCGATCGCCGGCATCGTGAAGTAGCGCAGCAAGCCCAGGTGGTGCGACAGGGTCACGAAGACGTCCTTGGTGCTCCACTTGATCGCGCCCATCGACTGCTTGATGACGGCGGCGAGCTTCTGGTTGTCCGTCAGGAAGTCGGTATTGAGCGTGCCCGTGGGCGCCGCCGGCGCCTTCTCGGGCGCCGGGACCGGGATGCGCACCAGGTGATCGACCACGATCTTGTCGCCCTGGCGCCGGGTCTCGGCGATGTAGATCACCTCGGGGCTCAAGAACAGGCCCAGGCAAGGCCCGGGCTTGCGCCGCGCCTTGCCGAAGGCCAACTCGTCGATGAGAGCGTCGAAATCGAAATCCGCCATCACGGTTCCTTGCTGAAGACGACCTGCACGCGGTAATCCGGCTTGTCGGCCACCGAGGAGCCCATCTGGATCCTCTTGGGATCGACTTGGTAGCGGTTGATCAGCAGCCCCGCCACCATCTTCGCGCGCGTCTCGGCCAGCTTCGAGGCGTTGGTCTCGCCGGTCTGGGCGTAGCCTTGGACTTGGAGAGGCTGCTGCTGATACGACGAGCCGGCGGCGTCGGCCGCGGCCATCAGCGTCTTCTCGCCTTCCTTGGTCAGCTGATACGTGTCCTTCTTGAACGTCAGATCGTAGCTCGAGGGCTTGGCGGCCTGGGCCTTCGCGGCGGCGGGCTTCGCCGCGGCGGCGTCCCCTCCGGCCGAGGCGGCGCTCGCGGCTTCGGGAGCCTGCGCGGAGGCGCTCGCTTCGGCGGACGCGGCCTCGTCGCCGGCGCCCGCCTGCGCCTCGGGCTCCGCCTTGGGCTTGGCCTTGGCCAGCTTCTTGGGGGACGGCGCGCGCTTCTTGGCGGTGAGCTTCTTGGCGTGTCCGGAAACGGGCTTGGCGGGCTTGATCTCCTTTATTAGGGGAGAGGCCGCCGTCTTGTCGCCGGGCAGCTCGGCCGGAGGCGCTCCGGGAGCGGCCGGCTTGGCCGCCTCCACGCTGACGGCGGAGGCCGAGGCGGCCGGGGCCGCCGCGCTCTTGCGCACGATCGCGGGAGCGGGCTTGGCCGGAGTGCCTTCCACCTGGATCCATTTGTGGATGGCGCGCTGGCGGTTCTTGCTGTCGGTGGCGGTCAAGACGGCTTCGTAGCGGCCGGCGGGCAGGAACTCGCCGAAGTAGTTGCGGCGGCCGTTCCAGAAGATCTGGTGGTAGACCGGGCTGCCGCCGAAGACCTCCTGCAGCGGCGCCAGATCGGCGCCGCCGGCGTCCGAGGGCTCGAGCAGCTGAAAGCGCCAAGAGACCAGGCCGGCCGGCGGGTCCTGCACGGAGAACTCGATCACGGCGCCTTCGCCCTTGGCCGGGCGGATGACCTCGGGATAGAGGCCCAGCGACAGGGGCGGCCCGGCCTCGTCGGCCAGCATGTTCTCGGCGGTCAAGGTGAGCGGCTGGTTGTAGACGAAGACGACCACGATCCCCTTGAAGTCCTGCAGCGGCTTGGGGATGTCGACCTGGGTGTTCAAGAGATTGACCCGCACGCGCGGCGGCGCCACGCCGGCCGCGAACAGGTGGGCCGAGATGCCCATCGTCCGGCGCATGTCGAGGACCTTCGCGTCCCCCACGGTCGTGCCCTCAGGCAGGATGACGACCTGGGCGCCGCTCAGCCCGAAGACGACCTTGGTCAGCGCGTCGAGGATCGGGAGCGCGTCCTTCTGGAAAGCGATGCCCTGCTGGAAGAGCACCGTCGACGGGATCGCCACGGCCTGCGGATCGCCGTTGGCGAACATCAGCACGCGCGCGCCGTCGATCTCGCGCAGCTTCGCCAAGCCGTCGTCGAGCCAGGCGCGCAGCCGCGCCTTGATCTCGCCCTTCATGACCTCTTTGTTGGCGGCCGTCAGCGCCGGCTCGGCCGGAGCGGCACGCGGCGCCGGCGCGGGAGCGGCTTCCACGGGCACGGCGGGCATGGGAGCGCGAGGAGCGGCGGCTTGGGCGACGACAGCGGCCGGCGCGGCGGGCCGCGCGGCCTCGCGCGACGCATCCGGGCTCGCGGGCTCGACGACGGTCTCGGCGGGAGTCAGGGACGCCGGGCGCCGCGGCGCCGGACCCTTCTCGCCGGTGTTCATGCGGTGCGTGATCAAGTTGATGTACTCGTTGGCCATCGAACGCTCGGCCGGATCGCCCTGGGTCAGGACGTCCATGAAGCGGTCCATGGCCTGCAGGTCGTCGCCCGACTCATAGAATCTGATCCCGATCTTCATCTCGCGGCTCATGCCCGAGTAGGCGGGATCGCCGTTGTCTTGACCGTTTTCCTGCGCGCGCACGACGACGCCGCAGGCCAGAAAAAGGCCCGCGGCCAACGCGCTCGCTTCGATCAGCCAACGTGTTCGCCTCACAGCTATACCCGGACGAGGCGAAGGTTAACCTGAGTTCGTTTCTGAATTATTACGGCCTTTACCGCGCTTTTACGATCCCGGCTCGGCGAGCCGCTGGCGGGCCACGGCGTTGCCCGGATCGAGCTGGGCCGCGGCCTGGAACTGGGCGCGCGCCTCGTCGCGGCGGCCGAGCACGCGGTAGGCCTCCCCGAGGTTGACGTGCGCCCACACGTTGCCGGGCTGCTTCTGGACGGACCATTCCAGCGGCGCCACGGCCTCGGCCGGATGGCCGCGCGCCATCAGCAGGCTGCCGACGTAGAAGCGCGTCATGGGGTTGTCGGGCAGCTCGCGGTCGAGCCTCTGGGCCAGGCTCAACGTCGCCTCGGAGTAGTCGCGCTGCGCCACCTTGGCCTGGAGCAGGCGCAGGTCGCGCAGGGCGTCGAGGATCTTCGGCCGGGGCCGATGCGTCTGCTGGGAGACGGCGAGGAGGTTCCTCTCGGCGACGGCCAGGCCCGGGTCGATGCTCAAGGCCCGGGAATAGGCGCGCTCGGCGTCGTCCCAGCGCCGGCGCAGCGTGAACAGGTAGCCGAGGTTGTTCCAGTGGTTGGGATTGTCGGGGAAAACGCGCACCGCCTCCTCGAGCAGATCGATCGCCGCGTCGCCGTAGCGCGCGGGGTCGGAGAGATAGAGGTTGCCCAGGCTCGTGTAGACCTCGGGCGAGACGGGATTGATGAAGTGCGCGACGCGGAAGAAGTCGACGGCGGACTCTCGCTGGCCCAGGTGCGAGCTCTTGATGGCGCCCACGTTGTAGTAGATCTCGTCGTACCCCGCGTTCGCGCGCAACGCTCCCTGATAGGCCCCGTCGGCCTCGACGAAGCGCTCGGACTGCGCGTAGGCGTTGCCCAGCTCGTAGATCGCGTTGACCTCCGGCGGGCCCCAGGACCGCGACGTCTCGAGCTCCTTGACCGCGGCCGGGAAAGCCCTTTGCCGCAGCAGCTTGAAGCCGGCGAAGTAATGCGCCTCCCGGAACCACACGCACACCCACACCCAGCACAGCGCGACCAGGCAAAAGGAAGCCGCCCGCAAGCCCCAACGCCAGGAAGGATGAGGCGGACGTTTATCGGTCGGCGGAGTCGCCCGTGGCGGCTCCGCGCAGGTCATGCCGACGACCCACCAGAAGAGGAAGCCCGGGACGGCAAAGTGCAGCGACACGTTGAGCATGTTGTCCACCAGCATGCCGGCCGCGCCGGCCACGCCCGCCGCGTAGAGCGCGCCGCGCTCGCCGGCGCCGCGCAGCCAGCGGCGGCCCGCCGCGAAGAAGGCGGTCCACAGCCACACGACGACGCCAAGGCCGAGCAAGCCCGTCTGCGCGAAGGTCTCGACGACCTCGTTGTGGCCGTTGTTGGCGTGGGTGCGCAGCGAGCGGTAGCCTTCGACCGCCGCGAGGACCGGGCCCTGGTAGAAAGGATAGAAGAGCTCGAAGAGTCCGTAGCCCTTGCCGGTGACCGGGTTCTCGCGGCCCATCAGCCAGCCGCAGGTCCAGATGAGCACGCGCTGCGAGAAGGAGCTGTACTGGGCGTGGGTCTTGGCGGCGGCCAGCACCTCGGAGACGCGGCCGATCACGCTGGGCGTGTAGCCGCTGACGATCAGCGACGACGGCCACAAGAGCGCCATGGCCAGGCCGGCGCAGGCGAGCAGGCCGTTCGGCCGCGGATCGCGAGCGGCGCGGCCGCGGAAGTCGGCCGACAGCAGCAGCACCGCCAGCGCCGCCAGCGCGCCGATCCACGAGGAGCGCGTGAGGCTGCACAGCAGCGCCGCCTCGAGCGTCAGCGCCAGGGCGCCGTAGACCAGCCTGCGCGCGCCGGAGGCCCTCGAGAAGAGCGCCACGGCCAGCGGCAGCAGGACGACGTTGAACGACGACATGAAGTTCGGGTTGCCGAAGGTGGAGACCGAGCGGCCTCCATAAGGATTGAGCGTGTTGGGCCAGATCAGCTCGAGGTTGAAGTACTGCAGCACGCCGTAGGCCGACGCCAAGAAGCCCGTGGCCAGGGCCAGGTGCAGGAAGTCCCCCCAGCGCCCCTTGCGGCACAGCCACGCCGTCGCGCCCAGGCCCGCCGCCCAGACGAAAGCGCCGTAGCCGTCCCACAGATGGCCCCAGAGATCGGCGGGAGCCGCCGGGGCGCCGCGCAGCTGCGCGAACGGCAGCCACAGCGCCCCCCAGAGCAGGGCGAAGGCCGCCCACGCGCCGGCGTCGCCGTCGCCGTCCTGGGGCGAGCCGCAGACGGCGGCGGCGACGTAGAACGGGCAGAGCGTGTTGGCCAGCAGGAAGAGGAAGCCCCGCGCCCCCTCGGAGGCGATCGCCGGGCGGAAGAAGGCTTGATGCCCCCAGAACGCCACGGCCCAGCTCAGCGCGCAGGCCGCCACCCAGCCCGCCAGGGGCGCCTCGAGCGGCGTGCGCGGCCAGGCCGCCGGCCTCGAGGAGGTCTCCCAGAGCAGCCAGGCTCCAGAAAGAAGCAGACCGGCGTTGAGCAGGCAGATCTGGGTGATGTACGGGTTGCGGGTCAGGTTGGTGAAAAACAGCAGCGGGCAGACGAAGAAGCAGACGAGGAGGCAGGCGCGCAACGGCCCGGAAACTCTGTTCACCGCGGGGCCATCATATAAGAAATGACCCGGACCCGCAACGCGCGGCCTCAGGGGCTCCCCTAGTCACATATTGGTCATAAAAGCGTGACTGTCGGGCGATAGAGAGGTCGTGGAGCGGCTGCTAGAATGAAGCGCCAAAATCGTCACAGCGTGCAAACACGCCAGGAGCCCTCGATGTCCAAAGAACTGCCGACCATCCCCACCAGCGCAGGGACGACCTTCGCGGATCATCTCGACCCCTCCCAGCTCCTGCGGGTGCTCGCGGCCGTAAAGAAGGGCGACTTCACCGCGCGCATGCCCGTCGACAAGACGGGCGTCGCCGGCAAGATCGCCGACACGCTCAACGAGATCATCGACCTCAACGAGCGCACGGCCAAGGAGCTCGAGCGCGTCTCCACCGCCGTCGGCAAGGACGGCGCGATCGGCACGCGCGCCTCGCTGGGCGAGGTGAGCGGCTCCTGGCAGGGCTTCGCGAACTCGACGAACTCGCTCATCTCGGACCTGGTGCAGCCGACCTCGGAGGTCGCGCGCGTCATCGGCGCCGTGGCCAAGGGCGACCTGACCCAGAGCATGGCCCTCGAGATCGAGGGCCGCCCCGTCAAAGGCGAGTTCCTGCGCATCGCCCGCGTCGTGAACACGATGGTGGACCAGCTCAACTCCTTCGCCTCGGAAGTGACGCGCGTGGCCCGCGAGGTCGGCACGGAAGGCAAGCTCGGCGGCCAGGCGCAGGTGAAGGGCGTCGCCGGCACGTGGAAGGACCTGACCGACAACGTGAACTCCATGGCCGCCAACCTCACGGCGCAGGTGCGCAACATCGCCGACGTCACGACGGCCGTGGCGAAGGGCGACCTGTCGCTCAAGATCAC
>CAZZGQ010000037.1:0-17318 GCA_964653765.1 uncultured Elusimicrobia bacterium | reverse complement strand
TGATCTGGTCGAGGTAGCCGCCGAAATGGCAGAGCGGCACGTAGCGCACGCACCAGTCGCGCGTGCCCCAGGCGCGGCCGACGTCGAGCGTCTTGCGCATATAGGGCGCGGCGTCGGCGATGCGCGGCACCTGGGCGTCGAAGTTGGTGTACGCGCCGCCGTAGGTGGGATCGACGAAGATGAACTCGGCGTGCTCGATCTCGAGCTTCACGAAGAGCTTGCCGATCTCGGGCAGCCGCTTCATGTTGCGCTTGACCACGGTGCAGTTGGCGAAGACCCGCTTGTGGCCGAGCTTGCGCACGTTCTCGATGCCCTTGAGCAGGTCGTCGAAGGACCCCGGCGCGAAAGTGAGCTCGTCGTGCAGCGGAGCGTCCGGGCCGTGGATGGAAAAGACGAGATCGGACACGCCGGCCTCGATCACCTGCTCGGCGAACTCGGGATAGGCCAGCCGGCGGCCGTTGGTGACGACGACGACGTCCTTGAAGCCGAGCTTCTTCGCCGTGCGCAGCAGCACCAGGAAGTCGCCGCGGATCGTCGCCTCTCCGCCGATGATCTCCAGATACTCCACGCCCTGGCGGCTGGCCGCCGCCATCTCGGCGATGAGCGTCTGCGTGGACTTGTCCGGCAGGTCGCGCTTATTGAGGTCGATGCAGAAGTGGCAGTGGCTGTTGCAGGAGAAACCGGTGAAGAGCACGAGCTTCTGGATCTTCGTCGCCCGGCCCTCGGTGGAGCGCGGCGCCAGCGGCGAGGAGAGCTTCTTCACGCGAAGACCCCCGCCTTGATCGACCACGTGTATTTCCCCTTCTTGAAGGAGCGCTCGATCACGCCCATCTTGAGGAGCGTCTCGGCGGCGTTGATGACGGCGTTCTCGTCCTTGCAGTCGCGGCAGAGCGGGATGGACTCGGCGATCTGCAGGAAGCGCTGGGTCGTCACCGGGCTCTCCACCTTCAGGACCTCGAGCACGCACTGCTCGTTGTCGGTGAGCACGGTGCGTCCCTCGTGGCGCTCGCGGCGCTGCCCGGCGTCGTAGCGCTTGGGTATCTCCGTGAGCGGCGCGATCTCCTCGGTGCCGAAGACCCGGGCGTAGGAGGCATCGAAGCCGATGCAGCGGTCGTTGTAGACGCACTTCTTGCAGGCGTCGGTCTTGACCGTATGGTCCTGCGCCGTCATGTCGAGATCGCGCTTCTCCCCCCTCGGGCTGACCACCATGGTGTTGAAGGCCGACCAGCCCAGCATCTGCTGCTCATAGCCCGGCAGGATGCACGGCGTGAAATGCAGCAGAAGCGGGGGTTTGGGGAAGTTGATCTTGGTGAAGACGCCGAAGGCGTCCTTGATGTAAGGGGCCATGTCCTTGAGGCGGGCCCCGATCTTGGCCCCTTTCACGTCGTTCAACGTCATGTTCCCCTCGTAGAGGGGCGCGATGATGACGAAGTTCGAGAGCTGCAGCTTGTTCAAGAACAGCTCGTAGAACTCGACGAGATGGCGGTAGTTGCGCTCGTTGAGCACGATGTTGACGCCGATGCCCACCCGCAGCTTCTTGAGGTTCTCGATGGTCTTCAGGCACTTGTCGAAGGCCCCGGGCACGCCCACCAGGTCGTCGTGCGTCTTGGCGTCGTGGCCGTGGATCGAGAACTTCACGAACGTCAGGCCGGCGTCCGCCAAGAGCTTGCAGTAGTCGAAGTCCGCCGTGCGCACGCCGTTGGTCTGGATGCGCACGTAGCCGTAGCCGATCTTGCGCGCCAGGGCGATGAGCTGCGGCAGCTCCTTGCGCACCGTCGGCTCGCCGCCCGTGAAGCCCAGCCGGCGGTAGCCGTTCTGATAAGCGAGGTAGATGTGCTGGGCCGCCTTCTCGTACGGCAGGTCGTTGGGCGTCTTGCGCCAGTCAAAATCCTGCGAGCAAAACAGGCACTTCGCGTTGCAGTTGTAATTGAGCAGGATGTCGAAGCACTTCGGCTCGTCGAAGGCGTCGCGGTCGACGCGCTCCGGCAGCTTCTCCAGCTTCGGGAGCTCGCTCTCGATGCGCCGCCCGCTCATGCCAGCTCCTTGAGGTAGCCGCCCAACGCGTCGAGGAACGCGTCGACCTCCTCGGCCGTGTTGTAGGCGAAGAAGGAGAGGCGGATCGTGGCCGGGATGCCCAGGCTCTGATGCAGCAGGTGCGCGCAATGCTCGCCGGCGCGCACGGCGACGAAGCGGTCGCCCAGCTCGTGGTTGAGGTAGAGGTTGAAGTCAGGGATGGAGAAGCGCCCGTCGGTCGGGTAAAACGACGCCAGCGAACCCTGTTCCAGGTCCTCGGGCCGGCCGACGAGCGCCAGGCCCGGCAGGGCCGAGATCCCTTTCACGGCCCGCCGCACGAGGCCGGCGACATGCTCGCGAACCGCCCTTTCGGGCAGTTCGCTTAATAGCCGGATCGCCTCGGTCAGCCCGCCGAAGGCGCCGAAGTTGGCGACCCCGGCCTCGAAGCGCAGGGGCGCGTCGAGATAGGTCACCTCGGGCAGGCTCTTGCCGTCCCACGTCACGGACTTCACCACGCCGCCGCCCAGCTTGTAGTGCCGCAGGCGGTTGAGCTCCTGCTCCTTGCCGTAGAGCACGCCCAAGCCGAAGGGACCGCCGATCTTGTGCGCGGAGAAGGCGACGAAGTCCGCCTGGGTCGCCGCGACGTTCTCCCGGTGCGACGACACGTATTGCGCGTCGTCCACGAAGACTCGGGCGCCCTTGGAGCGGGCGAGGCGGCAGATCTCGGCGACGGGCTGGACGCCTCCGGCCACGTTGGAGGCGTGGGTGACGGCGACGAGAGCCGTCTTGCGGCTCACCATCGCGTCGAGCGCCGTCGGATCGACTCGACCGTCCTTGCTGCGGCAGATCGATAGCTCGATCTCGCCGCGCCGGGCCGCCTCGTAGAAGGGCAGGAAGACGGCGTTGTGTTCCAGATCGGTGAGGACGACCTGCCGGCGCCCCGTCTCGTACGGGAAGGCGCGGGCGACGAGGTTGGCGGCCTCGGTCGTCCCGGAGGTGAAGACGATCTCGTTGGCGCTCTCCGCCCCCAGGAAATCCGCGGCGGCCCGCCGCGCCTGCGTCAGCCTCTCCTCGACTCGCTGCGCGGAGAGATGCGTCGAGCGCTTGCCGCCGCAGACGCCGAGCTCGGTGTCCTGCTCCACGGCGCGCGCCACGCGGCTCGATTTGAGCGCGGTGCAGGCGCTATCGAGATAGATCAGCCGCTTGCCGCCGAGCTCCTGCCGCAGCGCGGGAAACTCCTCGCGCAGCCGCTCGAGAGGCAGCGCGGCGGCGGCTTGCGCCGGCGTCACGGCGCCTTCCCCGCCACCGGCCGCACGAGGCCGTCGGTCAGCGAGCCGTAGACCTCGAGATAGTCCCGCCGCGGCCCGGGGCAGCCGTCGCGCATGGCGCAGCCCTCGCAGTCGGCGACCTGCTGTTTCTCAGCCAAGTGCACGCCCGGCTTGCTCTCGCGCATCTTGCGGTAATCGGCGTGGTGCTCCTTGAAGTCGAGCACGAAGCAGACCGGGATATGGTCGACGTCGAAGGGGATCCCCTTCTCGCGGCAGAGGCGGAAGGCGGCGTTGAGGGGCGGCGCGGCGTCCTGGAAGCGCGGCATCACGAGCGTGTTGCCCTTGGCGCGGCCCATGCCCTTGCAGTAGCTGAACTGGATCCACTTGAAGCCCGGCAAAGTCTCGTCCGCGAAGCGGACGAAATCTTCGGAAAAACGATAGTTCGTCTCGTGGACGATGTAGTTCAGCCGAACGTGCGCGCCCATGCCGATCAGGTGGCGCACGCCCTTGATCCTCCAGTCGAAAGCGCCCGGCGTCTCCGTCACCTCCACATCCAGCTCCGGCGTGTGGGCGGAGAAGTTGATGTTGAAGAAGTCGACGAGGCCGGCGATCAGCTTCAGGCGCTTGGGGTTGTAGCGGGTCACCATGACGCCGTTGGTCTGGAATTCGACGATCTTGCCGAGCTTGCGGCAGTGGAGCAGGATGCGCAGCAGCTCCTCCGGGTCCTTGAGCATCGGATCGCCGCCGGAGATCTGGACGTGGCCGGTGCGGTCGTCGTCGATCTGGCGCAGGAGGTAAGGGAGGGTGTACGTCCCGGAGCGCCCTTCAGCCGAGCAGAAGACGCACTTGATGTTGCAGACGCCGTTGATCGGCAGGTGGAGCGCCATGCGCGCCCAGTTTATACAAATTTAGTACACGGGGACGCCTTGCGCCCCGCAGCAGAGCATCGCTCCATAGACGGCCTGCCCGCCGGAGGTCGTGGGATAGGGCACCACCTGGACGTTGTCGTAGACGCCTTCCATCAGCGTGGCGTAAGTGAGAGAGTAACCCGGGATGGCCGGGCAGTTCACGTTGGGGCCGACGCCGTAGTAGTAGGGCCCGTTGCAAGCCGTGTTGCGCAAGAGGATGTACCCCTGGCCCCCGGGACCGTAGACGTCGAGGGGGGCCTGCGGCGCGAAGGCGCCGCCCACGCCCACGAAGCTGTTTCCCGGGCCCAGGGTCATGTTGTACTGGCCGTTCGTGGCGACGAAGACGTAGCCCGCGTTGCCCTGGAACATCTGCAGGCCGGCGCCGCCGCCCGACTGGTTGCGCATCGTGAAGCCCCATTTCGATTGGTCCGGGGTCTCGATGTCGAAAGCTTGGTTGGCGGCCGGGCTGGCGGTGCCCAGGGCGAAGTTTCCCATGACGTAGGAGCCCACCGTGCCGTTGGCGCCGCCGACAGCGATGCTGCCCGCCGTCGTGATCGAGCGGCCGGTGCCGGTGACCTCGCGCACCTGGATGGCCGAGGCCGTGGCGTCGGGGAAGCCCGTGGCGTCGATGTTGCCGTAAGCGGCGATCGGCGGTCGGGAGTTGCCGTCCTGCACGCGGAAGACCAAGCTACCGGCGCCGCTTTGGCCGTTGCCGGAATTGATCCCGAAGACGTCGAGGGGCGCGCCCGGAGAGGCGGTGCCGATGCCCACCTTGCCGCTGTCGCGGGCGAGGTAGGTGTTGGTGGTCGTGATCATCTGCGTGTAGACGCCCGACGGCGCGGGGTAATACGTCGTCAGCGTGACGCTCTCCGATGAGAGCTCGTTGCAGACGCTGAAAAGGAGGAGGAGGGCCAAGGCATTGCGCGTCTGCCGCTTGGTGACCCGGATGTCGAAATGGAAGTTGATCTCGGCCATGGTGACTCCTGCGTGAGCGCAGTGTAACAGGGGTCTCCGGGACCGTCAAGGCCCGGGCGGTCGGGGCCTCAGAGGCCCAGCCAGCAACGGGCTTGACGCAGCGCCTCGCGCTGCGTGGCCGCGGAGAGCGCCCCCGGCCGCAGCGCGTCCCAGAGGCACTGGAGCGCTTGGCCCGAGTCGAGGTCGCGGGCCAGCGCCTGGCGCAGGCGCCGCAGGTAGCCCGCCAGGGCCGCCTCGTTGGCGGCCCCCGGGGCGCGCGCCAAGGACCGCTCCGCCTGCTCCAGGCGCAGGCGCTCCCCGCGCGCCTCCTCGAGCTGCGCCTCGAGCCCGGAAGACGGGATCGGCGCGCGGTAGTGCAGCCGCAGCGCCCAAAAGCGCGCGTCCTCGGGAGCGAAGCCTCTTGCCAGCGTCCGCGCCAGCGGGCTCTCCCCCCCGGGGCCGGGCTTGAGCCAGAGCGTCCCGGCCCGCGCCGGCGCCGATGGGCCGACCAGCACGTCCTCGTCCGCCGCGCGCTCCTCCACGGCGTAGCCGGCGCGCTCCAGCGTCGCCCGGAGCAGCCGGACCAGCCCCTCGGCCCGCTCCTGCGCCAGGCTGCCGTCGGGCGGCACGGGAGCGCGGCGCAGGCGCACGCGCGCCGGGTCGGCCGGCTCGAGCGTCCGCAGGCTTTCGCGGCCGGCGTCGAAGAGCTCGAGCTTCACTTTTCGCGGACCTGGGTGGGCGCGAAGGCCTCGCGCGCGGCCACGCGCTCGAGGTAGAGCCGCGTGGGAACGTCCTGCGGGGCCGCGGCCGCGACGCGCTCCAACGCGGCGCGGGCGGCCTCCCAGTCGCCGACTCGCCCGGCCGCGACGCCGCTCTCGTAATCCGGCAGCCAAGCGGGCCCCGGACGCTCGCCCAGCACCTCGTAGATGACGACGGGCTCGTGGCGCCCTTTGACGACGACTTCGTCGAGCGTTCGGTAGGCGAAGGCATCCCCGGCCGCCCGGCGGGTGGACTCGGAGACGATGACAGGCGCGGCGTAGCGCTTGGTCAGGCCCTCCAGGCGCGACGCCAAGTTCACGCTGTCGCCGATCACCGTATAAGCCCAGCGGTCCTCCGAGCCCAGGGTGCCGGCGACCGCCGTGCCCGTGTTGAGGCCGATGCCCGTGTCCCAGGCGGCGAGGCCCGCGCGCGCGCGCTCCGCGTTGAGCTCGGCCAGCGCCCGGCGCATCGCCAGCGCGGCGCGCACGGCGTTGGCGGCGTCGTCGGCCGAGCCCAGCGGCGCCCCGAAGAGCGCCATCACGGCGTCGCCGACGTACTTGTCGATGACGCCGTGATGGGCCTCGATCGGGCGCGCCATCCGGGTGAAGTAGGCGTTGAGCTCGTCGACGAGGCGCTTCGGCGGCAAGCCCTCCGAGATGGTGGTGAAGGAGCGCACGTCCGAGAAGAGCACCGTGACCAGGCGCTCCTCGCCCCCCAGCTCGATGCGGCCCTGCGCCAGCAGCGACTCGGCGATCTCCTTGGAGACGGCCTTCTGCAGCACGGAACGGATCTTCTCGCGCTCCGCCAGGCCCTTGGCCATCGCGACGAAGGCCCGGCCCAGCGTGCCGATCTCGTCGCGCGAGCGGATGTCGAGGGAGACGTCGTACTGACCGCGCGCGATCAGGGCGGTGGCCGCCGAGAGCTGGCGCAGCGAGGACGTGACGCCCGAGGCGATCGCCACGCCGACGAGCGCGGTGACGAGCAGGCCCAGGGCGCCCAGGATGAGCAGCAGCCGCTGGAGGGCCCGCTCCGGCTCGAGCGCCTCGTCCCAGGAGCGCATGATCACGGCGGCGACGCCCGGAGCCAGGGCTTGGCGGGCGGCCAGCCAGCGCTCGCCACCGGCGTCGATCAACGCGGGCTCGGCCCCGAGCCGGCCCAGCGCCGAGGGCAGGCTCGTCCGGACGGTCTCGCGCAGCGTGGAGGCGAGCGCGCGGTCACCCGCCGTGAACGAGACCTCCGAGTGCGTCAGGTCCCGCAGAGCGCGCGCCAGCCGGTCGTCGATGACGAAGCCGGCGGCCACGACGCCGATCAGGTCGGGGGCGTTGACGGGCACGGAGACCAGCTGATAGGGCACGCCGTCGAGCAGGGCGATCGCCGCGGCCGGCTCTCCGCCGAGCGCCTGGCGCAGGACCGGCAGGTCCACGCGCGCGCCGGGCTTGAGCCGGCGGCGCGTGTCGGCCAGCAGCTTGCCGTCGCTGTCGGCGATCAGCAGGAGATCCGAGCCGATGCGCGCGCGGTGGTTGAGCGCCACGGAGAGCACCGTCGCCGGATCGCCCGTGGACAGGGCTTCCTTGAACGCGAAGTCTCCCGACAGCAGGCGCAGGCTCGACACCGAGGAGCGCTGGCGCTCGGAGAGCAGCTCGGAGAAGACCTCGCTGGTGGTCGACAGAGCGGCCCGCGTCTGCTCCACCGCCTGCCGGCGCTCGACGCGGCTGACCACCGCCAGGCAGGCCGCCAGCACGACGGCGAGCAGGCTCGTGAAGCTGGCGAGCAGCTTGAGCCGGAAGCTCATGCCTCAGTAGGCGTCGACGGGATGGTGGGGCGGCGGCTTGATCGGGCCGCGCGCCTGGATGCGCAGCAGAGCCTGGCCGCCCTTGACCCTGGCCAAGTCCAGCTTGGGCGCCTCGCCCTGCAGGCGCTCGCTCCAGACGGTGAGCGAGCCCGACCGAGGCCGCGGCAGCGCCGCGTTCCCTTGCGCGTCGGTGAGAGCGAAGGCGGCGTCCGGCACGACGACGACGTAGCCGGTCATCCAGTCGTGGATGTTGCAGCCGAGGCGGACGACTCCCGGCTGATCGAAGGTGACGGGAGCGGCGTCCTGCCCTTTATACAGCGGCAGGTCGAAGTGCTTGGCCTTGGAGAACGAATAGAGCGAATGATGGAGAGGGTCCTTGTTCGGGAAGCGCACCGTGGTGCCGGCCCGCACGGCGAGGATGTGCGGATGGAACTCGAAACCGGACTGCTCCATGACCGCCTCGACGGGGGCGCCGGCCGCGGCGGGCTTGGCGACGTCGACGGCGTAGACCACAGCGTCGGGGATGGGCTTTCCGGCTTGGTCGACGACGCGGACGCGGAGAGTCTGCGCGCCGGCCGTCGCGCTCAGCAGCAGCAGCGCCGCGGCGATCGCTCTCGAGATCATGACCCGGCACGATCCTACAATATTTCGCCCCCCTTCCCGGATTATCTACAATGGCCCCATGGCCGACCGCTACCCGGACAGCGCTGTCTTCTACCGGACGCTGGACCGCGCCTTGCCGCGCATCGTCCGCGCCAAGGGCTGCTGGCTCTACGACTCCCGCGGCAAGGACTATCTGGACGCCAGCGGCGGCGCCTTCGTCGCCAACATCGGCCACGGCGTGACCGAGATCGCCGACGCCGTGCGCGACCAGCTCGCCTCCGTGGCCTACGTCAACGGCACGGCCTTCACGAGCGAGCCCGTCGAGCGGCTGGCCAAGGAGCTGGCCGCCCTCGCGCCGCGCGGGCTCGACAAGGCCTATTTCCTCTCGAGCGGCTCCGAGGCCGTCGAAGCCGCCCTCAAGCTCGCCCGGCAGTATTGGGTGGAGAAGGGCCGCCCCGAGAAGCACAAGATCATCGCGCGCAGCCCCGGCTATCACGGCAACACCCTGCTGGCGCTCTCCGCTTCCGCCCGCGGCCACTACAAGAAGCTCTACGGGCCCTACCTCGTGCGGGTGCCGATGGTCCCGGCGCCCTATCCCTATCGCTGCGGCTGCGCGGGGGCGGCGGATTGTCCCGCCTGTTCGGGCTCGGCGCTGGAGGAAGTCATCCGCGCCGAAGGCGCGGATAGCGTTGCCGCCTTCATCGCCGAGCCGATCGGCGGCTCGTCGACCGGAGCCTCCGTGCCGCGGCCGGACTATTACAAGCGCATCCGCGACATTTGCGACCGTCACGACGTCCTGTTCATCGCCGACGAAGTCCTTTGCGGCGCCGGCCGCACGGGCAAGTGGCTCGGTATCGAGCATTATGCCGGCGTGATCCCCGACATCATCACCATGGGCAAGGGCATCAGCGGCGGCTACGTGCCGCTCTCGGCGGTGCTGACCGGCCCCAAGGTCCTCGAGCCCCTCGTCCGCGGCTCCGGCGGCTTCAAGCACGCCCAGACGTTCTCCCACGTGCCCAGCATCTGCGCGGCCGGCCTGGCCGCCGTGACGCACATCAAGAAGAACAAGCTGGTGGACCGCGCCGCCAAAATGGGAAAGGTCCTGCAGAAAAAGCTGACGGCCCTGGCTGAGCTTCCCGGCATCGGCGACGCGCGCGGCCTCGGGCTGCTGGCCGGGGTCGAGTTCGTCGAGGACAAGGCATCCAAGAAGCCTTTCCCTCGCTCGCTCAAGTTCGCCGAGACCTTCACGCGCAACGCTCAGGACGAAGGATTAGTGGTCTGGCCCAACGTGGGCCAAGCCGACGGCGAGCGCGGCGATCTCGCCATGATCGCTCCCCCTTTCACGATCTCCGAGAAGGAGATCGACGAGCTCGTCCGCCGTTTCACGGCGGCCCTCAAGAAGACGCACGCTCAGCTCAAGGTCCCCGGAGGCCTCGCATGACCACCGCCGCTCCCGCCAAGCCTTTCAAGATCACCTACACCTCGGCCAACGCCGACATGAACGAGTTCCACCGGCTCTTCGACGCCGGCCTGGCCTGGGCGCACGCCCAGATGGGCCGCGAGCACCCGCTCTTCATCGACGGCAAGCCCGTCGTTTCGAAGGCCAAGCCGATCGCGGCGTTCTCGCCGATCGACGGCGCGCCGCTGGGGCGGTTTTCCGCCGCGCAGAAAACCCATTTAGACCTGGCGATCAAGGCCGCCCGGCGCGCCCAGAAGCCCTGGGGCGCGACGCCGTGGCAGGAGCGGTTGAAGATCCTGCGGAAGGCGGCCGAAGAAATCCGACGGCGCAAATGGGAATTGGGCGCGGTGATGAGCCTGGAGGTCGGCAAGAGCCGCATGGAAGCCATGGGAGACGCCGAAGAATCGGCCGACCTGATCGACTACTACGCTTCCACGATGGAGGAGGCACACGGCTTCATCAAGCCGCTCGGCAAGCTCCTGCCTAACGAGCGCACTGAGTCCGTGCTCCGACCCTACGGCGTCTTCCTCTGCATCGCCCCGTTCAACTTCCCCCTCGCGCTCTCGACGGGCATGAGCGCGGCCGCGCTGATGGCCGGCAACGCCGTCGTCTACAAGCCCTCGCCGTGGACGCCGTGGACGGGTGCTTTGCTCTGCGAGGTCTACCGCGCCGCCGGGCTGCCCGCCGGGCTCTTCAACTACCTGCCCGCGCGCCTCGAGGACCTCGGCGAGAAGTTCTGGGACCGCGACGACGTCGACGGCATCGTGTTCACGGGCTCGCGCGACGTCGGCCTCAAGCTCGTCAAGGAATTCCCGCGCCGCTTCCCCCGCCCCGTCCTCATGGAAGGCGGCGGCAAGAACGCCACGATCGTCACCGCCTCGGCCGACCTCGACATGGCGGCGGAAGGCGTGATGAAGTCCGCGTTCGGCCTGTCGGGACAGAAGTGCTCGGCCTGCTCGCGGGTGTATGTCGACAAGAAGGTGGCGGACACGTTCGTCGCGAAGCTGATCGACAAAACGAAGAACATCAAGATCGGCGACCCGACGCAAAAGGACATCTACATGGGCCCGGTCATCAACGAAGCCACGGTCAAGCGCTTCGAGAAAGCCGTCGGCGCCGCCAAGAAAGGCGGCAAGGTCTTGCTCGGCGGGCGCCGCCTAAAGGGCGGCGCCTTTGATAAGGGCACCTTCGTCGAGCCGACGATCGTCGAGCTGCCGCTCAAGCACGCGCTCTGGAACGCCGAGCTCTTCATGCCCTTCGTGGCCGTGGCCCGGGTCTCCGACCTGGATCAGGCCATCGAGGAGACGAACAAGGCCGACTACGGCCTGACGTTCGGCATCTTCAGCGGCGATAAGGACGAAGTGCGGAAGGCCTTCGATGAAGTCGAGGCCGGGGTGTGCTACGCCAACCGCAAGACCGGCGCCACGACCGGCGCCTGGCCCGGCGTGCAGTCGTTCTGCGGCTGGAAGGGCTCCGGCGCCACCGGCAAGGGCGGCTGCGGACCTTACTACGTCGCCCAGTTCATGCGCGAGCAGAGCCGCACCACGATGGAGTGACGATGGCCCCCAAGACCGCCGTGAAGCCGGCCGCCGCGAAGGCGGACTATCCCCGCATCCTCGTCCCGCCGCCGGGGCCGAAGGCCAAGAAGATCATCGCCCAGGACAAGGAGTGGTCCTCGCCTTCCTATATAAAGGAGTATCCCTTCGTCATGGCGGGCGGACGGGGCGCCATGGTCGAGGACGTCGACGGAAACCGCTACATCGACTGGATGGCCGGCATCGCCGTCTCCTCCACCGGCTACAACCACCCCAAGGTCGTCGAGGCGGTCCAGAAGGCCGCGGGCGAGTTCCTGCACATCTGCGGCACCGACTTCTACTACGAGGGCATGGCCAAGCTCTGCGAGCGGCTGGCCAAGACGGCGCCGGGCAAGGAGAAGTACCGCGTCTTCCTCTCCAACTCCGGGACGGAGGCGGTGGAGGGCGCGGTGAAGCTGGCGCGCTATCATACGGGGCGCCAGCAGCTGATCGCCTTCGACGGGGCGTTCCATGGACGGAGCTACGCGGCGGTCACGCTCACGGCGAGCAAGATCAAGTACAAGACCGGCTTCGGGCCTCTGCTGCCGGGAGTGCATCACCTGCCGTACGACAACCCATATCATGGCGTCGACGGGTTGGAAGCGGCGAAAGCGCTCTTCGAGATGAAGGTCTCGCCGAAGGAAATAGCCGCCGTCATCATGGAGCCGGTCCAAGGAGAAGGTGGATATGTGCTGCCGCGCGCGGACTTCGCCCGCGCTTGGCGCCGTATCTGCTCCGAGCACGGCATCCTCTTGATCTTCGACGAGATCCAGTCCGGCGTCGGCCGCACGGGCAAGATGTGGGCCGCCGAGCACTACGGCGTCGAGCCCGACATCTTCCTCACCGCCAAGGGCCTGGGCTCGGGCCTGCCGATCGGCGCCATCGTGGCCAAGGAGAAGGTGATGACTTGGCCGCAGGGCAGCCACGGCACGACCTTCGGCGGCAACCCGGTCTGCTGCGCGGCCGCGCTGGCGACGCTCGACCTCGTGGAGAGCGAGCTGGCCGCCAACGCCGCGCGCATGGGCGAGCGCCTGCTCAAGGGCCTTCGCGACCTGCAGAAGCGCCACGACTGCATCGGCGACGTGCGCGGCGTGGGCTTGATGATCGGCGTGGAGTTCGTGAAGGACCGCGCCACCAAGGAGCCCGATCACGACCTCGTCGTGAAGCTCGAGCTCGCCGCCTTCAAGAAGGGCCTGCTGCTGCTCTCGTGCGGCAAGTCGGTGATCCGCGTGGCGCCGCCCCTGGTGCTCGACGAGCACGACGTGGACGCCGGCCTGCGGATCCTCGACGACTGCCTGACGGCGCTGGGGCGCTAGCCTCGCTGCGCCAGGCCTCTCCGGGCGCCGGTCGTCCCGGCGCCCGGAGAGACGGCCTTACTTGGACGAGCCGGGCGTGAAGGTGCTCGAGCCGTCGGCGTTGCAGGTCCAATTACCCTGGACGCCCTTGTCCGAGCTGGTCGGAGTCCACCAGGTGCCCTTGGGCTCGGTGATGCCCTTGGTCGGGCCGAGGCCGGGGCCGCCGACGCAGTCGGGACCGGCCGGCATCTGGCTGTTGTCGCAGGCCATCGAGGCGAACATCAGCGGCAGCAGCAGGGCGGATAAGGCCAGCAGCGTTCTCGTGTTCATGCGCCCAGTTTAGGCCGGGCCTTCCGCGGCGTCAAGACATCCGGCCGGATTTTGCGGTTTTTTTACGCGCGCGGACCGTTGGTCCCGGCGGCCCTCCGGGACCAAAGACCGCGGCGACGCCCGGACGCGGCGGTATCCCGGCGCGGCGGGCCTTTGGTAGAAGCAGGCATGGCCCTCCGCCTCCTCTTTCTCGCCGCCGTGCTGGCCGGCGGCATGACTGCCGCCCCCGCGCCCGAGACGCCCTCCGGCGCCCCCGTCCGGACCTACCACGTGCTCACGACCGGCAACGGCCACGGCTTCACCCTCTACGACGAGAGCCGCCGGCGCTTCACGGCTTTCCTCGACCATCCATATCGCTACGTCCGCGCCCCGGCCGACCTTACGAAGGATGGGCCGCAGCGGCGCAACCTGCTCGAGCGCTTCTCGCTGGGGCTCTCGCGCAGCGGCGGCGATTGGATGGAGGATTGGCGGCAAACCGCCGCCGACTACGACCGGCAGACCAACATCATCCGCGCCTCCTATCTCCCCTCGGGCCTGAAGGCCACCGGCTACTACTTCTCCCCCTTCGGCCTCGAGCTCAACGCCCTGGTCGCCCTCATGCGCGTCGAGCCGGCGCGCGACGGCGCGCGGCCGCCGCGCGTGGCCGGGCGGGCGCGCCTCTCCTTCAGGCTCGGCGACCATCCGGAGAGCGAAGACATCATGAAGCAATCCTTCGAGGTGGCGCCGATCCCCGGCGAGCGGCTGCAGCGCCTCGACGGCACCGACGCCTGGGTCCAGACCGGCAACGGCGCGGGCGCCCTGGTCTACCTGCCCTTGAGCGCGGACGCCTCGCTGAGCTGCGCGGCGTCGCCGGCCTCGGCCCGGCGCGCCCCGGACCGGCTCGACGGCGCGCCCGTGGTCTGCGCCGGCGACGCCGTCGAGGAATCGATGACCCTTCCGGCCCACGGCGGCTGGTTCGGCGTGGCCGTGATCTTCGTCGAGGCCGCGGCCGCCGCCCCGGCCGCGGCCGCCGCGCTGCGGCGCTGGCAGGCGGGACGCTCGCCCGAGAGCCTGCTGGCCCGCGCCTACGAGGAATGGGCCTCCTGGCGCAAGCCGGCGCCCGTCACGTTCCGCACGCTGGAGGAGCGCAAACTGTGGCGGCAGAGCGAGGCGGTCCTGCGCATGTCCCAGGTGCGCGAGCCCAATCTCCCCGCCCCCAATCTCCGGACCAGCCACGGCATGATCCTGGCCAGCCTGGCGCCGGGGCACTGGGCCACCGGCTGGGTGCGCGACGGCCTCTACTCCACGGCCGCGCTGGCGCGCACGGGCCATTACGAGGAGGCCAAGGCCTCGCTCGACTTCTTCCTGAACGCCGCGCCGGTGGGCCTCTTCAAGAAGTACGCCCAGGGCGCTGACTATCGCATCTCGGTGACGCGCTACTACGGCAGCGGGCAGGAGGAGGCCGATCACTCCGGCGATCCGGCCCCCAACGTGGAGCTGGACGGCTGGGGCCTCTTCCTGTGGGCCGCGCGGCAATACGTGGACGCCTCCGGCGACACGGCCTGGCTGAGCTCGCGGACGCGGCAGGGCTCGGTCTACGAGGCGATGCTCGAAGGCGTGGCCGGCGCCATCCAAAAGAACCTGGAGACCCTCCAGACCGGCACCGTCATGCGCGCCGACTCCTCGATCTGGGAGGTGCACGACGACCACAAGAAGCACTTCGCCTTCACGACCTTGATGGCCGCGCGCGGCCTGGAGGACTTCGCCGCGATCGCGCGCCGCGCCGGGCGCGATGCCGACGCCGACAAGTACGAGAAGCTCGCGGCCGATACGCGCGCCGGTTTCGCGCGCACCTTCGGCACCCCGGACGGCGTGGTGGGAGCCCTGGAGCCCGCCAAGGATACCGACGTGGACGGAGCGGTCGTCGAGGCCCTGAGCATGGGCGTCGTCGATCCCCGCAGCCCGCTCGGCCAAGCCACGCTCGCCGGAAAGATCGCCCGTCTCGCCACGCCGATCGGCGGCTACAAGCGCAACGGCGGCACCGATCCCTACGCGGTCAACGAATGGCCTTTCATCGACCTCCGCCTCGCCGGCGTCCTGTTCGGCCTCGGGCGGGCGCCGGAAGGAGAAGCCCTCATCGACCGCAACGTCGACCAGGCCGCGCGCAACTTCCACCTCATCCCCGAGGAGTACGTGGCCGATCCCAAGCAAGGCAAGCTGGGCTCCTACCACGGCTCGATCCCGATGGTGGGCTACGGCGCCGGCGTCTACGAGCTGTCGCTGCTCGAGCGGGAGAAGCAGGCGCGGGCGGGGGCGGCGGCGGGACTCCAACAGTCGACGGCCGGCCGAGCCGTCCCGACACGCCCCGTCACGACGCGCCGCCCCTAGCTCTCGGCCCGACCCGGCCCTCCCCCAGCAGCCGCCGGGCTTCAGCCTGGTTGTGCGCACGGCAGAGCAGCCGGAGGTTGGCGGCGTCGTTCGACGCGCCGCCGAGCGACCAGGGCACGACGTGATCGAGCTCGAGGCCGTGCGTCTCGGCGCAGCGTCGGCCGTCAGCGGCGACGAAGGCACAACACTCGCCGTCGCGCAGACGGACCTCGCGCTCGACGGCAGCCGGCGGGCGCCGAGCTCGCGGGTCGGCGGGACGCTCGGGCGCGGGGCGGCGAGGGCGGGCGGGGTCGCGACGCGAGAGAAACTCGCCGACGGCCTCGAGCAGCAAATCCTCCATTCGGCCCTCAGGGTACTTGTGCCACAATAGGGCGCGAAGGCGGCTGACGGCTCGAACGAACGCCTCGCCGGCTTCGAATCGGATATCCGATCTCACTTCGGGCGGCGAGGCGGGCGTCGCTACAACATCCAGACTGCCCGTATTCGCCTCGGCAGCGGCGGGCAGCGTGGGCTGTCCTGCAAATAATTTTTCCTGACGAGGCTCAGCGCTGGTTCGGGACGTTCCGACGATCGGGCGGATGGAATCAGGCTTCCGAGGTCGCTCGCTCGCCGCCACCTCTGCGACGATACCCTCCACCTCCCTCGTCGTCTTGCCTCTGATCTTCTGAAGCAAGGACGGGTTCGCGACGATGTGGGGCTCGATCAGCGCAAGCGTCGTGAAGTTCACCGAGCCTTCCCGCAACAAGGCATAGACCTCGGGCAATGCTTCGGCGACGCGGACGGACCGGACCCTGCGATAAGCGGTTCCGGACGACATCCTCAATTCGCCGATGCAGTAGGCAAAGAGTGTCGGCATGCTGGTATTGCCTGTGGCGTCGCGACGTGCGACCTCAGCCATACATGCGAGGACGTCCGCGGCGGCCTTACGTTCATGGGCATAAAGCTCCTTCAGACGAGCAAGCAACTCTATATCCGAAAGCCGATCCAGCATCGATGTGTATACGATCGAACCTTAAGAAAAGTTCCAACGGTTATCCACATTTTTCCAGCGCTGGAAAAGTGTGGATAACTAGACCCCTTCGGGTCCGTCCAGGCCACCGTCGCTTCGCCTGCCGCGCCTGTCCCGCCCCCGCCCATTTTCGCTAGAATACGCGCGATGAAGAACAAAGTCGTCCCCCTGCGCGAAGCCGTCTGCTCCCTCGTCAAGGACGGCGACACCGTCGTGATCGAGGGCTTCACGCATCTCATCAGCTTCGCCGCCGGGCATGAGATCATCCGGCAGAAGAAGCGCGATCTCACGCTCTGCCGGCTGACGCCGGACCTGGTCTACGATCAGATGATCGCGGCGGGCTGCGCCAAGAAGCTCGTGTTCAGCTGGGCGGGCAACCCCGGCGTGGGCAGCCTGCACGCGTTTCGCCGGGCGGTGGAGGCCAAGCCGCCGAAGCTCGAGCTCGAGGAGTACTCGCACTTCGGCATGGTGGCGCGGCTGTCCGCCGGCGCGGCCAACCTGCCGTTCTGGCCGCTGCGCAACTACGAGGGAACCGACATCCCCGGCGCCAACCCGCGCATCAAGACCGTGACCTGCCCGTTCACGAGCGAGAGGCTGGCGGCCGTCCCCGCCCTGCGCCCGGACGTGACGATCGTCCACGCCCAACGCGCCGACAAGAGCGGCAACACGCAGATCTGGGGCCTGATGGGCGTGCAGAAAGAAGCCGCTTTCGCCTCCAAGAAGGTCATCGTCGTCGTCGAAGAGCTCGTCGACGAGAGCGTGGTGCGCAGCGACCCCAACCGCACGCTGATCCCGGGCCTGCAGGTGGACGCCGTCTGCGTGGAGCCTTGGGGCGCGCACCCGAGCTACGCGCAAGGCTACTACGACCGCGACAACGACTTCTACGTGAAGTGGGACAAGATCGCGCGCGAGCCCGCCACGATGCAGAAGTACCTCGACGAGTTCGTCTACGGCGTGAAGGACCGCGCCGAGTACATGAAGAAGAAC
>CAZZGQ010000036.1:0-18013 GCA_964653765.1 uncultured Elusimicrobia bacterium | reverse complement strand
TTGTTGCCGTCGCGCTTGACCTTGGGCTTGCCCGGGATGTGGGCGAGCTGGGCGGCGAGCTCGACGGCGTCCGTGGAATCCCCCAGCTTGTCGACGAGGTGGTTGGAGAGCGCCTGGTCGCCGGAGAAGATGCGGCCGTCGGCGAGCGGCTTCACCACCGCCACGTCGAGATGCCTTCCCGTGGCCACGGCCGTGAGGAACTGGCCGTAGGCGTCGTCGATCAGGTCCTGCATGATCTTGCGCTCCTCGGGCGTCATGGGACGCGCCGGGGATCCGATGTCCTTGTGCGCGCCGGACTTGATCGGGTCCATCTTGAGGCCGATCTTGGAGAAGAGCCCCTGGAGGTTGGTGGTCTCGAAGATCACGCCGATCGAGCCCGTCAGCGTGCCGGGGTGCGCCACGATCTGATCGCAGGCGGCGGCGATGTAGTAGCCGCCCGAGGCCGCCACGTCGTCGAAGACGGCGACGAAGGGGATGTGCTTCTCGCGCTTGACCCTGAGGATCTGGCTGTAGAGCTCCTGCACGGCGCCCACGCTGCCGCCGGGAGAGTTGATGTCGAGGACGATGGCCTTCACGTTCTTCGCCTCGGCCATGGCCTTGATCTTGCGCGCCCACTGCTCGGCGCCGCGCTCCCAGGGCTTGCCGGACTCGGAGGAGTAGATCGGCCCGCGGATGGAGACCCAGCCCACGACGGGCTGGTTGTTCGAGGCGAAGCGGTTGAGGATGCCGGTGGAGCCGCTGGTCTCGGCCGCTTCTTTTACGGTGTTGCGCAGCGCGCGGCCCTGGATGACGAGGAAGCAGGCGGCGGCGAGAGAGGCCGCGTAGAGCATGGCCACGCCGAGCATGAGGCGGCGCTTCTGGCGGCGCGGGCCGGCCAGGTGGTCGTGGTGCGGCGGCTCGGACGGAGACGGCGCGGGCTGCTGGGGCACTTCGTCCATCGGAACGCTCCTTTACGCTAAGAACGACGCAAAACGGAACAATCCACGACGCGGTTGCGGCCCGCCGCCTTGGCCTGGTACAACGCCGCGTCGGCCTGCCCCACCAGCTCCTCCGGCGTCGAGCCGTCGCGCGGGAAGTGCGACACCCCGATCGAGACGGTGACCTGGATCTGCTCGAGCGCCAGCTGGAAGCGCTCGTTCTCCAGCGCCTGGCGGATCGCGTCCGCCTTGCGCAGCGCCCCCGCCGCCTCGGCGCGCGGCAGCAGGATCACGAACTCCTCGCCGCCGTAGCGCGCCACGAAGTCGGTCTCGTACACGGAAGCGTTGAGCAATTCCCCGACGCGGCGCAAGACCTGGTCGCCGAACTGATGGCCGTAGCGGTCATTCAATCGCTTGAAGTGGTCGATGTCAAGCAACATGACGCAAAGGGTGGTCTTGAAGGTCTTGGCGCGCACGAGCTCATGGCGCAGGCGCTCGTCGAAGTCGCCGCGGCGATAGACCCCGGTCAGGCCGTCGATGCGCGAGAGGGATTCCACCTCGGAGAACAGCTTCAGGCGCCGGAAGGCGAAGGCGATCTCCTCAGCGAAGCCCTGCGACTTCGCGAGCAGGGCCTGCGGCGTCGTGCCCCGAGGGGCACGACCATAAAAATAGCCCAGGCGCTCGCCGTTGTGCATGATGGGCAGGCCCACGGCCGGCTCAGGAGAGGTCGAGAAATGCGCCTGGTCCGGCGTCAGATTACGTTCCTGGAGGTAGCGCTCGAGCGTAGCCCAGCTGCCGCCCGGGGAGTTGTCCAGGCGCTTGACCGTCAGCGCCTTGCGCCGCCCGTTGCCCCCGTCGGCCAGATAAAGGGCGAACTCCTGGACCCCGAGGTACTGCTCCACCGCGGCCTCGAGCCGGGGCTTTAAGTCCTCCCAGCTCAGCGCCTCCGAGAGGCCCTTGATCATGCCGTAAAAAGCCAGCGTCTCCTTGTGCTCGCGCTCGATCTCGGCGCCCCGCGCGCGCGCGCGGCCGAGTTCCTTCGAAAGGCCGTCCGCCACGGCCTTGAGCACCGTCACGTCCTCCTCGGCCGAGGCCACTTGCTTCTCGCGGCGCAGGCCCAGCGCCCAGACCCAGAGCGAGCCCAGCACCGCCCAGGCGCCGGCGGCGGCGGCCTGCCCGCGCAGCGCGTCGTCGGCCGTCAGGCTCAGCGCCATGCCGGCGCAGGCGGCGAGGCCGGCCACGGCGGCGGCGGCCCAGGCGCGGCGCGGGTAGGAGACGGTCGCGGCCAGCACCGGCGAGAGCGACAGCAGGGCCAGAGGCAGCATCAGCCCACCACCTGGTTGCGCCCGCCGTTCTTGGCGCGGTAGAGACGCTCATCCGCCACGCGGATGATCTGGGAGGCCGTGGTGGCGTCCGTCGGGAAGCTCGCCACGCCGAAGCTCATCGTGGCGTTGGTGCCGCGGCCCTGGAACAGGAAGGGCTCGCCGGCCACGCGCTGGCGGATGCGGTTGGCGAGCTCGACCGCCTCGCTGCGCACGAAGTTGGGCAGCACGAGGGCGAACTCCTCGCCGCCGTAGCGCGCCACCATGTCGACGGGCCGCGCGAACGACGACAGGATGGCGGCCACCGTGCGCAGCAGCTGGTCGCCGGCCTGGTGGCCGTACTCGTCGTTGTAGCGCTTGAAGTGGTCGATGTCGCAGAGGATCATCGACAGCGGCGTCTGGCTGCGGCCGGAGCGCAGCACCTCGTCCTGCATCCGCGTCTGGAAGGCCTTGTGGCTGAAGAGCTGGGTGAGCGGGTCGTGCGTGGCCTGCATGTGGACCTGCTCGTAGAACTGGATGTTTTCCAGGGACAGCGCCGCCAGCGTGGTCAGCATGTCCACCGTGTTCACGTCGCTGTCGGTGAAGGCGCCCACGGCGTCGCTGGCCAGGCGCACGAAGCCGGCCTGCTGGTGCATGATCTTCATCGGCACGACGACGGCGGAGCGGCAGCCCACGCCCTTGCCGCCGAAGCGGTCGTCCCCCCCGGCGTCGCGCACGAGCACGGGCCCTTTGCGGCGCGCGGCCCAGTCCAAGAGCGGATCCTCCGCCCCCGCGGTCACGTCCACGCGGCTGTTGGGGTAGCGCGCGGAGAGCATCGAGATCAGGCGCTGGTGCACCTCGCGCGCGTCCATCGTGGAGGACAGGGCCCGCGCGCCCTCGGCGAGCTCGCGGCGCAGGCGGATCTGCTCGGCGGCCTTGAGCTCGTAGGCGCGGTAGTAGTTGACCTCGCGCTCATCATCCCGGCGGCGCGTGTCCAAGGCGTGGCGCTCCACGTCGAGCTCGCGCCGGCGCTTGAGGCAAGCCCCGCGGTGGGCGGAGAGGGCCATCGACAGCGCCCAGAGGCCGCCCAGGTCGCAGCCGAGCGCCAACTGGTCCAGGGGCCGCGGCGTGCGCGAGATCAGCAGCACGCCCCCGGCCGTGACCAGGAACAGGAAGATGACGGTGTTCTCGCTCTCGCCGCGCTGGTCGGCCCAGAGGAAGAGCAGGCCGAAGGCCGGAAACACCACGGGCCCCCAAGCGGGGGCCCGGATCAACGCCAAGGACAGCAGCGCGAAAGCCAGGCTCGAGCCCAGCAGCGTCACCGTCCTATGGTCGACGCGCATGCAAAGTTGGTGGAGGTGGCGGGAGTCGCACCCGCGTCCAAACCTCGCCGGCCAGGGTCACTACAGGCTTAGTCCGACTTCAGTTTCACCCGGCGGAGACCGCCGGACGAGTACCACCGGGCTAGTCCCGTTCGGTCTTAGGCCCCCCTCCGACGGTACCAGCGGGAAGGACCGCATCCTGCTCTTGACGTGGGCGCTCCGCTAGCAGGCGTCACGGACCCACGTGTGCTTATCGCGTGTTAGGCGACAGCCCAGGCCAACTGCGAGTTGGCTTTTGTTGTTTGGCCTGATTTTATCCTGGGTCAGACCTTCCAGGGCCTGCGACCGTTGACTCAACGGGGCCTGTCGAAGCTAGTTCACCCCCAACAGTCATCAGTATAACAGGAAAGCAGGGGTCCCGCCAGGGCGCTACCGCCGGCTCAGCACCTCGGCCAGGCGCAGCTCGAGCTCCGGGCCCAAAAACGGCTTGGTCATGAAGGCGTCGGCGCCGCCGTCGAGGGCCTCCTGCTCGTCCTCCGGATGGACCAAAGCGGTGATCACGATGATGGGCAGCGAGCGCGTCGCCTCTCGGCTGCGCAGCTCGCGCATGGTCGTCCAGCCGTCCATGACGGGCATCGAGATATCGAGCAGCACCACGTCCGGCTTGCGCCGGGAGATCACCGACAACGCCTGCTGGCCGTTCTCGGCCGTCTCGACCCGGTAGCCTTGGACCTCCAGCGCGTGCCGCAGGACCGCACGCGTGGCCGCTTCGTCGTCGACGATCAGCACGGACTTTCCGGATCCCATCTCAGCGCTATTGTGGACCCGGACGCCCCCTGCCGTCAATCGATTTCAAATACATCCCCCGTCGGGGAATCCACTACGCGGCTTGCTCCGCGAGCCGCCGCCTCACCCTCTCCTCGAAGTCGGCGACCTCGAGCCGGCCGACGGCGGCGGCGATGACCTCGGCGCCGGTGCCGTCGGGGAGCTTGGTGTCGGTGATGAGCAGGTCGAGCCCGTCGAGCTCCTGCAGGCGCAGCCGCGCCTCGGCCACGGAGCAGGCGAACTCGGGCGAGAGGGCCAGGCGGCCCAGGAGCCTCCGGAAGAGCCCCCGGATCACCTTCTCGTCATCGACGACCAGGATCCGCGGAGGCAGGCTCCACCTCCTTGGACGCCCGCGCGGGCAGGCGGACCGTGAACGTCGCCCCGCGGTCGGGCACGCTCTCGACCTCCAGGGCGCCGCGGTGCTCCTTGAGGATGCCGTACGAGATCGACAGGCCCAGGCCCGTGCCCTTGCCGACGGGCTTGGTCGTGAAGAACGGGTCGAAGACCTTGCCCAGGTTCTCCGGCTCGATGCCGCAGCCGTTGTCGATGAAGCGCAGGACGACGCCGCCGTCCGCGGCGCGCGCCTCGATGCGCAGCCGGCCGTCCGGCCGGTCCGCCAACGCCTGGCGGGCGTTGGTGATGAGGTTGATGAAGACCTGCTCGAGCTGGGTGGCGTCGCCGGACAGCTCGGGCAGGCCCGGGGCGAGATCGGTCTCGAGCGCGATGCCGGCGGCGTCGAAGTCGTGGCGCACGAGATCGACGGTCGGCTCCAGCACGTCGCGCAGCTCGAAGGCTTCGAGCTTGGGCTTGCTGCGGCGGCTGAACTGGAGCAGGTTCTGGACGATCTTGCGGCAGCGGCGGCTCTGGTGCACGATGGTGCGCAGGTCCTCGCGGTTCTCCTCGGAGAGGCCCTCCGCCTGCAGCAGGATCTCGGCGAAGCCGAGGATGCCGGTGAGCGGGTTGTTGATCTCGTGGGCGACGCCGGCGGCCAGCTGGCCCACGGAGGCGAGCTTCTCGGTCTGGACGAGCTGCGCCTGCATGCGCCGGATCTCGGCCAGCTTGTCGGCCAGCGCGGCGTAGAGACGCGAGTTCTCGAGCGCCTGCGCGGCGTGCGCCCCCAGGATGGTGGCATGCCGCGCGTCCGCGGCGCGGAAGGGCACGCGGCCGGCCGCGCGGCCGACGGCCAGCACGCCGAGCAGGCGGCCCGCGACGAACAGGGGCAGCACGAGGAAGGAGGCGCCCTCCGCGAGCTCGAGCGCGGGCCACGGCCGGTCGGCGACGGCCGTCGAGAACGTCTTCTCCACGAAGGCGTCGCGCGCGACGGCGCCGGCGGCGTCGAGCTTGCCCGCGCCGGCGGCGGCGGCGGGACGGCCTTCCGCCGTCGGCAGGAAGATCGCCGCGTCGTCGGCGCGCAGCACGCGCAGCGCCACGTCGACCAAGACGGGCAGCAGGCGCGAGAGGTCGATCGACGAAAGGACGGCCTTGCCGGCCTCGTGGACGCCGAGCAGCGCCTTGAGCTCGTTCTTCTCCAGCGCCTTCTGGACCAGCGCCAACAGCTCATCGAGGTTCACGGGCTTCTGCACGAAATCGTAGGCGCCCATCTTCATGGCGCGCACGGCGGTCTCCACGGTGCCGTAGCCCGTCGAGAGGATGACCTCGGTCTCAGGGGCCAGGACCTTCAGGGCCTCGAGCAGGGCCAGGCCGTCCATCTTGGGCATCATCACGTCGCTGATCACCAGGTCGAACTTCTGCGCGCCCGCGAGGGCCAGGGCCTCGGCCCCTCCCGGGGCCGTGACGACCTCGTAACCCTCGCGGCCCAGCTCGTGGGAAAGCATCTCCCGCATCCCGGGCTCGTCGTCGACGATCAAGAGGCGAGGTTTGTCGTTCATCGGGACTCCGTCCGGCGGTGCAGGGCGCGCACGCGCGCCCGGAACACGCGGGGATTGAAAGGCTTGGTCACGTAATCGTCGGCGCCGATCTCGAAGGCCACCGCCTGGGACTCGGACTCGCTCATCGCCGTCAGGACCATGACGGGCAGCTGCTGCATCCAGCGGGCGCGCAGGCGCTTGAGGACCTCGAAGCCGTCCATGCCCGGCATCATCAGGTCCAGCAGCACCAGCGCGGGCCGGTGGCGCTCGAGCAGCTCCAGGGCGGCCGGGCCGCTGGCGGCCTCGAGGATCTCGTAGCCTTCCGAGGCCAAGGCGTCCCGGACGAGCGTCCGGTTGTCCTCGTTGTCGTCGACGACCAGGATCGGCGCCTTCGCGGGCGCGGGCGCCGCCGCCTTCGGCGGCTCCGCGGCCGGCGCCGGCGTGCTGAGGAACGTCAGGGCCTCGTGCGCCGGGATGTCCCCGTTCGCCAAGTGCCAGAGCACGTCCTGCGAGAGCGGCATGAGCCAGCCGCGGCGCAGCGCCTCCTCGCGGAAGGCGGCCAGGTCCATCCCGGAGTTGAGCATGTCGCGCGACGGCTGGGCGCCCAGGTCGAGCAGCTCGATGAGGGCGATGCGGCCGCGCAAGCCGGTATAGTGGCAGGCGGCGCAGCCCTGCGCCTTGTATTGGCGCTCGGGCAGGCCCTCGTTGCGCAGCAGCGCCGCCACGAGGGGCGCGGGGGTCTCCGTCACGCGGCATTCGGGACACTGGCGGCGCGCCAGGCGCTGTGCCACCACGCCGACGAGAGCCGGGACGATCTTGAACAGCTCCACCTTCATGTCGACGAGGCGGTTGATCGTGGAGAGGGCGTCGTTGGTGTGCAGCGTCGAGAGCACGAGGTGCCCGGTCAGCGCCGCCTGAAAAGCGATGTCGGCCGTCTCGCGGTCGCGGATCTCGCCCACCAGCACCACGTCCGGGTCCTGGCGCAGGACGGAGCGCAGGACGGTGGCGAAGGTGAGGCCGGACTTCTCGTTGACCTGCACCTGATTGATGCCCTGCAGGCGGTACTCGATCGGATCCTCGACGGTGACGATGTTCACGTCGACCGACTTCAGGCGATTGAGGATCGAGTAGAGCGTGGTGGTCTTGCCCGACCCGGTGGGGCCGGTCGTCAGCAGCAGCCCCTTCTCCGCGCTCGCGAGCTTGATCAGGCGCTCCAGCGCGGCCGGCCGCATGCCCAGGGTCTCGAGCGGCCGCTCCGCCTGGCGCGCGTCCAAGACGCGGAGCACGGCCTTCTCGCCGAAGGCGGTCGGGATCGTAGACACGCGCAGGCCGATCTCGCGTCCGTCGACCAGGAGCTTGGCCCGGCCGTCCTGCGGCCGACGGCGGTCGGCCACGTCCAGGTTGGCCATGATCTTGATGCGGGATACCAGCGGCCCCTCGCCCACGCTCTTGGGGAGCTTGAGCGCGTTGCGCAGGTCGCCGTCGATGCGGTAGCGCACGAGCGTGAGCGCCTCGTCGTGCTCGACGTGGATGTCCGAGGCGCCCATGCCGATGGCCTGCGCGATCACGGCGTTGGCCAGCCGCACCACCGGAGCGGCGACGTTGGCGGCGTCGAACACGGGGGCGGGCTCCGCCGTCTCGTTGAGGCACTCGACGCTGGCGTCCTCGGGGAGCTTCTTGAGCAGGTCGTAGACCGCGGCGCTGGAATCGAAGGCCTGGAGGATGAGCTCCTCGACGCGCTCGGGCAGGCCGAAGACGGGCATCGGCTTGCGGCCCGAGACGGAGGCGGCGTCGTCGATCGCGGCGCTGTCGAGCGGGTTGACCATGAGCAGGGAGAGCTGCTCGCCTTCCGCCCGCAGCGGGATCATCAGGTGCTTGCGGCAGAGCTTCTCGGGGACGAGCGCCACCGCCGCCTTCTCGAGCTCGCTGCCGGGCGGGTCGGCGAAAGGCACGCCGTACTGCGCCTCGACGGCCTGCGCCAGCTGCTGCTTGGTGAGCAGCCCGCGGCGCGTCGCCTCGGCGGCGACGAAGGCGGCGCCCGAGCTGCGGATCGTGGACAGCGCACCCTCGTCCAAGAGGCGGCGGCCCACCAGCAGCCTCGCCAACCACTCGTCCCTGAGCCGGTCCGTCGTCCCGGTCCCGATCATCGCGGTCCCTCCAGCCTCGCCCGCGCTCGCTTGACGACCTCCAGCGGGTAGCAGGGCTTGGCGATGTAGTCGTCGCAGCCGGCCTCGGCCGCCTTGCGGCGGTCCTCGTCGAAGGCGTGCGCGGTGAAGGCGAAGATCGGCACCCCGGACGTCGCCGGGTCGCTCTTGAGGCGGCGGGCCGCTTCGAGCCCGTCGAGGCGGGGCATCGACAGGTCCATGAAGATCAGGTCCGGCTTCTCGCGGGCCGCCACGGCCAGCGCCTCCTCCCCGTCGCAGGCCAGCACCACGGCGTAGCCGGACGAAGCCAGGGCTTGGGCCAGGATCGAGCGGTTGTCGAAGTCGTCGTCGGCCACGAGGACCTTCTTAGGCGTGGAGGGCATGGTCGCGCGCCTCCAGCCGCTTGACGACAGCGAGGATGTCGGCCAGGCTCCTCGCGCCCTTCTGGATGACCGCCTTGACGCGCTTCTGCAGCAGCTCCATCTCCTGCGCCGTCAGCGGCTTGGCCGTGAGGATGATGACCGGAAGGTCGCGCAGCTCCGGCCGGTCGGCGATGGCCTCGAGCACGTCGAAGCCGCTGACCTCGGGCATCATGATGTCGAGGAAGAGCAGGTCGGGCCGCGGCCCCTCGAGCAGGCGCCGCAGGGCCTCGCGGCCGCCGCGGGCGCAGCTCACCGAGTAGCCTTGCGCCTTGAGCGTCTCCGCCAGGCACTCCGCCGCGTCCACCTCGTCGTCGACGACGAGCACGGAGCGGCACGGCTCCGCTGGGTCCGTCTCCCGGCCCTGCTCCACCGCGCGCAGCCGGGAGAGCAGGTCGCGGCGCTCGAACGGCTTGACGATGTAGTCGGCCACCCCGAGGGCGAAGCCCAGCGTCTTGTTCTCGAGGATCGACATCATGATCACCGGGATCTGCTTGAGGTGCGGGTCCTCCTTGAGCGCCTGCAGCACGGACCAGCCGTCGCGGCGCGGCATCATGATGTCGAGCGTGATCGCGCACGGCTTGGCGCCGCGGGCCAGCTCGAGGCCTTCCTCGGCGGAGCGGGCGCCGATGAAGCCGAACTCCGTGCCCTGCAGGCTGTCGCGCACCAGCCGCAGCACCTCGGGATCGTCGTCGATCGCCAGCAGGACCTTCGCGCCGCCGGCCGCGCCTTCGGGCGCCGGGGCTTCCTGCGGCGCCTCCGACCGGGGCCGCGCGGGAAGCGAGATGGTGAAGGTGGTGCCCTTGCCGGGCTCGCTGGCCGCCGTCACGTCGCCGCCCAGGAGCTCGGCGAACCTCTTGCTGATGACGAGGCCCAGGCCCGTGCCTCCGTAAGCCCGCGTGGACGAGGAGTCGAGCTGCTTGAACTCCTGGAACAGCGAGTCCAGGTCCTTCGCCTCGATCCCGATGCCCGTATCGCGCACCGAGAGCACCAGGTCCGCGCCGCCGGAAGAGGCGCCGGCCTCGATGGTGACGCCGCCCTGGGAGGTGAACTTGATGGCGTTGGTGACGAGGTTGATGAGGATCTGCTTGAGCTTGGTCTTGTCGGTGCGCACGCGCAGGTCCTTCGGCGCGCGGCACTCGAGCGAGAGGCTCTTGGCCTTGGCCAGGCAGTCCACCATCGAGACGACCTCGTCGGTGACGTCCGCGAGGAGGAAGTCCTCGTGGTAGACGGGCATCCGGCCGGCGCTGACCTTGGAGAGGTCGAGGACGCTGTTGATGAGCTGCAGCAGGTTCTTGCCCGCCGTCTCCACCCGGCGCAGCGCCTCCTCCTGCTTGGGGCTGACCGGCCCGTAGATCCCCTCGGCGTGCAGCGACGTGTAGCCGAGGATGGCGTTCATCGGGGTGCGCAGCTCGTGGCTCATGTTGGCCAGGAACTCGGACTTGAAGCGGTTGATCTCCTGGAGCTCGCCGATCTTGGCGCTCAGGCTGCGCTTCTCCAGGGCGCGGTCGGCAAGCCGGAGCAGATCGTCCATCTGGAAGGGCTTGGTGATGAAGTCGTAGGCGCCGCGGCGCATGCTCTCCACGGCGTTCTCGAGCGTGGCGTAGCCCGTCACCATGATGACCTCGGTCGAGGCGTCGAGCGCCTTGACGGCGGAAAGCGTGTCGAGGCCCCCGCGGCGCGGCATCGTCATGTCCGAGATCATCAGGTCGAAGCGCTGGGCCTGGGCCTTCTCGACGGCCTCGTCGCCGTTGGCCGCCGTCACGACCTCGTAGCCCTTGGCGGACAGCTCCAGCGCCATGAGCTCGCGAAAGCCCAGCTCGTCGTCCACGACCAGGACGCGTCCCTTGCTCATCGGTCTCCCCCCTTCAGCATCGCCGCCACCCGGGTCCGCAGATCCTCGGAATCGAAGGGCTTGCTGATGTAGCCGTCGGCGCCGGTGTCGAGCGCCTCGACCTCGTCCTCGCCGTCGGCCAGCCCCGTGACCATGATGACCGGCAGCAGCCGCCCCTGGGGCGTCTCGCGCAGCCGGCGCACCACCGTCAGGCCGTCCATCCGCGGCATCGAGCGGTCGAGCAGGACCAGGTCGAGAGGCTGCGCGGCGGCGATCGTGAGCGCCTCGGCGCCGTCGGCGGCCGCGAGCAGCCGGTAGCCTTCGGGCTTCAGGATGCGCTGCAGGAGCCTGCGGATGTGCTCCTCGTCGTCGACGATCAGGATGGTCTTGGCCGGGCCGGTCTCGTTCATGGCGTCCACGCATGAACTATACCGCCTGGAGTTGGCGGGGCCCTTAATGCGGCCTTAAGTCCGCCTTAAACGACTAAACAACGGTGTCAGGCTCGATTGTTTAGTCGTTTAGTCTTCGAACTTGTAGCCGTGGCCGATGACGCTGACGATGCGCTTGCCGGCCTTGCCGAGCTTCTTGCGGACGTGGGAGACGTGGACCTCAACGGTGCCGGGGTCGTTGTAGTCGGCGGGGTCGTAGCCCCAGACGGTCTCGAGCAGGTAAGGGACGCTGAGGACGCGGCCGGCCTTGGACAGCAGCGTGGCGAGCAGGTCGAACTCTTTTCGGGTCAGGGAGACGGCCTTCCCGGACACCTTCACCGTGCGTCCGGCGGGGTCGAGCTCGATGCCCTGCTTGCGCAGCTTCTGGTCCATGCGCGCGCTGGCCGAGTAGCGCCGCACGACCGCCTGCAGGCGCGCGTGCAGCACGGCGAGCGAGAACGGCTTGAGCACGTAGTCGTCGGCGCCGCCCTCGAAGCCGCTCAGCACGTCCTTCTCCTCGATCTTGGCGCCCGACATGATCACCACGGGGATGGAGCGCGTCGCCGGGTCCTTCTTGAGCATCCGGCACATGCCGAAGCCGTCGAGCCCCGGCAGGTCGGCGTCGATGAGGAGCACGTCCGGCTTGACCTCGCGCAGCAGCAGCAGGGCCTCCGAGGCGTTGTCGGTGAGCACGACCGCGTAGCCCTGGGACGACAGGTACTTGCGCACGACGGCGCGCACCGCCTCTTCATCGTCGACCACCAGGACCTTCGTGGGCATGCTCGGAATATACAACTAAGCCGCCTCCAGCGGGAACAGGACCTGGAACGTGGTCCCCTTGCCGAGCTCGCTCTCGAAGCGGATGCTCCCGTTGTGCTGGCCGACGATCTCGTGGACCAGGGCGAGCCCGAGCCCGGTCCCCTGGCCCACCTCTTTGGTCGTGAAGAACGGATCGAACACCTGAGCCCGGATCGACTCGGGGATGCCCGAGCCGGTGTCCGCGACGCGCAGCTCGGCCCAGACGCGGCCGTCCGCCCGGACGGACCCGAGCGTGACCGTCAGATCGCCGCCCGCCGCCATGGCGTCGATGGCGTTGGTGCAGAGGTTGACCACGATCTGCTGCATCTGGTTGCCGTTGGCGACGACGAGCAGCGGCGCGTCGCCGATATCCGCGTTCAGCGAGACGTTCTTGACGCGCGCCTGAGCGCCGACGAGCGAGAGCGCCTGCCGGACCGACTCGCGCAGATCGCCCCGGGCGCGCTGCGTCGAGCTGGAGCGGCGGGAGAACGAGAGCAGGCTCGCCACCAGCTCCTTGCAGCGCAGCGCTTCCCGCTCTATGGAGAGGACCGGCCCGCTCCACGGGCTGTCCGGCTCCTGCTGCAGCCGCCGCCGCAGCCCTTGCGCGAAGCCGAGGATGATGCCCAGCGGGTTGTTGATCTCGTGCGCCACGCCCGCGGCCAGCTGGCCGACGGCGCCGAGCTTCTCGGCCCGGCCCAGGGCCTCCTGCAGCCGGCGGACGTCGCGCAGGTCCTGGAGGATCTGGATCTGGCCCACGGCCCGCCCTCCGTGATCGCGGCACAGCGCGCCCACCAGGCGCACGGGGATCGCCGTGCCGTCCCTGGCGCAGCGGACGGTCTCCACCTCCAGCCCCTCGCCGGCGTCGACCGCGTCCATGCGGCGCGCGGTGGTTTCCCGCAGGTCCGGCGGGACGCAGACGTCGAGGAGAGGACGGCCGGCGATCTCCTCGAAAGACCAGCCGAACAGGCGCGTCGCCGCCGCGTTCCAGAAGACCACGCGCCGGCGATCGTCCGTGAGCACGATCGGCAGCGGAGAGTTCGCCGGGATGCTCGCCAAGAGGGCCAGCCGGTCGCTCGAGTCGCGCAGCACGCCCAGCATCTCGTTGAACGTCCGGGCAAGGCGGCCGATCTCGTCGTCGGCGGCGACGGGCACCCGCCGCGACAGATCGCCCCGCGAGATGATGTCGCGCATCGCCGCCTCGAGCTGCTCCACCGGCCGGACGAAGGCGCGCACGCGCCACCAGACCACGAGCGCCAGCAGCAGCGCCATCGCCAGGCCGGCGCTCAGGAGGCGCAGGCGCAGCGCGCTGATCGGCCGGCGGACGACGGCGAGCGGCGCCGACATGGCCAGCCGCCATTCCAGGGCGGACTCGAGCGGCGCCCTCAAGGGGACGACGCAGTACAGGCGCTCTCCGTCGCGGAAGATGTTCGGCTTCTCCGGGTCCATCGCCAGCGAGCCGATCCTCTTGAGCATGGCGTCGGGGACGGAGCCGGAGACGACCCGGTCGGCGCCGGCGATCAGGGCGACATCGAAGCTCCTCTGGCCGGCCGCGATGTCGGAGGCGAAGCCGAGGTCGAATTGCGCCACCAGGGCGCCGCGCGCGGCCGAGCCCTCGAAGACCGGCAGCGCGAAGACCACCAGCGGCGTCGAGCCGCGGTACTCGATCTGCGCCTTATCCGCTCCTCCGGACGCCACCCTCGCCAGCCAAGGCTCGCCCGCGATCGGGATAGGCGGCGCGTCCGGCCTGTTGGCGGCCCGCACGCGGCCGTCGGGCGAGACCAGGGCGACGTACATCTGGTCGCCGCCGCGGCCCGGCAGGTTCAGCTCGCGCATGAACGAGGCCAGCGTGGCGGCGGCGCGGGCGTCTCCCCTCAGGGTCCCCAAGACGATGGCGTTGTCGACCATGTTGCTCATCCAGCCCCACTTCGTCTCGAGGTCCTGCTGCAGCTCGCTTTGGACCTGGCGCGCTCCCGTCGAGATCTGCGCTTGGATCTGCTCCTCGATGGCCTCGTACGCGGAGCTGGAGACGGTCTTGATGGTGACGGCCAGCGCGACCAGGTCGACGGAGAGGAAGAGCACGAGCAGCCTCGCCTTCAAGCCGCGCAAGCGGGTCATCCCTTCAGAGCTCCCCCTTCAGGGCCTTCCAGTCGTCGAGCCGCTTCGGGCCGTCGAGGCCCAGGCGCACGAAGTGCACGCTGTGGAACGCCTCATGATCCCTGGGGCCGTAGTCGACCAGGTGGCCCGGCCCCAGGCCCACGTCCCAGCCGTGGATCGACTCCAGCGCGGCGATGAGGCTCTCGCGCGTCGGCGAGGGTCCGGCCCGCCGCAGGCCCTCGACCAGGATCATGGCCTCGACGAACCCCTCGAAGCTCGAATAGCTGAGCTTGGCCCCCGGCATCCGCTTCAGGAGCCGGCGGTAGAGGACCGCGGTCGGCAGCGAGGCGTCTTCGGGAGAAGGGACGACCTCGGACACGATCACGCCCGCGGCCCCCGGAGCCCGGCGGGCGTCCAGGTTGCGGTCCATGACGACGATCGGCTTCGAGAAGCCGGCGGCGCGCAGGCCCTTGACGAGGCGCAGCACGCTCGGGCCGATGGCCAGCACGATCACGGCATCCGGCCGTCCCGCCACGACGCCGCGCAGCGGGACGGTCTCCGGCGAGGCGGGATCGTACGGCACCAGCGCGGAGGGCGCCGCCCCGTAGCGCATCAGCGCGCCCTTGACCCCCAAGGAGTTCGGCACGCCGAGAGAGTCGTTCTGGTAAAGGACCGCCAAGCGCCGGGCGCCGACGTCCTTCCAGAGATGATCCACGATCTCGCGGTTCTCGTCGTCCGACGACGCCCGGACGGTGAAGAGGTACCGCCTGAACGGCTGGCGCAGGAACTGCCCGCCGGAGGCGAAGCCGAAGAGCGGGATCCGGTACGTGTCGGCGCGCGGGGCGTAGATCGAGGCGGGCCCCGAGCCGACGAAGAAGGCGCCGGCCAGCACGTTCGTCCGCAGGAGCTTCTTGAAGCAGACCATCGCCTGGCCGCGGTCGTAACGGTCGTCGTAAGAGAGCAGGCGGATCGAGCGGCCGTTGACGCCGCCGCCCTCGTTGACGTAGCGAAGGTAGGCCTGCGCGCCGGCGACCTGCGCCCCGTACTCGCGGTTGGGACCGCTCTGGACGGCGCACGAGCCGAGGAGGATCTGCTTGGGGCCGACGCCCGGCTCGCCTCGAGCCGGGACCCAGGCGGCGGCCAGGATCAGCGCCCAGGCCGTCATGATCTCACCGGGAGCTTCACGGTGAACGTCGTGCCGCGTCCCTCCTCGCTCGCCACCGAGATCGCTCCGCCGTGCCGCTGGACGATGTCGTAGACCAGCGACAGGCCGAGGCCCGTGCCTTTGCCCACTTCCTTGGTCGTGAAGAAAGGGTCGAATATGCGATCGCGGATCGCCGCGGGGATGCCCGTGCCGCTGTCCTGGATATCGAGGGCGACGTGGCGCTCGCGATCCTCGCCGACGGCGTAGGTGCGGACCGTCAGCGTCCCGCCCTCCGGCATCGCGTCCAGGGCGTTGGTGCAGAGGTTGACCAGGACCTGCTGGAGCTGGCTCTTGTCGGCGAGAAGCCGGGTCTTGGCGCGCAGCTCTTGGCGGACCTCCACCGACTTCACCCGCGCCTGCGCCTCGATGATCCCCAAGCTGGCGGCCACGTCCTCGTCGAGATCGAAAGTCTCCATCTGCGACTTGTGGCGCCGCGAGAACGTGAGCAGGTTCTGGACGAGGGTCTTGCAGCGCAGCGCCTCGCGCTCGATCGAGCGCACGGGGACGGCCATGGGATCCTCCGTCGGCACGCGCTTGACAGCCGATTGGGCGAAGCCCAGGATGATCCCGAGCGGATTGTTGATCTCGTGCGCCACGCCGGCGGCCAGCTGGCCCACCGCCGACAGCTTTTCCGATTGGATGAGCATGCTCTCGAATCTCTTTCTCTCGCGCAAGTCCTTGGCGAGGACAGCGACGTCGCCCTTCAAAAGCGAGCCGGAGACCAGGACCGGCACGAGCTGGCCGTCCTTGGTCCGGTACTGGGTCTCGTAGTCGCTCAGCGAGCCGCCGGCCTTCAGCTTGGCGAGGCCGGCGGCGAGGGTGCGCCCCGCCGCGCCTCCATCGAGCGTCTCGACGAGCGGCCGGCCGACGAGCTCCGCCGCCTCATAGCCGGCGAGCCGGGTCATGGCGTCGTTGACGCTCTTGATCGCCCCATCGGGACCGATGACGACGAGGCCGTCGGCCAGGCTCCGGAGGATGTCGTCGAGGTACTCCTTCGACACGGTCGTCTGCGTGAGGTCGTCGACCATGCGGTTGAACGAGCGCGCCAGGTGGCCGATCTCGTCGCGCGAGGCCGCCGGCACGCGCAGTTGGCGCTCGCCGGCGCCGATCCTCTCGGCCAGAAGCGCCAGGTCGGCGACGGGGCCGACGACCCGGTCGACGAGAAGATAGGCCGCCCCCATGAGGCCGCCGGCCGTCAGCAGCAGGATCAGGATGATCTGCCGCACGATGCGCGCCCGCGTCGCCGCCGTCTCGCCCAGCGGCAAGCCCAGCCGCAGCGTTCCGATCCTCGTCTGCCCTCCCTTTTCCTGGGCGATCAGGAAGTCCTCGTCCGCCCGCCAGACCGGCATGGCCACGTCCAGCACGGGCCGGCCATGGTCCTCGCCGACGGAGAAGGTCCCGAGATCGGCCCGGAGGGCCTGCCGCGTCAAGGCGTCCGCGTAGGTCTTGCCGCGCTCGAGGACGTTGGTGTGCGCCAGGACCGTGCCCGACTGGTCGAGCGCCATCGCGTAGTCCGCCTGGGCGCGGGCGGCCGCGGCGTTGAGCATGGCCAGCAGCGCCGCCTCGTCTCCCCGCGCCACCTCGGGCGACGCCGCGCCCGCCGTCTCGCGCAGGACGGCCATGCCGCGCTGGGCGAGGCCGTCGAGCAGCACGTCGTTGACCGCGCGCGACGTCAAGAAGAGGATGAGGCCGGCGCCGAGGAGGATCAGCGCGCCGAGAGAGCCCAGCACCTTGGTCCTGAGGCTCACGGGAGCACCTTGTCCGCCGCGCTCAGCGTCTCGGCCGGGACCTTCAGGCCCGTCTGCTCGGCGGCGACGCGGCTGATCGTCACTTCGACCTGCGCCGGATAGACGACCGGCGGCAGCGCGCGGCCGGCCTCGGCGTCGCGGACCTCGAGGCCGGCGACGCGTCCGAGCTGCTTGAAGCTCGGCCCGATCGCCGCCGTCGCGCCCTTCTCCACCAGGCCGCCCGTCGGCACGATGAGAGGAAGGCGATTGGAGCGGGAGAACTCGATGAAGATCGGCAGCGTCTGGGCGTTGAGCAGCAGCGGGTCCGGCGGCAGCCAGATGAGGTCCACCTTCCCGTAGAGCGCCCGCAAGCGCTCCGGCACTTCGGCGGCCCCGGCGACCTTCACCGCTTCGATCGTCAACCCGGCGTTCTGCCCCGCGGCCGCGAGCGCCGCGGCGTGCGCCTTCATGGACGGCGACTCCCAGAGGACCCCGATGCGGCGCGCCGAAGGGGCGATCTGCTGGAGCCGCGCGATCAGCATGCCCGCCTCCGGCTCCATGTGGAGGACGACGCTGCGGGAACGGTCCACCTCGGCTCCGGGAGCCATGGCGTAGATCACGGTCGCTGCGCGCGGGTAGCGGCGCAGCGCCGCCTTGGCGCCGAAAGCGACGATCACCCCCGCCGCCTCCGGGAGCTCGGCGTCGTCGCGATCGAGGAACTCGGTCCGGATCTCGGCTCCCGCGGTCTCCTTGAGCCCGGCCAACGCCTCCTGATACGGAGCGGAGCCCGCGCTGAACACGGCCCAGACCACGGGCTCGGCGGCGCGGGCCAGCGGCGCGAGGCCGAGGGCCAGAACAGCCGCCAGCGCGAGGGAGATCCTCACCGGAGCGCGCCCTCCCCGAAGCGGACCGAGACGCCGCCGCCGTAGGTGCGCTCCACGGACACGCCGTCGGCGAACTCCACGTGCTCGTCCTTGAGGAGGTTCTGGCCGGCGACGAAGAGCTCCAGATTCTCGTGGCCCGGAGGCGCCCACCCGAGGCGGGCGTCGAGCCTCCAGTACGCGGGGATGTCGGCGGACACGCTCCGCCCCTCGGACTCGATGAAGTAGTCGCTCTTGTAGCCGAGCTGGGC
>CAZZGQ010000035.1:15155-18508 GCA_964653765.1 uncultured Elusimicrobia bacterium | reverse complement strand
GCGTAGACCAGGAGCGTCTGCGGGTGCAGCAGGCTCGCCATGTCGAGCGAGACGTAGTAGCCGCGTCCCGGCGTCTCGAGGCCGCCGTAGAGCGCGGGGGCCAGGCCGTAACGTCCTAGAAGGTCCGAGAAGCGCGCCCCCTCGAAGGTCATGGGCTCGCTCCAGCCCTCGATGCACTTGAAGCGGTAGTCGACGCGTCGCCGCGGCAGCCGCCGCACGTCGCGCAGCGTCAGCGAGCGGGCCGCGCCGTCCTTGCCTCTCAGGCTCAACCGCCAGCGCGCCGCGTCCGCCTCGCCCTCCAGTCCGACGTCGCCGTTGACGCGCGGCAAGCTGCCCGCCGCGGGCGCCTCGGAGGGCGCCGGATGCTCCGGGCGGTGCAGGTCCGACCACAGGCGTCCGTTGCCCTCGAGAGTCCTTCGCAGCGGGCCCGGCAGCCCCTCCGCTTCAGGCCGGGAGACCAGATAGCGCCAGCCGAGGGCGGCGCCGGCGAGCGAGAGCGCTCCGGTGAGCAGGCTGCGGCGGGTGCGGGGTCTCATGAACGCATCGATCTCCTCGTCCGTCATCGCGTCTCCTCGGAGACGACCTCCCAGCCCGAGATCATGGCGCGCAGATTGTTCCAGCCCGCCCGCGCCACCTGGGCGACGTGGACGAAGAGGAAGGCGGCGAAGCCCAGCATGAAGGCGAAATGCTCCAGGCGCACGCGCTGGTAGCCGCCGAGCAGCGCGTTCAGCTCCGAGAGCTGCGTGGGCTTGTACAGGGCCAAGCCCGTGATCGCCGAGCCCGCGCCCATGAGCACGACCGCCGTGTAGGCCAGGCGCTGCGCGTCGTTGAACTTTCCCTGCGGCGGCGCGTCACGAATCAGGTGCAGATCGTGAAGGGTGACGCGGATCGCCCCGAGCCAGGACCGGCGCTCGGGCGTCAGCGGCCGCCAATCGCCGGACAGGGCCAGCCACGCCGCATAGACGAGGCCGTTCAGGACGAACAGCCAGCCCACGAAAAAGTGCACGCCCATCCCGTAGGCGAGCCGGTAGCTCAAGCCCGCCTTCTCGAGAAACCGATCGGGGACGACGCCGAAGTCCGGCGACGCCCAATAGATCATCAAGCCGCTCCACGTCATCATGAAGAGAAGCGCCGCGTTGGCCCAATGCAGCCAGCGCGCGGGGCGGCGGTGCTTGTATGCCACGGTCCTCGTCATCCCCGGATCAAAGCAATCATAAGTGACGCCGCGGTGACCGCGCCGTCACGAGCCGGGCACGCCGCGGCGGTATCATGGGGTCGAAGCAGGGAGGTCATATGCTGAGCTGGGCCATGACGTTCCTCATCATCGCCATCATCGCCGGAGCCCTCGGGCTCGGCGGCGTCGCCGGAACCGCCGCCGTGATCGCGAAGGTCCTGTTCGTGGTGTTCCTGGCGCTCTTCGCCGTGTCGCTGATCGCCGGACGACACCACCTGTCGCGCCATGGCGGACCGCCCCTGGAATGACGTCGCGAGCGTCGCACGATCGCAATGAGATCGTGACGCGACGTTGACGCGCTCCGACGTGGACGGGAGTTATACTGAAGTCGAGGGATAAGACCAGCTCTTGGGAAACCAGAGAAGGCACCCGCAAAAGAGGCAAGAATCCATAAAAAGAATCTTGCCTCTTCCCTTTTCTGACGGCTCGTCGCGGCTCAGTGTCCTGCCGCCGGCGCTTCCGAGAAGCGAACGCGGCGGATGAAGACGGCCGCAGGGATGCCGAGGAGCGCCATGCAGCCCAGGGCGTAGAAGCAGTCCAGCGAGGCCGACAACGCCGCCTGCCTCGTCATCAACCGGTAGGCCTGCGCCAGGGCCGGCGCCGACGCGGCGGCGCTCGGCCAGCCCTGCTGGACGAAGCGCTCGCTCAGCCGGGCGAGAAGTCCGTCCAGTTTCCCGCTCATCGCGTCGGCGGCGCCGGCCAGGACGTTCTGATGGTGCGCGGCGCGGCGCTCCAGCATCGTCGTGACGAAGGCGATCCCGAAGCTCCCGCCCTGGTTGCGGAAGAGATTGGTCAGGCTTGAAGCCTTGTTGTTCTTCGCTTTCGGGATGTAGGAGTAGGCGAGCTGCGATATCGGCACGAAGATCGCCGCCAAGCCCAGCCCCTGCAGGGCGCGCGCCAGCGCGAAGTGCAGGTAATCGGTCCCGGGATCGAAGCTGGCGAACCACCACATCGCGACCCCAAGGACGGCATAGCCGAACGAGACCAGGGGCGCCACGCCGAGCCGGGGCAGCACGCGGACGACGAGGGGCGCCAGCACGACGATCACCATCGCGCCGGGCCCCAGGACCAAGCCGGCATCCGTGGCCGTATACCCGTAGAGAGATTGGAGCATCTGCGGGACCAGCACCGTGCTGCCGAAGAGCACGAAGCCGAAAAGAGTGTAGAAGACGGCCGCGAGAGCGAAATTGCGGTCTTGGAGCAGCCGTATCTCGACGACGGGATCCGGGTGCCGCCATTCCCACCAGAGACCCGCGGCGAGCGCGGCCAGAGCGACGCACAGGAAGGCCACGACCAGGGGACTCTCGAACCAGTCCAGCCGTTGACCCCGATCCAGGACGACCTCGAGGCAGGCGAACCCGACGGCGATCAAGGCGATGCCGGGCCAGTCGATCCTCGTCCAGCCGCCGGCACGCGCCTCTCGGACCTCCTCGCGGAACTCCGGCGGGTCGTGGACGAGCCGGCTCGTCAGAAAGAGCGACAGCGCCCCCACGGGCAAGTTGATGAAGAACACCCACCGCCAGTTCCAATTGTCGGTGATCCAGCCGCCCAAAGGCGGCCCGACGACGGGCGCGGTGACGATGGCCATGCTGTAGAGCGCGAAGGCCGCGGCGCGTTGCGCCAGCGGGAAGGTGTCGACGAGGATCGCCTGCTCGACCGGCGCCAGTCCGCCGCCGGCGATGCCCTGCAGCACGCGAAAGAGGATCAGCCAACCGAGGCTGGGCGCCAAGCCGCACAGCAACGAGGCGGCGGTGAAGAGAGCGACGCACGCCATGTAGTAGTTCTTGCGCCCGAACATGCGGCTCAGCCAGGCGGACAAGGGCAGGACCACGGCATTGGCCACCAGATAGCTCGTCAGCACCCACGTCGCCTCGTCGTAGCTGGTCGCCAAGCCGCCCGCGATGTGGGGCAGCGAGACGTTGGCGATCGCGGTATCGAGCAGCTCCATGAACGTGGCCAGGGTGACCGTGATGCCGATGAGCCAGGGATTGATCGGGCGGCGGGCGTCATTAATATGTATATACATCTATTAGCGAAAAAATTATTCGGCCACCGCGCGGCGCATCTCCGCAAGCTCGCTCGCGAGCTTGTCGAACCGTCCCGCCTCGAACTTGGCTCG
>CAZZGQ010000035.1:13960-15055 GCA_964653765.1 uncultured Elusimicrobia bacterium | reverse complement strand
ACGATCTTGACCGGCATCCGCTGCACGACCTTCACGAAGTTGCCCGTGGCGTTCTCGGCCGGCAGCACGCTGAAACGCGCCCCGGTCCCTGCCTGCAGGCTTTCCACGCGGCCTTCCAGCTTGCCGGGATAGGCGTCGACCTTGATCTCGGCGCGCTGACCGGACCGCATGTCCCGCAGCTGGGTCTCCTTGAAGTTCGCCACGACCCATATCTCGCTGGGAACGACAGCGAGCAGCGGCTGACCGACGGCCACGAAGGCGCCTTCCTCCACGGTCTTGCGCGTCACTCGGCCGGCCTGCGGCGCGGCGATCTTCGTGTAGGACAGGTCGAGCTCGGCTTGGCGCAAGCGTGCTTGGGCCGCTTCGAGATTCGCTCGCGCCGCTTGCGCGTCCGCCTGGGCGTGATCGACGGTCTGGCGCGAGGCCTCGCTGCGCTGCGCCAAGCTCTCGTAACGCTTGACGTCGAGCTCGGTCTTGCGCGCGGTCGCCTGGGCGCCGTCTACGGCCGCTCGCGCGTCGTCGAGCCTGGTCTCGTAGTCCCGCGGATCGATTTCCGCGAGGAGGTCGCCCTTCTTCACGACCTGATTATCGTCGACGAGGACGCGCACGATGTGACCCGACACCCGGGAGCTGACCGGGACGACGTGCCCCTCGATGAAGGCGTCGTCGGTGGAGACCCACCCCCGGCCCATCAACAGCAACCCCGCCAGCATCAAGGCGGCGCCCACGGCCGCGACGATGATCGCCGTCCTTCGAGCGGATTTCTTGCCGCTCACGGCGGACGGCGTCCCGCCCTTCTTGAGCAGATCCGCCGCTTCCTCGACGACTCCTTGCCCGTTCGACGTCTTGACCGCGCTATCCATTGAATTCCTCCTCTTAAAGCTTGAAGCCGCGCGCGCCGCCCAAGGCGGCGGCCAGATTGATGCGAGCGTCGTAATCCTCGGCCAGCGAAGAGACCACCCGGTTGCGCGCCCGGGCGAGCTCGTCTTGCGCGGTGACGACGGCGACGTTGTCGCCCGTCCCCGCCGCGTATTGGTCCTGCGCCATGCGCAGCTCCTGCTCCGCCAGCGTCAGCGTCTGCGAGGACGCGGCGAC
>CAZZGQ010000035.1:10711-13860 GCA_964653765.1 uncultured Elusimicrobia bacterium | reverse complement strand
GCGCCATGCGCAGCTCCTGCTCCGCCAGCGTCAGCGTCTGCGAGGACGCGGCGACTTGGTTCTGCGCCTCGGAAAGCGTCTCGTAAGCCAGGCGCACGTCCTCCTCCACCTGGATGCGGACGTCCGCCAAGCGAGCTTCGGAGCGATCCTGCCCGGCGCGAGCCTCACGGACGCGGCCCTTGATCAGACCGCTGGTGAACAGCGGGATGGACAGGCCGGCGCCGATGCTGCCTGTCGTCCGCGCTCCGCCGTCGGGTTGATTGCCGCTCAAGCCCACGTCGGCCCCGACGGACACCGTCGGCGCCCGTTCCGCCTTGGCGGCCGAGACGAGCAGCGCGTCTTGGCGCGCTTCCTCCAAGGCCGCGGCGACCTCGGGGCGAGCGCCGGCCGCCGAGGACAAGGCGCTCTCGAGCGGGCCCGGCTCGGCCGGAGCGGCCGAGAGATCGTCGCTCAACGCGAGCTCATCGCCCAAGGGCCAGCCGGCGACGCGCTTGAGGCGGATCAGGGCGGTGCGCTCGGCGATCTGCGCCTGCAAGAGCTCGACGCTGGCGTCCGACAGCCGCGTCTGCGCCCGCACGACGTCGACGCCGGTGGCGGTGCCCTGCTTCTCTTGGTCCTGTGTCTGCGCCTTCAGGCGCGCCGCCAGATCGGCGTCCGCCTGGGCTGCGGCCACGGCCTTGCGCGCCCGCAGCGCCTCGACGTAGGCGAGCGCGGCCGCCGCCGCGACCTGCTCGCGCGCCGCCTCTTCCCGGCGTGCCGCAAGCTCCTTGCCGGCGCCGGCCGCCTCATAGCGCTTGATCGCCGAGAGGTCGAAGACCATCTGAGTGAAGCGCACCCGGGCGTCGAAGACGTCGTAGGGGCCGATCAACGGAGCGATCGGCCCGCCGCCCAGGCCCTCGGCCGCCAGGTTCTGCCTGAATACGCGGCCCTGCGAGACGGCGCCGATCACGCGCGGCAAGAGCGCGGACGCCGCCTCCAATGCCCGCCCTCGGGCGGCCTCGTCGTCGGCCTTCGCCAGCTTCCCGACCAGGTTCGTCGCGATGGCGTTCTGTATCGCATCGCGGATCCCGACCGTCGTCGCCGCTTGGGCGCCGGTTGCGGCCATTAGCGTCGCCGCCGCCAGAAGCCCCCATCGTTTCAAATATCGCATCGCAGCATCCTCCGCCGAATCCTAAACGGTCAAAGTCTCCGCCGGCGCTCGCGCCGGCGCCTCGTGAGGCGCGGGAGCGGGCGCGGGCCGGTGTTTCTTCTCGGCGCGCGGGGAAAGCGCGCCCACGACGACCACGACCACGACGAGCAAAAGGTTCATTGCAGCCTCCTGATTGTGAAGTCCTTGCTCCAAACGTACGCCGCCGGAGAGGCCTTCCTTTCCGGCTTCGAAGACGCCGGCGGCGTCACGGGCGCCGTGACCACGTCGGGCAGGGCGACGTTCATGACAGCAGCCCCTCGAGACGCGCCTTGATCTGCGCCTTCGGCCGCGCGCCGACCATCACGTCCACCACTTTTCCTCCCTTGACGAAAAGCAAGGTCGGGATCGCCGACACGCGCAGTTGGGCGGGCGTCTCCGGGTTTTCGTCCGTGTTCATCGTGCCGACCACGGCGCGACCCTCGAACTCGCGCGCCAGCTCGTCGACAACGGGCGCCAGCGCCCGGCAAGGGCCGCACCACGGCGCCGAAAGGTCGACCAAGACGGGCAGAGGCGAGCTCAACGCATCCGTCTGGAACGTCTGATCCGTGAATATTCTTGCGCTCATAGTCTCTCCTGTAAGTAACCGGCCACTAACTTCTGGGCGAACAAAATATCAGACCGCCAGCGCCCGCGCGCTCTTTTGCGCGTTCGCCAAGCCGTCCTCCGCCAGCGCGGGGATGGCGAGCCCTTCGGCTCGCACGGCTTCGACCACCTCGAGGCCGATGAAGCCGAGAACGGCCTTCAGATACGGCACGACGAAGTCGAAAGACTGCATCCGTCCCGAGCTATAGACGCCGCCCGAAGAAGCGATGATGACCGCCTTGCGGCCGCCGGCGAGGCCGACGGGGCCTTTCTCGGAATAGGCGAAGGTCTTGCCGGCGCGCACGACGTGGTCGATCCAGGCCTTCAGCGTCGAAGGCACGCCGAAATTCCACATCGGCGTGGCGATGACGACGAGATCGGAGCCGAGCACCTCGTCGATCAGGGCGTCGGAGAGCCGCAGCGCCTCGTCGGCCCCTTTGGATCTCATCGCCGCCACGGTGCCCGCGTCCAGGTGCGGGACCGGCTCGGCCGCGAGATCGCGGCGCACGATGCGCGCCTCGGGATGATCCGCGCGCAGCTTCTCCTCCAGCGTATGGGCGACTCGGCGGCTGGCCGACGCTTCGGTCAGCGGGCTCGCTTCGACGATCAGTATCTGTTTCATCTTGTGTTCTCCTTTAGTGAACGGGGGCGCTCGCCTTGCCGGATTCCACGTTCTTGAGCAGCAGCACCAGCGGGATGACGAGGAGCGTCCCCAGCATCATGATCTGAAAGCCGTCCACGTAAGACAGCAGGGCCGCCTGCTGCTGGACGAGGCCGTACACCGACGCCAGGGCTCCTTCTCCGTGACCGGCGGCCGCCACCGCGGCGTTGTAGCCCTGGTCGTACGGCGTCATGTGTCCCACGAGCATGGCTTGGTGAAATTGCGCCCGCCGCTCGATCATCGTGCCGAGGCCGGCGATGCCGAAGCTCGCCCCCATGTTGCGGGCCAGGTTGATGAGCCCGGAGGCGGCGTTGTTCTTGCCCTTCGGCACGAAGGCATAGGCCGCCACGTTGATCGGGATGAAGAGCAGCGGGCCGCCGACCGAGAACACCATGCGGGTCATGATGACGTACCATGGATCGATGCCGAGGGTCAGGCTTCGCGACTGCCACATGGAGAGAGCGACGAAGGAGAATCCCGCCGCAATGAGCCAGCGCGGCTGTATGCGGGACACGAGCGCGCCCGCCACCGGCATCATGGCCATCAGCACGAAGCCGGAGGGCGACAGCACCAGCCCGGCCGCCGTCGCGGTGTATCCCATCAGGCCCTGCAGGAACTGAGGCAAGAGCACGGTGCTGCCGTTGAAGACGGCGCCCAATACTCCCATGAAGAGGATGGCCACGGCGAAATTGCGCTCGCCCAACAAGCGCAGGTCCA
>CAZZGQ010000035.1:6099-10611 GCA_964653765.1 uncultured Elusimicrobia bacterium | reverse complement strand
CCCATGAAGAGGATGGCCACGGCGAAATTGCGCTCGCCCAACAAGCGCAGGTCCACGACGGGATCTTCCGTCCTCAGCTCCCAGACCGCCGCTCCGATCAGCGCCAAGACGGCGATCGCCGACAGGACCACGATGTAGGTCGCGCCGAACCAGTCGGCTTCCTGCCCCTTGTCGAGGACGATCTGCAGGCTCGCCAGCCCGAGCGCGATCAGGCCCAGGCCGATGTAGTCGAACTTGAAGCCCTTCGACAGATCGATGCGCGGGAGGCTGGGCGGATCTTGGATGAGACGCGAGGTCAGCAGCAGCGAGACCGCGCCGACGGGGATGTTGATGAAGAAGATCCAGCGCCAGCTGAAATTGTCCGTGATCCAACCGCCCAACGTCGGGCCGAGGATGGGCGCGGCGACGACGGCCATGCCGTAGATCGCCATGGCCATGCCGAACTGCTCCGGCGGGAAGCTGTCCGCCAGGATGGCCTGCTCGGTAGGCTGCAAGCCGCCGCCGCTCAGTCCCTGGATCACGCGGAAGAAGACCAGCCAGCCCAAGGTCGGGGCCAGCCCGCTCAGCGCCGAGCTGATCGTGAACCCCGCCACGCAGGCCATGTAGAAGTTCTTGCGGCCGACGAGGCTCGACAGCCAGCCGCTGAGCGGCAGCACGATGGCGTTGGCGACCAGATAAGAGGTGAGCACCCACGTGCTCTCGCTGATGCTGGCCGAGAGGTTGCCGGCGATGTGCGGCAGCGCCACGTTGGCGATGCTCGTGTCGAGCACCTCCATGAAGGTCGCCAACGTCACGGTCAAGGCGACGATCCACGGCGTGGCGGTCTTCGACTGGCGGGCGGATGCGCTGCTCATGTCCTTCTCCTTAATATAAGTGGCCGTTTACTTACTTATTGAGCCAAAAAAATATCAGACCGCCGCCGCCTCCAGAAGCGACAATGCTTTCGGATTGTAGTGCTTGCGCACGGTCTCTGGCTTTAAACCGATGCCCAGCAGGACGAACCACACACCGCGCTCGATCAGCTCGGACCGCGACCCCTGGACGTCCAGCACGGGCTTGCTCGGCGAGAGGAACATCATCATACCGAAGCAGAGAGCCAGGACGAACCAGCTCGTCACGTCTCCGCCCGGCGCGTCCCCCTGAACTTCGCCGCCCTTACGTGCGGCCTCCAAGGACTGCCGGAACTTCTTGTGCCAAGGCGCGGCTCGCTTCTGCTGCAGGACGCGCATGAACTCGCCGTCCTCGAACATGCTGCGGACAGCCAGGGTATCGACGGCTTTCTTCTCCTTGGAGACCTCGGAGAACATCTTGCTGACGATGAAGTGGGTCAGCAGGACCAGGGTGGAGGTCGAGGGCTCGAGGGCGAGGATCCGGTTATACTCTCCCATCACCCTCTCGGAGAGGCAGCCTTCGATCATCCCCGCGTACATCGCCTCCTTGCTGGGGAAGTGCCGGTAGAGAAGCGCCTCGGAGACGCCGGCGGCCTTGGCCAGCTCGCGCGTCGTCGTGCCCGCGAAACCCTTCTCCGCGAACACCTCGCGCATGGCTTGCCGGATCGCCGCGCAGCGCTCTTCCGCTTTCAACCGTTTGGGCGTCATTGCGCTTATGTTAGCAGACGCTTACTTACATGTCAAGCTCTATTTCGCGGGCCTGGGACCAACGGTCCCTCTCCACCGGCAAAGGGCCCTTTCCGACGAAGCTCTCGCGGGCGATACTCACCGCATGACGTTCCGCGTCCTCGTCTTGCTCGCCTGCCTGCCCGCCGCGGCGCGCGCCGGCCTGCGCGACATCCCGAATCTTCCGCATCCGGCGACCATCCCGACGCGTCCCACTCAGGAGCGGGAGGCGGGCATCCCGCTCGAGCTCCCCGTCCCCGAGCTCGACCGCCGGGCTCCGCCGCCGGACGCCGCTCCCGCGCCCGAGCGACAGCCCGACAAGGTCTACGAGATCGACATGGGCGCAGGCGCCGACGCCGGCGCGCCGTCCCGCCCCGCCGCCGCCGAGATCGAGCGCGCCGTCGCCGCCCGCGATCCCGGACGGCTCCTCGAGCTCTTCGACGGCGACCGCCGGGCCGCCGTGGGCGCTCTGGCCGGCCTGGCGTCGACGGTCGCGCTCGAGCCCGCCCGCGTCGAGAATCTCCTGCGCGCCGCCGAGCCGCTCTCGGTGGAGCGGATCCGCGACGCCTACGGGCGCACGCCGCCCGAAGGGCGGCCGCAGCAGCTCTTCAACACCTCGGTCCACGACGCCTTGGCCGTCCGTCCGCTCCCCGCGCCCGTCGCCGCGGGCGTCGTCGCCAGCCTCGAGCGCCTCGCCTCGCGCGCGCTCAACGATCCGGCCTCGCTGGCCAACAAGCTGAAAGCCCGCTTCCACGCCCGCCGCGCCGCGGCCGCGCGGCGGTAGCGGGCTATCTCGCCGCGACGGCGAAGCGGGCCGGAAGCTGGTCCGGCGACTCCAGGCGGCAGACCTCGAGGTCCGGTTGATCCAGGCGGACCGAGCGGCCCGTCCTTTCGCGGAGAATGCGCTCGATGGAAGCCCGGGCGTCGCGCTTCGGCTCGAAGCGGATCATCTCGAGTTCGTTCGCGCCGAGAAGGCTCTTCCCCTTACCCGGAAGGTAGATGCAGCCGTTGCCGAAGTCCACGGCGAAGGCGATCACGCCGGGGATGATGAAGAAGAGCAGGCCGACGCCGTCGAGGACGGCGACGCCCGGGTCGATGCGGCCGCCCCGCTGTCCGCGCCGCTCGGGATACAAGATGGTGCCGCAGCCGAGCGAGCTCAGCAGCAGCCCTACGCACAACGCCGCCCCCACGACGTCATACCATCTCATGCGGACAGTCTAGGGATCGTGGCGGCCGGATGCCAGAAACAGACCTGTCACCAGGACGTGACGACGCGATGACTAGAGGTCACCGGCAATTCCAGAACTCCTGGTTCCAGGAATCGCTGTGCTCGTAGCCGTTGGCCGCGGCCGCGGCATGGAGCCGCTCTCGCAGCTGCTCGACCTGGAGCAGCTGAGCGCTCTCGGAGGAGTCAGTGAGGCCGCGCAGCCGGACCGCGATCGACGCCAGGTCGGGGGAGGGATGGCGGCGCAGACTGTCGCTGGCCATGTTCAGGTACACCTGAGCCTTGGCCAGTCCCGTGGCGCAGCGCTCGCTCTCGTAGGCCTCCAGAAAGCCGACGGCTTGGTGGAGATCGAAGAAGGCTTCCGAGGCGCGCGGCGGGTCGTGGCGCGCCGTCTTGCCCCCAGAGGCGCAGGCGCCGAGCAGGACGGCCTGCATGCCCAAGAGACAGAGCCGCCGCACGCTAATGATGCCCAGCGGGCGGCCTGGCCTGCGGCGCGGGCTTGGGAACTTCGCCGGGCTTGGCGGCCACTGGCGCGGCCTTCGCGGCCTTGCGCTCCTCGATGATGGCGCGCAGCTCTTCGAAGCGTTCCACCGGCTTCCAGTGGCTGGACTTGGTGGCGCCGAGCGGGGCGATCTTCGACGTCTCCAGGAAGTCGGGCTGCTCGCGCATCTCCGCGGCGGTGAAAGGCCCCTTGATCGTGGTCTTGCCGACGAGCAGGTAGTACTTCTTCGGCTCGGCGGGAGGCTGGGGCGCCGCCTCGGCGGGGCTTGCGGCGGGTTTTTCTTCAGGCTTGGCCATGCGCGGAGGATAGCAGCATTTGGCGCCGAGAGCCAGCCGCGGCAGGCCCCGGGACGATCGGCCTACCCCGACGGGGCCCGATGCCCCAGGCGCAGGGCGAGGGAGCCTTCCATAATAACCCCATGAACAAGGGATTCCTGCTCGCTCTCGTCGTGACGCTCGCCGCCGGTCCCGCGCATGCCGCTCTCGAGGCCGGCGGCCAGCGCGACGACGACGCCGGCCGGCAGAAGCGCGAGCAGGTCATCGTCGGCTTCTATCAGATGATGCGCGAGATCGTGGCGTCAGGGCCCGACGCGGACCGGACCCCCGTGCCCGAGATCCACGGCCTGGCCGACCTCGACGACGCGGCCTGCCAAGCGTACTCGAAGGCCCTCATCGCCACGAACGTCTCCTTGCAGATGCACCGCCGGCAGTTCGCCAACGACCCTCAGACCTTCGATTTCGCGCAGCTGGGCACGGCCATGGGCGCCAACGCCACGTTGATGCTGTGCTCCACCTCGGGCCGCCTGGAGAAGGCCGAGCAGCCGATGTCGGCCCAGAAGACGTGCTCCGACGAGCTGGCGAAGCAGGAGCCCTTCGCCGACAAGGCTCTCGAGGACATCGAGCGGTCCAAGACGCTCACGGACCGGATGAAGGACATCTTCGAGGCCGTGCACGCCGTCGTCGCCGCCCAGAGCCGCGCCAACTGCGCGGCCGCCCGCCCTTAGGCGGCGGGCATGCGGGCGAGCCAGATTCTTCATCGACCCTGGACGGCGGCGGCGCTGATCGTCGCCGCCGCGGCGCCGCTTTTCGCCGGCGAGATCGCCGGGCGCGCGCCCTCGTCCGCGGGCTCCCCCGCCGTCGTCGCTCCTTCCGCCGTCGTCGAAGCGATCC
>CAZZGQ010000035.1:0-5999 GCA_964653765.1 uncultured Elusimicrobia bacterium | reverse complement strand
TCGTCCGCGGGCTCCCCCGCCGTCGTCGCTCCTTCCGCCGTCGTCGAAGCGATCCACGCGGGCCTTCCGGACGGCCTCACGCAGCCGCTGCGCGAGGCCGCGGCCGCGTACGGGCTTTCGCCGGACAGCCTCGACAAGCTCTCCGCCTTGGCGCCAGAGGCGGGAGGCGGCCTCTCGAGCGAGAAGAGACCCACGGCCGCCGTCTCCGAGCAGCGCGCGAAAGAGGAGCTCCGCGCGCTCGAGCGGACGCTCTCGCCGCTTTCCATCGACGCCGCGCGCCTGGCCTCCCCGGCGGCGCTGAACGCCCTTTGGGACGGCACGCTCTCCGCCCGCGCATTGGAGGAGTCGCTGGACCTGCAGCAAGCGGTGCTGCGCAAGCGAGACGAAGCCCTCGCTGCCTCGGGTCCCGGCGGCCTCGTCGACCTGATGAACAAGAGCGCGATCGCGGTCGAGACGCCGATCGGACAGGCGAAGATGACCCTGATCGACGGCCAGCCGTTCGTCCGCGTCGCGCATCGGTCGACCGGGCTGGCGCTCTTGATGCTCGACGAGGCCAAGATCGCCGTGGACTCGGGCCATCTGCGGCGGGTGGTGGCGCGCCAGATCGTCGACCGCGGCCGCACGCCGGTGCTCGTCTGGCAGCGGGACGGCCGCGTCCTTTCCACCGAGGCCGTCCGGCGTCCCACGCCCCTGCAGGCGCGGTGGTGGAAGAACTATTGGCGGGCGACCTATCAGCGCCCCGAGCTCAGCGATGTGCGCCTGGCGATCCCGACGGCGATGATCCATGGCCTGCTCACGACGGGGCTGCAGGAGGCGAAGTCGCTGCTCCTCGGTCCGATGCCCGCCTTGGATTTTTGGGCTCCCGTGCTCTTCACGATGGGCTTCGGCCTCTTCATCAGCGTCTTCCTGCAGACCTACAAGAACTGGGTCTTTCGCGGCACCTGGCTGAAGCAGCTGCTGAAAGCCGCGGTGATCAGCACCTGCTTCGCGTATCCCGTCCTATTGCTGACCCAGGGCGCCGGCGCCTTGGCCTTGCTGGCCACCCATCTTCATCTCGCCTATAACGTCATCCTCAACAACCTCGGCGGCGTCGTCTGGCGCCAGATCCCCCGGATGGCCGACAAGCACCGCATCTACGGGAGCCAGCTCGTCCTGGGCATGAAGAAGGAGAGCGTGGTCTACCAGGGCAACTACCTGATCAACTGGACGCTGCGCCTGGGCGACCTGCTGCACGTCCCCGGAGGCTTGGCCGTGTTCTTGGTCAGCATCCCCTTCGGCCTGTTCATGGCGTACCTTTTCGCCGTCAAGCACGGCCTTCCCGAAGCGGCGCGGATGCGCGCGGCGCCCCGGAGCCTCGTGAAGAAAGCCGCCGCGCTGCTGAAGCGCCCTAGGCCTTAGGCCACAGCCACGCGGCGCCGCGGACCCCGCTCGAGTCGCCGTGCCTGGCCCGGACCAAACGGGTGCGCACCGCGTCCGAGAAGGCCCAGCGCCCCCAGCGCCGCGGCACCTCCTCGTAGAGCGAGGCGACGTTCGAGACGCCGCCGCCCAGCACGACCACGTCCGGGTCGAGGATGTTGAGCACGTGGGCGAGGGCGCGCGCCAGCCGGTCGTGATAGCGCTCCAGCGCCGCCCCCGTCGCCTGCTCTGCGGTCGCGACCGAGGCGTCGCGCGCCAGCCCGGGGCCCGACAAGAACGTCTCGATGCAGCCGTGCTTGCCGCAGTAGCACCGCGGCCCGGGCAGCTCCTCCGGCCGCGGCCACGGCAGCGGGTTGTGGCCCCACTCGCCGGCGATGGCGTTGCGGCCGTTGAGGATCTTGCCGTCGACGACGATGCCGCCGCCCACTCCGGTGCCGAGGATCACGGCGAAGACGACGGCCGCTCCCGCCGCGGCGCCGTCGACGGCCTCGGAGAGCGCCAGGCAGTTGGCGTCGTTGGCCAGGCGCACCGGCCGTCCGAGCCGCCGCGCAAGATCAGCGTCGAGCGGCCGCCCGATCAGGCAGGTGGAGTTGGCGTTCTTGATCAGGCCCGTGTCGGGCGACAGCGCCCCCGGCGTCGCCACGCCGATGCCCGCCGCCCGGCCGCCGGCCGTCCGCTCGACGTCCTCGACCAGCGCCGCCACGGCGGCGACCGTCGCCTCGTAGTCGCCCCGCGGCGTGGGAACGCGCCGGCGCGCCAGCTCCGCGTCGCCGTCGCCGAGAGCGATCGCTTCGATCTTCGTCCCGCCGAGGTCGACGCCGACGCGCATGCGGCAAATGTAGCAAACAAGAGTCTCCCGCTCGTCATCGCGCTCGTCATCAGAGCCTGACAGCGCCGAGCGTTGCCCTCCGGGGCCGGCCGGCTACAATGGGAGCCGATGCGGTGGAGGGCGGCGCTCCTCGTGGCGGCGACGGCGGCGGCGACGCAGGCCCGGGCCGATCAGGGCCGCTGGCTGCTGCGCTCGGACGTGCTCGGCGGGGCCAACCCGCCCGGGCTGATGGCCGTCGGCGGAGCGTTTCGAGGCCGGGAATCCGGCGACCGCTCGCTCGAAGCGGGCCTCTCGACGGGCTTGAGCCCGGCTTACGGGCAGTTTTCCGTCCAGGCCAAAGGCGTGCCGGCGCCCTTCTTCGTCCTCGCGGCGCGCGCCGACCTCTACCGGTACTTCGGGCAGCACGACGCCCTCCTGTCGTTCCCCTCAGCCGACGCGCCGTTCGGCCAGCGCCAGCGCGACGAGCTGTCTTCGCGGGACGAAGCCGCCTACGCCCGGCGGTTCCTCATCCAGCCGACGCTGCGCGCCAAGCTGGGCCGCCTGATCCTCGTCAACACGAGCGAGCTCGCCCGCTATTCCTTCTCGGGGCGCGGGCCGTTCTTCCTGGAGCTCGAGTACGACACCCTGATGCGCTCCTGGGACACGCTGCTGGCCAACCGCACCTTCGCGCTGTATTCCTTCCGCGCGGGCGCGGCGGCGGACCACGCTCTCGTCGGGCCGTATTTCGACTTCCAGCACGTCCACGGCTCGCGCCTGGAGCGCGCGCAGCTCGGCGCCGCTCTGGACCTGCTGAAGAGCGCGGCCTGGCGCGGCGCCGACGCTCACCTCTACCTGGTCCCCGGCTTCGACCTCCGCGACCCCAACCGCCGCCATCAGTTCTACTTCGCCGGCGGCGTCGGGCTCGAGTTCAGCCGGCCGTAGGGATTTCCTACAATCGGTCGTGGCGATGAAACGGATCTGCGTGTTTTGCGGCTCGAGCTCCGGGACGGCCGGCGCGTATACTGAAGCCGCCGTGGCGCTGGGCAAGCTGCTGGCCCGGCGGGGCATCGGGCTCGTCTACGGCGGCGCCAGCGTGGGCTTGATGGGCGCGATCGCGGACGCCGCGCTGGCCGACGGCGGCGAGGTGATCGGCGTCATCCCCCAGGATCTTGTCGAGAAAGAGGTGGCTCACGGCGGCCTCACCGAGCTCAAAGTCGTCGGTTCGATGCACGAGCGCAAGGCCTTGATGGAGAAGCTGTCCGACGGCTTCATCGCCATGCCCGGCGGCTTCGGCACCATGGACGAGTTCTGCGAGATCGTGACCTGGATGCAGCTCGGCATCCACCACAAGCCCTGCGGCCTGCTCAACGTCGCGAACTACTACGACACCTTCATCCGCTTCGTGGGCCACGCCGTCAGCCAAGGCTTCCTGCGCGCCGAGCACTGGGCCTTGGTCTACGAATCGGCCGATCCGGCCAAGCTCCTCGAGCTCTTCAACGGCCACCTGCCGCCCGCGCCAACGGCGAAAAGGCGGCCCGGCGCCGCGCCGAAGCCTTAGCGAGCCCCGCTGGTTCAGGAAGAGGCTGCCGGCCGGGCCGGAGGCGTCGATCCGCAAGATAGGTCCAAAAAAGGACGCGACCCGGGCCCTTCGACCCGCGCCCCCTCGCGTCGTTGCGGACTATCATCAGGACCATGAGGCTTCTCTCCCTCGGGCTCATGGCCGCGCTGGCCGTATGGCCGTCGCTCGCGCCGGCGGCCAGCCTCTCCGAGCCGAGCGCCGGCCCGTCGCTGCGCGTCGTGGCCGCCGGGGCCGCCGCGCCCTGGCTCGTCCCCGACCGGCCGGAGGCGCTGGCCGCGACGGCGCGCGTCCTCGAGCGAGTCGATCTCGACCACTCCAGGCTCGCCTTGGCCGCGGAAGAGGCCGCCGCGGGGAACGAAGAGGCGAAGAACGTCTTCAAGTATGATCTTCGCTGGGAGCTCAACACGTACGCCCACGATCTGCGCCTGCGCGCGGCCGCCGCGAAGGAGCCCGGCGCCCAGGACGCCGTTCGCGCCGAGCTGCGCGACCTGGCTCTCCTGCACGACCTCATCACTCCCTCCGTCCAGATCGGCCTCGCCGAAGCACACGAGTCCTTGGAGGCGGGAGCGGCCTCCGCCCGCGCGCTCTGGGACGATCCTCGCCGCCGATTCACCTCGGACACGACGGCTTTCTCGCGGCCCGACTCGGCTCTGCCGCGGCCGGCCCGCCTCGCTCCTCGTCTCGTCCGCCGAGCGCGGCGGACGCTTTCGCGGCTGCTGGATTCCGAGGAGGAGCGCGCCCGCCTGACGAACGCCCTCAAGCAGGGCCTGCGCCCGGGCGGCCCCGGGTTCGTCGAGCTCGACGCCTCGAGCTGGCTCCCTCCGGAGCTCTACGCGTCCCTCCGGCCGGCGTTCCGGGACGCGGCGATGTTCTATTTCGGCCTCGGCTCGGGCTGGAAGATGAAAGAGTACGGCGACGGCTCCGGGAAAGCGCGCGGCACGCCTTACGAGCTGTTCGATCTGCTCGCGCGCTTCGGCGCGCAGCTGGCGCGCTCGCTCAACGCCGCGCTCGGCCCCAAGGAGGAAGTCCTGTTCGACTCGTTACAGCTGCGCTCGACCTCGCGGCATACCCAGACGGACGCCTGGCACGCCGACGGCGGCTATTTCACGGTCACGCTTGCGCTCGAGGGGTCGGGCACGCATTCCACCACGGAACGCCGGCCGGAAGAGGCCGACAAGACGTGGCGCCCCCGCCGCTCCGCCGCCACGCCCGCGGGCCGCCTCCTCGCCGTCACCGCCGCCGACCGGGAGAGGACCGTCGCCGGCGCCGAGGCGACGACGCACGTCACCCCGCCGCCCGACGGCCTGCCGCGCATGCTCGCGCTCTGGCGATTCTCGCCGATCACTCCGGCGCGCGCCTCACGTCCGAGGACTCGCCTCAGCCGGCCGGCCGGCCCGCGCCCCAAAGATCGCGGGTAAGCAGCGCCGCTCAGGCCGTCGTCAGGACCGGCGTTTCCCGCTCGGGCAGGCGCCAAGCGCCGAAGCGCATGACGAGCAGCAGCACCGCCGGGACGCCGGCGAAGCAGCACAGCAGGAAATAGCGAGGCCAGCCCAGCGTCTTGGCCAGATAACCGGAAGGAGCGCCGGCGACATAGCGAGAGAGCCCTTCGAAGCTCGTCAGCAGCGCCATCTGCGTGGCCGTGAAGCGCTTGTTGCACAGCGACATCAGGAAGGCCGTCAGGGCGGCGTCGCTCATACCGCCGCAGAAGTTCTCCAGCATGATCGCCGCCGTCATGACGCCGTAGGCGCGGCCGGCATGCGCCAGCACCAGGTAGGCCGCGCCGGACGCCACCTGCGCGAGGCCGAAGAGCAAGAGCGCTCGCCTCAAGCCCAGCTTCAGGATCAAAGCTCCGCCCACGAGCGAGCCCGCGATCAACGCCGCGAGACCGACGCCCTTCGTCACCAAGCCGATGTCGGTCTTGCTGAAGCCCAGCTCCATCATGAACGGCATCGTCATGGCGATGGTCAAGTTGTAATCGATCCGGTAGAGCGTCATGAAGACCAGCGACTCCACGCCGCCCTTGCGGCTGAAGAAATCCAGGAACGGCGCTCCCACGGCCTCGAAGAGCGTGCGCGGCGGCGGGACCCCCACCCGCGGCTCGTCGGCCCACAGCGTGAAGGTCGTGCAAAGCGCCATGACGCCCGCCATCGCCAGATAGACGAGCTTCCAGGACAGGCGGTCGGCGAGGACGAGAGC
>CAZZGQ010000034.1:4724-19540 GCA_964653765.1 uncultured Elusimicrobia bacterium | reverse complement strand
TGCTCGTCCTCGACGAGGTGGGCCGCGGCACCTCCACCTTCGACGGCATCTCCATTGCTTGGGCGGTCATTGAACACTTGAATGATTGCCGCCTAAGCAACGGAGATCTTCCTTCAAAAACGTCCTCCTCCGCGGTTTCAACAAGAGGGCCGCGCGTGCTCTTTGCCACGCACTATTTCGAGCTGACCGAGATCGCCAAGCAGCGCCCCGGCGTGGTCAACGCCAACGTCGAGGCGCGCGAGTGGACCAACGCCGACGGCCGCACCGAGGTCGTCTTCCTGCACAGGATCTCGGAAGGCCCGGCGGACCGCTCCTACGGCATCCACGTCGCCGCGCTGGCCGGGCTGCCGCCCGTCCTGATCGCGCGCGCCCGGGAGATCCTCACCCAGCTGGAGAACCGGGCCACCTCCACCGGCCTCGGCGGCGGCGCGGCCGCGCCCGAGCTGCCGTTGTTCGAGGAGAATCCCGTCCTGCAGGCGCTGCGCCTGCTCAACCCGGACGCGATGACGCCGCTGGAAGCGCTGAGCGCGCTCTCGGCGCTGAAGAAGAAGCTCTAGGCCGGCGCGCTAGGGCAACAGGTCCGACTGGACCGTGGCGTTGCCCGACGAGAACGAGTTGGCCGAGCCGTTCCCCGACGTGTACTGGAAGGTATACGCGCCGTAGACCGGCGGCGTGGGCGCCGAGCGCGTGAAGGTCGCCGACCAGCTCGCCGCGGCCGCCCCCAAGGTCAGCGTGAAGTAGCGCAAGGCGTTGCAGCCGCCGACGTCGAGGTTGGCTTGCGTGGCCGTATAAGTGTTGTTCTTGAGGAAATAGCGCGCTTCCGAGCCGTTGATGTCGTTGGCGCAGGAGACGGCCTCGGTGATGCGCCCCTTCTCCACGACCTTGAAGTACTGCGGCACGGCCACGGCGGCCAGGATGCCGATGATCAGCACGACGACGAGCAACTCGACGAGCGTGAAGCCGGAGCGGTCTTGGATCCTGCGCATGGGGCAGAATATATCAGACGAAGGAGTATCGGGCAAGTGACAGTTGCCCGCCCCGTTTGGTATCCTAGCTCGTCGTGCCCCGCATCCACCGCCTGCCTTCCGACGTCGCCAGCCAGATCGCCGCAGGCGAGGTCATCGAGCGCCCCGCGTCCCTGCTCAAGGAGCTGATCGAGAACTCCCTCGACGCCGGCGCCGGCAAGATCGTCGTCGAATCGACCGGCGCCGGGCGCGAGCGCCTGGCCGTCAGCGACGACGGCGCGGGCATGGAGCCCGAGGACTGCGCCCTGGCTCTCGAGCGCCACGCCACGTCGAAGATCGGCAAGCTCGAGGACCTGCAGGCCCTGCGCACGTTCGGCTTCCGCGGGGAAGCGCTCTACGCCGCCGCCGCCGTCTCCAAGCTCTCCCTGACGTCCTGCCAGCGCGGCGCCAAGGCCGGCTGGCGCGTCGAGGCCGTCGGCGGCCAGGTGAAGCGGTCGAGCCCCGCTCCGGCGGTGCCGGGCACGACCGTCGAGGTGCGCGAGCTCTTCTTCAACACGCCGGCGCGGCTCAAGTTCCTGAAGAGCGATCCGGTCGAGAAGAGCAGGCTCGCCGCGATCGTCGAGGAAGCGGCGCTGGCCAATCCCGAGGTGCAGTTCCTCTACAAGTCCGAGGGCCGGCAGGCGCTGCGCTTCGCCGCCGAGACGCACGGCGACGCGCTGGCGCGCGAGCAGCGGCGCTGCGCCGCCGTCCTCGGGGACGACCTCGCCGGCAACCTGATCCCCGTCGTCGCGGACCGCCCCGGCTACGCGCTGCGCCTCTGGGTCAGCCCGCCGGGCGCTCTGGCGGCCACGCGCCACTTCCAGTATTGGTTCGTCAATCGCCGGCCGGTGGAGGCGCGGCTGCTGCAGCAAGCGCTCTACCGCGCCTTCGAGGAGCACCGCGGCCGCGACAAGCACCCGGTCTGCGTGGGCCACCTCGAGCTCTCCCCGGACGCCTTCGACGTGAACGTCCACCCCGGCAAGCGCGAGGTGCGCTTCCACAAGGAACGAGACATCTTCGAGCTCGTCCATGGTCTTGTTTCTTCGGCTCTTGCGAAAACCAAGATCCCTGCTCCCATTGTTTCACAGGTTGCTGAGGAGCCACCCAAGCCTTACTATCTCGGCGGGCGATCGTACTTCCCCGAGGAGCAGACGCTCGCTCTCGAGTCTCGTCCGGCCGAATCCTTCGTCAAGCCGAGCTCCACGCCCGCCTGGTGGGCGCCGCCCTTCCGCTTTCTAGGACAGGTCGAAAAGAGCTACCTGCTCTTCGAGGCCGACGGCGGGCTGTTCGTGCTCGATCAGCACGCCGCCGCCGAGCGCATCCTCTTCGAGCGTTTCCTAGACGAGATCGAGGACGGCGGAGCGCGCAGCCAGAAGCTGCTGCTGCCGATGCCGGTGCCGCTGACGGCCTCCGCCGTCCAAGCCGTTCTCGGCCACAAGGAGGAGCTGCACCGCCTGGGCTTCGAGATCGCGCCCTACGGCAAGGGCACGCTGCACGTGCTGGCCGTGCCCACGCTCTTCAAGGACGCCGCCGACCTGAAAGAATTGGCGCACCGGCTGCTCGACGGCTTCGCCGACCCGGCTCAGGCCGCCAAGGACGCGCGCCACCACGCCGTCTCGACGATCGCCTGCAAGGCGGCCGTGAAGGCGCACGACGCCTTGGGCGAGAAGGAAGCGCTGCGGCTGCTCGAGGACCTCAAGGGCTGCCGCGACGGCAGCTGCTGCCCGCACGGGCGGCGCGCCATGCTCGCGCTCTCGCGCGAAGAGCTGGCCCGGCGCTTCCAGCGCCCCGGCGCCCCGCCGCTCTGACTAGAGCAGCGCCAGCAGGATGAGATTGAGGAGCAGCCCCAGCCAGGGCCGCTGGACCTTGAAGCTCCACGTCGCCACGCCCGCCATCACGGCGGCGTAGCCGACGACGATGGCCAGGCCGGCCGCGCCCAGCGGGCCGGTGGAGGCGGCCAGCGCCGCCGCCGCGGCGAAAGCGCCGCCGACGAGGGACCAGGCCTGGACGAAGCCGAAGACGCCGCGGTGGTTGGCCAAGCCCTGGAGGAAGACGAGCAGCCCGAGGCCGAAGGCGACGCCGGCCGCTCCCAGCCCCAGCGAGCCGATCAAACCCAACGCCGAGACGCCCAGCAGAGCGCCGGCGATCCGCACGCGCCACTTCCACGCCTGCGCCGCCCGCCGCATGGCGGCGAAGGAAGCGCTGTCGTTGGGCGCGGCTTGGACGCGCACCGCCGGGCCGGAGACGGCCAGCTGGCCCAGCGCCGTGCGCGCCGCCTCGGCGAGGAAGTGCGGCCGGCGCGGCTGAATGAGGAAATCGAGGAGCTGCCGGCTCTCCGAGCGCGGCGCGAAGCCGGACAGCTTGTAGGCGGTGGCGGCGGCCAGGCCGCGGGTCTCGCGGTCCTGGGACGCCTGGGCCACGGCCGTCATCGCCTGCAGCTCGCGCTGGGCGTCGAGGACGGCGACGGGCGAGACCGCGCCCAGCAGGTCGCGGCTGAAGGCCTCGACGACGGCGCGGCGCGCGGGCTCGCTCTGCGCGGACAGGCCCACGCGAAGCAGGCCGTCGACCGCGGCTCGGCCGTGGTCGAGGTCGTACGTGGCGGTGAGGCGGCGGCCCAGGGTCTCGGCGGCGGCCAGGCGGCCCTCCTCCGTCATGGCCCCCTGCGAGCCGAGGCCGGCCACCACGCTGATGAGGCGGCCGTCGTTCGGCGCGGCGTCGAGGGTGTCGTTGGCGAGCTGGGCCAGCTTGGCCGCGCCCGCGGCCACGCGCTCGGCGCGGATCGCCCCGCGGCGCTCCGTGGCGGCTTTACGGGCGTCCTGCAAGGCCGCGAGCTTGTCGCCGGCGTACTGCGCCAGCGTCGTCTCCACGAGCTCCATGCTCTGGATCTCGGCGCTCAGCGCCTCGGCCGGGATGGCCTCGACGACACCTTGCGCGGTCCAGGCGTCGATCTGTCGCTGCACGATCGAGGCGCGCTGCGTCTCGTCGATGGAATCCCACGTCGGGAAGACGACGGCGGGCGCGACGGGCGCCTCGAGGCCCGGCCTCTCGGAGACGGGGGCTTCGACGGGTCCGGCGGCGAAAGCGCGCGGCAGCGTCAGCGCGAGGACGAGAGCGGGGATGAGCTTATTCATGTGCCTTCTCCAGCGTCACCACGACGTTGCTGCGGACACCGCCGCGCTCGACGAGCATCGTCATCGTGTCCTCCGGCGATCTCAGCGCCACGGCCTGGATCATCGTGCCGACGGCGTCGTAGACCTGCGCCGGCAGGGCCTGCCCGTCGACGGCCAGGACGCGATCGCCCTCCTCCAGCCCCGCCTTGTCGGCGGGAGAGCCGGGCTGCACCTGCTTGATCCAGGCGCCCTCGTGAGGCAGCTCATGGCCGCCCAGCTTGGCGCGCAGGTTGGAGACGGCGTCCGTCTGCATCCAAGACGAGCCGACGAAGGTGGCGCCGAGGTAGGCGTTGGAGAGCTCCCTATTCGCGTCGTACTGCGCCAAGGCCTGCTTGACGAACTCCACCGGGATGGCCAAGCCCAGGCCCGTGCCCTCTCCCGGGATCGCGAAGTTGACGCCGACCACGTCGCCGTCCAGGTCGAGCAGCGGACCGCCGGAGTTGCCGTGGTTGATGGCGAGATCGGTCTGCAGGTAGCCGCCGGGGTAGTACTCGGGATTGAGGCCGGAGGCGCTGAAGATGCCGGCCGTGGCCGTCTGGCGCAGGCCCAGCGGGCTGCCGAGGGCGAGAAGGCGCTGGCCCTGCCTCAGGGAGGCGCTGCTGCCGAGCGGCAACGCGTTTCGAGACGGCCGCCCCGCCGGGATCTCGACCTCGATGAGAGCCAGATCCTTCTTGACGTTCTTGCCGACGACCGTGGCCTCGAGGTTGGCGTGGTCGTCGAACTGCACGAAGACCTTGCCGCCCACGGCGCGGCCCGCGACGACGTGGGCGTTGGTCACCAGCAGCACGGTCGAGTCCTTGGACCGCGCGACCCAGCCCGTCCCCAGCGCCGTGCCCGTCGGCACCTTGAGCTCGCGCCCCAGCGCCCAGGAGAGCAAGCCGCCCTTGGTCTTGGTCTGCGAGACGATGACGGTCGCCACCGACGGCTGCGCTTGCGCGATGAGGCCGACGAGCGGCTGGTCGACGATGGCGCGCGAAAGCGGCGCCGCCGCCTTCTGCTGCATGAACGCCTTGGAAGCGGCGTCGATCATGCTCTCGAAGGAAGGGGTGTCGGCCGAGAAGGCCGGGACGCGGAGCGCCGCGAGCAGCAGCGCGGAAAGCAGGGTTCGCATGAGGCCATTCTACCGCCGAGCCGCGGCGGGCCGTGCGGGCCTAACGTCCTACCGCCGTCTCGGCAAGCGGCCTATCCCAAAGTGCTAGAATCGCCTCGGGATGACCATGAAGTGGTGGGGCTGGGGCTCGCCCGATTTCGAGTTCCCGATGAAGGAGAAACCCGGCCTCTGGCCCTGGATCGCCAAGACGCTGGCCGTCCCGGAGCAGCCGCCGGCGCCGCCCGTCGCCCGCTCCGCGATCCGCCTTCCCGAACCCCGCCGCCAAGAGGCGTTCTGCCGCGCCGCCGGCGCCTTGTCCTTCGACGAGGATCAGCGGCTGATCCACAGTTACGGCAAGAGCTATCCCGATCTCTTCAACGTCCGCCGCGGCCTCGTGCGCCGCGCGCCCGACGCCGTGGCCTTCCCCGAGAGCCACTCCGACGTCGAGAAGCTCGTCGCCCTGGCGGCGCGCCACGGGGTCTGCCTCATCCCTTTCGGCGGCGGCACCAACATCGTGGGTGGCGTCAATCCGCGCGAGTTCGATGGCATGGTCGTCACGGTGTCGCTGGCCCGCATGAACCGGCTGCTCTCCGTCGATGCCGTCTCCGGCACCGCCGTCATCGAGGCCGGCGCGCTCGGGCCCAAGCTCGAGGCGGACCTGCAGGCCAAGGGCTTCTCCCTGGGCCACTACCCCGACAGCTTCGAGTGGTCGAGCCTGGGCGGCTGGATCGCCACGCGCTCGGCCGGCATGCAGTCGGACGCCTACGGCAAGATCGAGGACATGGTCGTGGCCCTGAAGATGGTGACGCCGAGCGGCACCATCGTGACGCGGCCCACGCCGGCCAGCTCCGCCGGTCCCGACCTCAACCGCCTCATGGCCGGCAGCGAGGGCACCCTGGGCATCATCACCGAGTGCACGATGCGCGTCCACAAGGCGCCGGCGGTGAAGGATTATCGCGGCTTTCTCTTCCCGTCGTTCAAGCACGGCTACGAGGCGATCTTCGATTGCGTGCGAAACGGCCGCCCGTCGCTGATCCGCCTGCAGGACGAGTTCGAGACCGAGTTGGCCTTCAACATGAAGACGCCGAAGGTGGGCCTCGAGGCTTTCTTCCAGAAGCAGATGAAGCGCGTCCTCAAGGCGCGCGGCTACGTCCGTCCCGCCATCATGATCGTCGGCGTGGAAGGCGAGCCCGGCTTCGTCGCCCAGCGCGGGAAGTCCGTGCGCGCCATCCTTAAAAAGCATAAAGGCTTCGACCTCGGGCAAGGCGTGGGCAAGAGCTGGTCGAAGGACAAGTTCAACCTGCCCTACCTGCGCGACTACGTCATGGACCGGCGCTGCATGGTGGACGTGGCCGAGACGGCCACCGTCTGGTCCAACGTCATGAACCTCCACGACACGGTCTGCGCGGCGATGATGAAGAAGTTCGAGGCGGAGGGCACGCCGGGGTTCATCGGCTGCCACATCTCCCACACCTACTCGCCGGGCGCCTGCCTCTACTTCACCTACGCCTGCCGCCAGCAGCCCGGCCGTGAGCTCGAGCAGTACTATTCCTTCAAGAAGTTCATCACCGAGCTCTTCCTGGCCAACGGCGCCACGCTCACCCACCACCACGCCGTCGGCACCGAGCACCGGCCCTGGATGGAGCGCGAGGTCTCGAAGACGGGCCTGCAGGCGCTGCGCGCGCTCAAGAGCTCGCTCGATCCCGACTCGCTGATGAACCCCGGCAAGCTGATCCCGGCCGAAGGGGACGCCCTAGCGGGTTGGGCTCAAGCCACGCCGGTCGCCGCGATCGGGCTTTAGCGCGCAGGCTTCAAGCCGCGCAGGCGGTTGATCAAGCGCATCAACCGCGAGAACGCCGCGGCGGGCAACAGGCGGTAGAGCAGGACGTAGACCTTGTTTGGAAAGCCGGTGATGACGACGGGCTTGCCCGCGAGCATGGCCGCCACCCCCGCCTCCGCGACGTCCTCGGCGCTCATCCCCTTCAGGCGCTTGGCGCCGATGCCGGCCCGCTCGTGGAATTCCGTGCGCGTCAGGCCCGGCAGCAGCGCGGTGACCGTCACGCCGGTCCCGGCCAGCTCGCCGTAGAGCGCGTTCGAGAACGACAGCAGGAAAGCCTTGGTGGCGCCGTAGATCGCTTGATGCGGAGCGGGGCCGTACGAGTAGACGGAGCCCACGTTCAGGATGCGTCCTTTCCCGCGCTCAAGCATGCCGGGCAGCACCAGCTTGGTCAGCTCCACCAACGCCACGACGTGCGTCTGGATCATCGCCTGCTCCTGCGCGAGATCCGTCTGGGAGAAATCGCCGTGGAGCCCGAAGCCGGCGTTGTTGACCAGCACGTCCACCGGCGCCGCGATGCGCTGCGCCGCCCCCGGCTTCGAGAGGTCCTCCGTCACGATCCGGCAGGACACCCCGGCCTCCGCCGCGACTTCCTTCAAGCGCTTCTCGTCGCGCGAGACCAGGACCAGGTCGTAGCCGCCGCGCGCCAAGCGCAGCGCCAAGGCTCGGCCGATGCCCGAAGAGGCGCCCGTTACAAGCGCGACGGGACGCATTTCTCGGCGCTATTACTCGGCTCGGGCTCGCCGGCGAGGCGGCGCACTTGGCGCTCGACGTGGGCGGTGGCGGCCCGGTAGGCCTCGTTGTGGGGCATGCCCTCGGTCAGGCGCTTGAGGTCCTCGGCCTTGATCAGCGGGCCGATCGCCACGGCGAGGCTGCGGCGCCGCGGCCAGAACAGCGGCGTGCCCTTGGGCATGGCCTCGAAGGCGCCGTCGATGAAGACCGGCAGGACGGCGGCTTCGTTGTTGAGGGCGAGATAGCCCAAGGAAGGCTTGAAGGCGCTCATGCGCCCGTCCTTGGTCCGCGTGCCCTCCGGGAAGAGCAGCAGCGGCCGGCCGGCCGCCAGCACCTGCCCCGCCGCCTGCAGCGACTCCTTCAGGCGCGTCTTGCGATTGAAGGGCAGCAGGTTCGTGAACGTGGAGATGAAGAACGCTTTCCAGGGCGTGTCGAAGAAATAATCCTTGGCGGCCAGCGAGACGATCGTGCGGTAGCCCAGAGCGTGCTTGATGAGGCCCATGTCGAGGTGGCTTTCGTGGTTGGAGGCGATCAGAAAGCTACCGCCGTCGGGCGCGTTCTCCGCGCCGGTCACCGTCACGCGGAAGAACCAGCGGTAGACGAGCTTTTGGGCCTTGTCCATGACGGAACGGACGGCCCGCACGGGCAGGCTGTGGCCTTCATTCGCCGGGCGGAAGGCCGGGAAGACCCACTTGCGCAGGCCCTCGGTGTGGACGTCGAACCAATAAGAGCGCCAATCCAGGCTCTCGGCGCTCCACGGCAGCTGGGCGCGCTCGGCCTCGTCGAGACGGGCGGAAAGCGCCTGCAGGTTGTCCACGCGGAAGACGCAGTCCACGTCGTGGATGAAGGGATAGAAGGTCTCGACGACGTGCTCGACCCCGGCCAGCTCGCGCAAGAGCCGCTGGATCGGGCGAGGCGGCCGTCCCGGCCACCGCTCGAGCAGACGGCGGTAGGCCGGCACGCCGAAGGCCTGGTAGACCGGTCCCGGCACCGTGCGCAGCCGCAGCCGCGTGCGCAGCCAATGCACCCATAGCGCGCCGTTCGCGTGGTCGCGGTAGGCCCGCCGGCGGTAGGCGCCGACGAAGCGCATGCACTGACGCACGCTCATGGGGTTGAGCTGGGAGGAGGCGGCATGATAGACGGGGCGGTGCTCATCGAGCAGCAGCGCCCCCGCCGCCAGCAGGAGCGCGCCGGCCACGAGATCGACGGGCATCACGTCCAGGGCGGCGGTCGGATGGGCCGGCCACAGCACGTGCCCCGTGGACATGGCCAGGATCACGGGCGCGCTCGTCGTCATCCCCTCGTTCCAGCCCGGGAACGGGAAGTGCAGGGCGCTTTCCACGATGGACGGCCGCACGATGGCGTACTTGAGGCCAGGGGTGGCGGCGATCAGCTGCTCGCCCATGGCCTTGGTAAAGCAATAGATGTTGGGCCAGCCCCAGTGCCGGGCGCGGCGCCGCCCGTCGACGATCAGGCGCTCGGTCACCTCGCGGCGCTTCAAGCCTTTGGCGCGGGTCTCGGCCACGAAGCGGTCGGCGGCCGCCAGCTCGGCGGCGGCGTCGAAACGGCCCAGGCCCCGCCGCTTCGGATAGTAGCCGAGGACGGCTTCGTCTTCCCGGACCTCGCCGCTGCGCAGGCCCGCCACGTAGCAGGTCGAGACGTGCAGCAGCCGCGCGCCGAGCTTAACGGCCAGCTTCGCGCCATATTCGGCGCCGTGGGCGTTGATGCGCAGCGACTCATCCAAGGCGGGGTTGAGCGAGACCAGGCCGGCGATATTGAGGATCAGGTCCAGGCCTCTCAACTCGGCCAAATCCTCCGGAGAGAGGCCCCAGTCGGGTTCGGTGACGTCGCCGGACACCACCCGGATCCTCTCGCGCAGGAAGCTCTCCAGGCCCGCGCCGTAGCGCTCGCGCAGGGGGTCCAGGGCCGGCGAGGAGACGACAGACTCGAAGAAACGGTCGGACGCCGACCGGCCCGCCCGGGGCCGGATCAGGACGTAGAGGCAGCCGACGTCCGGGCGCCGGTCCAGCAGCAGGGCCAGGACGACCTTGCCGATGAAACCCGTCGCCCCGGTGACCAGGAGACGCTTGCCCGACAGGGCCTCCAAGACCATGAACGGCGATTCTATCAAACTAGGGGAGTTTCCAGACCGGGTGGAACTGGGGGATGAGCCTGACGTCCTTGATCAGGGAAGACGCCAGTTTAAGGAAGCGGACCGCCTGGGCGGGCGGTATGCTATCGACGCCGCGAAGCGGCGTTGCGGGTTGGAGGATCAAGGGGATGTTCGTGGAGACCTCTTGCATGAGGCGGATCACCTGCCGCCATTCGGCGTCGGTGGACGTCGAGGTCAGGACGACCTTGGCGAAGGTCTTCTCCGGGGCGATGCGCAGCGACTCCAGGTGCTCCGACCAGGTCTGCCGGCCGGTGGCCGAGGGCAGCTTGATGTCCAGGGAGATCCAGTCGCAGAGAGGGGCCAGCTCGCGCAGCTCCGCCGGGCGGGTGCCGTTGGTCTCGAGATAGTTCTTGAGTTTCCGCTGCCGGGCCCAGGTCATCATGCCCTTGAGGAATACGGCATGCAACAGCGGTTCCCCTCCGGTCCAAGAGACGACCTCTCCCTTTAGTTTTTTTATTTCCCCCTGAAGCGCCTCGGCCGTCATGATCTGGCCGGAGGGGATCGGGATGGTGTCGGGCTCGTCGCAATAGTCGCAGTGGAGGTTGCAGCCGCCGAAGCGCACGAATATCTGCCTCTGGCCCAGGCAGACGCCCTCGCCCTGGAGCGAGGAAAAGACCTCGACGATGCGCGCCGCCTTAGCGTCGGAGAGCTTCATCGTCCCTCCCCGCCTCGGCGAAACCCTTGGCCCGCAGCTTGCATGAATCGCACTTGCCGCAAGGCTTGCCCTTGCCGGCGTAGCAAGACCACGTCAATTCGATCGGTGCTCTCAGTTTGCCGGCCAACTCGACGATGCCGCGCTTGGTCAGCCGCAGTAATGGAGCGAGGATCTTCAGACGCCTCGTCGTCCGGGTCACCTCTTCGAAGGCGTGCAGGAATTCGGGCCGGCAATCAGGGTAGCCCGAGTAATCCAGGGCGTTGGCGCCGATCACCAAGGCTTCGGCTCCCGTCGCTTCGGCCAAAGACATGGCTAACGAAAGAAATATCGTATTACGTCCGGGCACGTACGTGGAGGGCACGCCGCCCGAGCCGATCTTGGAGAGAGGCAGGTCGGGCAGCTCCTTCTTGGCGTCGAGCAGCGAGCTCACCTTCAGCCAGGGCAGGGGCAGCGAGACCTCGTGCAGGGGCACGCCCGCCCGGCGCGCGACGGCGCGAGCCGCCTTCAGCTCCCGGCGGTGCCGCTGGCCGTAGTCCACGGCGAGCGCGGCGCAGGAATAGCCCTTCGACTTGGCCCACCAGAGAGCCGTCGTGGAGTCCAGGCCCCCCGATAGCAGGACGACCGCCTTCTTCACGCCGCCGCTTTCTGCTGAGGGAAGCGTCCCGCCAGCGCCTCTTGGCAGATCTTCGCCTGCTCGGGCGTCACGTTGTCGGTGCCCATGAACCAGCGCACGTAGCCGGGGTCCTTGGCCGTGATCTCGCGCAGCAGCATCGTGCGGTACTTGCCGAAGTTGAAGGCGGCCTCGCCGTTGCGCCAGACGAACTTGCCGCCGCCGTCCACCTTGCTCGTATCTCTGCAAAAGTCCACCAAGCCGTCCATGGTCTTCGGGAGTTCGGGATAACGTGATAATTGAGACCAAAATACTTCCAGGGAGGCGCGGGCGTCGGGCTCGGCCCTGTGGGCGTCGGGCAAGGGCTTGCCGCAGTAGAACTGGTAGGCCGCCGCGAGCGTGCGGCGCTCCATCTTGTGATAGATCACCTGGGCGTCGACGATCCGCCGCCCCTCGAGCGAGAACTCGAAGCCGTTGCGCTTCATCTCCGCCTGCAGCATCGGGATGTCGAACTTGGCCGCGTTGAAGCCGCCCAGGTCGCAGCCCTGCAGGAAATCGAGCACGCGCGGCGCCAGCTCCTTGAAGTAAGGCGCGTTCGCCACCATGTCGTCGGTGATGTGGTGCACCGCCGAAGCCTCGCGCGGGATCGGCATCCCGGGATGGACCAGGGACGTGAACACCACGTCGGAGCCGTCCGGCAGCTTCTTGATCATCGCGATGTCGACGATCCGGTCGTTCTCCGTCGAGATGCCCGTGGCCTCCAGGTCGAAGAACACCAGCGGTCGGTCTAGCGTGATCATGGTCTCCCACACTCGAAGAGGATATGATGGTACTGGGCGACCTCGTAGTGGTTGACGCCCTTGGCCAGCTCGCTCATGTCGTCGCCGGCATAGGCGGCTTGGACGTCGTCGTGGGTGAACTCATCCGTGATCTTGGGCCGGAGCTCGCCGCAGACGCCGCGGACGCGCCGCAGCGCCTCCCGGCGCCGCATGGCGATGACCCACCCCCAACCGTCCGTGGAATAGCGCACCTCGCCGCCGCCCGTTTCGATGTAGCCGACTTCCCGGACGGGGCCCTTGCGCGGGGTGTTCTTCGCGACCATCTCCGCGACACAGGAGCTGAGCAAGAGACAGGCTAGAGCGATCGCGACGAGACGCGGCACGTCAGAAAGTATAACAACACTTTAGTACCACGTCGACGTGTCGCGGATGACCTTGGGCTTGCCGTTCCAGAGCTTGCGCATGGTGGGAGTCAGGAACCTCTTGTGGATGAGGATGTCGAAGACGTTCTCCATGAACCACTCGTAGTACACGTGGTAGACGCCCTTGGTGCCGTACTTCTCGCTCCAGGAGTTCTCGTCCTTGAACTTCACGATCGGGCCCTTGGGATCGGGCTGATCGTAGCCGGCGAACATCATCTCGTGGTTGGCCCCGAGGCGGCTGGTGTAGGCTTTCTCCTTGCGGGTCATCCGAGGCACCTCATAGATCGCCGAGCGGTCGAAGAGCCTGGGATGCATGATGCCCGTGTTGTTGTCGACGTCCTTGGTGACGTCGGCGGCGAAGGGAACCGGCTGGCCGCCGTCGATGGCCTTCTTCGTGAGCTCGGCTAAGATCATCGGCGAGGTATTGATGAAGCGGAGGTCGAACTTGTTCTGTCCCGGCTTGGCGGCGCCGATCGCGGTCTTCGGGATCACGTAGGCGACGCCGGTCTTCTTGCCGGGGAAAGCGCCGACGTGGACCCAGTCTTCCGCGTCGAACCCCACGAAATCCTTGGCGAAGGATCGCGGCGTGTACTGGCCGATCTGCGTCGGCGTGATCCTCTTGCGGCCGTCCTTTTCGGGCTTCTGCGTCGCCCGATATTCGAAGGTCTTCGGCGGCGTTCCCAGATGCGTGGCGAGGATGCTCCAGACCCGCGCCATGCCCGCGGAGCGGATCTGCTCGGAAAGGTTCTTGGCGCGGCGCGCTTTGTATTCCTTGGCGTTGCGCAGCAGCTCCATGCCGGTGGCGGCCAGGCTGTCTTGCAGCTCGCTGAGCAGGACCGCCGTGCTCTCCGAGCTGATGGTCTCCCCCATCGCGCTCTTCGGCACCAGGCCGTACTTCGAGACGAGGAAGAGGAACCACTCGGTCCAACCGCCGTCCCCGATCTCCGGCGTCACCGCCAGGCGCCGATCGGCCGCCGTGAACTTCTCGCCCCGACGGCGGCGGCCATAGAGCTTGTCGGCCATGCCCTCGAGCTGCTTGTTGGACTTCTCGAGCATGTTGAAGAAGTGCAGGTAGTTCTGCGAGAACTCGAACTCCTCGGGCACCTTGTTGTCGGCGATCAGCATCGAGCGGATCATGTTGAGCGCGCCGAAGATCCAGCAGCGGCCGGACTGCTTTTGGTCCGTGATCGAGCCCATGGGCAGCTCGACCGTGTATTTGTCGCTGTGCTTCTGCAGGATCTCGCGGTTGAGCGCCACGTTGCGAAACCCCAGCCGCTGCACGACGTCCCGCAGCCGCGCCGCGGCCGGCTCCGCCTTCTGGCTGTCGCCGATCATGGCGTCGACCCAATCGTTCGGCACGCCCCGTCGTTGCTTGGAATCCGGAGAATCGTAGAACGAGCCCAGCGAGGCGGCCCCGGCCTCCACGCCGGCTCCCTGCGCCGTGACCGGCGCGATGGCGGCGGCGGTCGCCGCGACGTCGCGGCCCACGACCGCTTCCGGTGACGCGGCTTGAGGCAAGGCCTCCACCCCGGGCAATCCCGCGGCGGCCGGGACGGCGGGAGCGCCGAGCGCCGCTTCCGGCAAAGGCGCCGGAGCGCGCAGCTGCGCCGCCGAAGCGGGGGAAAGGGAAAGGAGCGTCAGGACGAGGGCATGGCCGTGGTTCATGCCTCTACGGTACCAACGGCGCCCTTCCGCCGGCGAGGTGCCAAGGTCCCGGATTTGCAGGGCCAAGAGACCCTCGGGGGGACCTGTAGGCCGCCAAGGCCCGATCGGTTTTTCGTATCAGTCCGGGCCCATTTTCGTCTTATCGGCGGAGTGATATGAAAAAACGATCGGACCATGGAAGGTCTATCTAAGCCGCGGCCGTTCCCACCGTACGGCAAGGCCCGCTTCCAGTCTCTCCCTCCTCGCCATGGCGTCCTCCTGCGCCAGGTCCTGAGCCTCTTCGCACCCCCAAGCCAAGGCGAAGCCTGCCAAGCAGCCGAGCGCGTTGAAGAGACGCACCACGGAGGTGATCCGCATATCACATCCCCGCTCGAAACAAGAGATCGACGACTGACTGATCCCCGTTTGCTCCGACAAGCATCTCTGCGAGACGCCCAGTTCCTCTCGCACCGCCCGCAGTTGCTCGCCGGGGTGAAGCTCGAACCAGCGCGGGGGCAACAGAGCGCCGGCCTTGAAAGCCGCCTCCAGGGCTTGTTGGTCCACAAGAGGTATACGGACGAGGGCGCGGAAAAGTTCCGCTACTTCAGGGGGCGCAGTTCGCCGGAGGGGGCCGCGGCGAGCGCCTCGGCGCGGCCGAGGAGGCGGTCGGCGCAGCGCTTGCCGTCGAGGATCGTCTCCT
>CAZZGQ010000034.1:0-4624 GCA_964653765.1 uncultured Elusimicrobia bacterium | reverse complement strand
TCGGCGCGGCCGAGGAGGCGGTCGGCGCAGCGCTTGCCGTCGAGGATCGTCTCCTCCATGAACGAATACTTCCAGCCGCCGTAGCGGCCGATGGACTGGATATCCGAACGCTTGAAAAAATCGAATATCGAGGTCACGGCCGGAGTCCGATCGAAATCGTAGACCACGTAGCCGCAACGGATCGGGATCCAGAGCTTGGTCAGGAGCTTGTCGCCGCTCTTCAGGATGCCGCTGGACCGCAATCCCGCGAGCATGGAGTTTTCCAGACGGTTCATATCGACCTTCTGTCCTGCAGGCCGCGCGGTTTCGAGATAGAGCGCGCTCGCTCCGGCCGGGGCGTTGGCTTTCGCGAAATTATGGGAGAAGCCGACCCGGTAAAACGGGTACTTCGCCTCCGGGAAATAGACCCAGTGCTTGTCGGAGACGTCGCGGTCCACGCCCAGGTTGAGGTTGTAGACCGTGTTGTAGCGCAGCTTGCGGCGCGCGGCGCGGACGGCGGCCGGCAGCGGCGAGGCCAGGTCCAGGAAGTCGACCAGCGGCAGCGTGTTGACGAGACGGGAGAACGATACTTCGCCCAAACCTTCGACGACAGCCACTTTTTCGCGCAGGTCGACGCTGCGAACGGCGCAGCCCGCGTGGACTTTCGTCGGGTCCAACCGCGCGCGCAAAGCATCCGGCAGTACCTGGATGCCGCCCCGGATGGGGTAGCGGAACTGCGCGTTGTAGCCGAAGAACTTCTTCTGGTCGGTGAGCGCCCCGTAGAGGACCTCGGCCGGGGACGGGCGGGGCACGAAGCGGCCCTGCCACTCCGTCGTCAGCCGCGACAGCGGCAGCCTCCAGAGCTTCTCGTTGTACGGGAACATGAAATGACGGCTGATGCCCTCGCCGAACTGCTTGAGGCACCACTCCCTAAACGACGAGTTCGATACCTTGCCTGGGCGATGGAGCGTCTTCAGGAAGCCGACCACGCAATCGTCGACGACGCGGTCCGGCAGCCCGTACGTGTTGGCCTGGAATGGATAGCGGGTATAGACGCCGTGCGAGTAGATCCATGAGCGGCGGTCGTGCGAGGCGACGTTGTCGCCGAGCAGCTCCAAGATCAGCTTCTTGCCGTATTCGTCGTGAAGGTGGAGGAGGTGGCCCGTCTGATCGAAGACGAAGCCGTCCTGGGCGACGCTGCCAGCCGTCCCGCCGACCTTGGGGGTTTTTTCAACTAGGACGAAGTCGGTCGATCCGAGATGGTAGGCCGTCGACAGTCCGGCTAGACCGCCTCCCAAGATCAGGACATCGGTCTTGATCATTGCATGATGATGGCGGCCAAGTTCCTGGACAAGAGCAAGATAGCGGCGAGCGCTATGAGATAGATCATCAGGGCGAGCGGCGTGGTGAGCTGCGTCACGAGAAACGCCGCGAAGCCCAGGCAGGCGGCCGCGGCGGCCGCCATCCAGACGATCTTCCCGCGGGAATAGCCCACCTTCTCCAGGCGCAGCGCGAAATGATCCTTCGAGCCCAAGAACGGCGACTGGCCCTTGCGCAGGCGCAGGAACATGACGAAGAAGGTGTCGTACATCGGCACGAGCAGGATGAGCAGCGGGCTGAAGACGCCGATGTTGTTGACCTCGGAGTACTTGGTGCCCATGGAGATGCCCGCCAGCAGGAAGCCGAGCAGCATGCTGCCGCAGTCGCCCATGAAGATCTTGTACTTGCGCGAGAAGTTCCAGGGCAGGAAGCCCAGCGCCGCTCCGGCCAAGGCGGCGGAGGCGATGTTGACGTAGTGCTCCTCCGACGGCAGGGAGATGAGCAGGAAGCTCAGCGCCGCCACCACGGCCTGGCTGGCCGAGAGGCCGTCCATGATGTCGATGATGTTGTAGGCGTTGGTGATGCCGACCACCCAGAGCAGCGTCAGGCCCACCGAGACGTAGTCGGGCTTGATGAAACGGATCCGGATGCCGAAGAGGATCAGCAGGCAGGCGGCGAGCCCTTGGATCACGAACTTCATCTTGAAGCCGACGCCGACGGGCTTTGAGAGGTCGTCGATGAAGCCCAGGGCGAAGACGAGGCTGCCGCCGAAGAGCAGCGCGCGCAGCGCGTACAGGGTGCCAGTGGGGAACTGTGTCCAGAGGCGCATGCAGATAAGAGCGGCGACGAAGCCGAGATAGATCGCGACGCCGCCCATCGCGGGGGTGGCGGCGGCATGGGTCTTGAGCTTGGACGACGGCGTATCCACCCAGCCGAAGCGCAGCGCGGCGGCGCGCACGAGGGGCGTGGCCGTGAACGTCACGCCGGCGGCGACGGCGACGGCGGCGCAGTAGATCTCGAAGACGGACATCAATACACCGCGCAGGCTCGCCCTTGGAATCGGGGAGTCAGCCCTTGCCAGTTGGATACGCCCTTGGGCGTGAGGACGCCGACGGAGTCTCCCAAGCGCCCCAGCTCCCGTGGGACGACGATCGTCTCGGCGTAACCTTCGGCGGCGATGCGGGAGGCCAGGGCCGCCGGGTTTTCCGCGTCGTTGGACCAGGCGACGAAGGCGTTCGGGGCGTGGACGGAGGTGGCGGAGTGGTCGCGGTCGACGTAGTAGGAGCGCTGCTCGCCCACGATCAGGATCTTATCAGATTTGTCCGAGTGCTCAGAGACGAAGCGGGCGCAGGGATAATAGTCCAAGCGCGAGCCCAGGAACTGGTCGCGCGACTGGGCGCCGAGCGCGACGGGAGCGCCCGCGTAGACCCCGAACTCCACGAATAGGAAGAGCAGGACGTGGCAGCCCAGCAGCACGGCCACGCCGCCCGTCAAGAGCCCGCGCCCGACCTCGCCCAGGCGCTGCTGCAGAGCGTAAAGGCCGTTGCCGGCCAGCAGGGCCAGGGCCGGCGCCAGCACCAGCAGGAAGCGCAGCACGACCCCGGTGACCCCCCAGCAGGCCATGTAAGCGAGGCAGAACAGCGCCAGCGCGCGCAGGAAGCGGTTGCCCCAGCACGCCCAGAGCGCCAGAGGCAGCGCCCAGAACGTCAGGTCCCAGCCCAGCGTGCCGAGCACGTCCATGCCGCCGCCGAAGCGCGGGTCGTTGGTCAGCAGCAGCGCCGGCAGCCGCCAGAGCCCCTGCAGCGAGCGATACTCGGTCAGCGCGCCGAAGTAGCCCTGGGCCACTGTGTCGTTCCAGCCCGAGCCGGCGCCGAGCAGGTGGTTGAAAAATGGGAAGAACGGATTGCCCGCCATCACGCCGTTCTTGATCAACCAAGGGCCGAACGTCAGCGTCGTCACGCCCGTGAACCAAGCCAGATCGCCGAAACGACGTTCCCCCGCCAGCCACAGCGCCAGCAGGACGGCGGCGATGCCGGCGTAGTACTTGGTGCCCAAAGCCAAGCCGAGGAAGATGGCCGACAGGAGCAGCCAGCCGCGGTTGTCGATCTGGCGCCAGCGCAGGAAACAGAAGAGGCAGGCCGTCAGCCAAAGCATGACCAGGGCCTCTACGTAGGCGATGCTGCACAGCAGCATGAAGGCCGTCTGGGCCGCCAGCAGCACGCAGCCCAGCAGCACCGCCGACAGCGGCGCCTCGCGCTTGCCGAGCTCGAAGATCCACCAGACCGAGAGGGCTCCGGCCAGCCACATGAACATCTGCGCGAGAAGATCGTTGCGCAGCAGCAGGGCGACGGTGTAGAGCATCTCCCCGTTCTGGGGAAAGTGCGAGTACACCAGCGAAGGCACGGTCACGAACCGGTGGGCGCGGATGTAGGCCTCGGGCAGCGGCAGGTGGTAGACCAGGGCGTCGTATTGGTGCGGCGGGATGAAGGTCATCCAAAGGGACAAAAGAAGGAGAGCCAAGGTGGCCGCGGTAGCGAGAGGCCGCTCGCGCAGCAGGTTGCGATTGGCTCCGAGAGAGACGATCACTTGGCGCAGCTCCGTGGCCCCCACGATCCATAGGGCGGCCAAGGCCGTCATGAGGGCCGGCACGTACAAGACGCGCGCCGCGCAGAGCGCGAATCCCAGCAGGCTCAGGACGCCCAGGCCTAGCGTGGCGCCGATCAGCGTCTTCTGCGACTCGCTGACGTCGCCGACGCCCAGCCAGCGCAGCAGGACGCGCCCCGCGCCGGTGGCGAGCAGCGCCATGAAGCAGAGCTGCAGCAGCGCCAGCAGCGGCTGCTGGAACGGGTTGCCGAAGTAGCCGCCGAAGATGAAGAGCGCGTAGACCAGCGTCGCGCCGGCTAACGAGGCGTTAATAGCTTGAATTGGACGAGACCCGCCTGCTGCAGGATGTATTGGCCCAAGCAAACGAGCGCGGACAAGCCGTAGATGCAGCTGCGCTTGAAGTTGATCGACGAGGCTTCAGGGAAATAGCGCACCGGGACGGGCACGTCGCCGATGCGGATCTTCATCGACGCCGCCTGGATCAGGAACTGCTGGTCGAACACGAAATCGTCGCTGTTGAGCTGCCAGGGGACCGTCTCGAGCGTCTTGCGCGAGTACGCGCGCAGGCCCGAGTGCCATTCGCCCAGGTTCTGGCCCGTCACCGAGTTCTCAAGGATCGTCAGGCCGCGATTGAAGAAGTATTTGTAGACGGGCATCCCGCCCTGCAGCGCTTCCCAGCGCGTGCGGATGCGGTTGCCGCAGACGAAGTCGCAGATGTCGT
>CAZZGQ010000033.1:8667-19861 GCA_964653765.1 uncultured Elusimicrobia bacterium | reverse complement strand
TCCTCACGAAAGAGCGTCCGCGGGTCGGCCATCGGAGGTCTCGGCGAAGGCCTCAAGCGAGGGATCATCACTCCCTGCCGACGCAACGCGACCTGGTTTTCAACGTCCTCCTCGGAGACCACGCCGCATAGAAGCCGCGCTTGGCGGGCGCCGAGGTCTTGGGCCAGATCGAGCAAGGAGCAGCGCAGACTTGGATGTTCGTGCATCGCCGCTCGCGCAAGGCCCCATAGCCACGCCTGAGCCGCCGCGGCCGGAGGCTCGTCGCCCGAGGCTCTCTGAGCGCCACGAGTGACGATCCACAGCCGGGGGGCATCACGCAAGCCGGCCCGAGCGAGCTCTTGGATCAGATGGAGCAAGCCTTGGACCGCACGCGACGACTCGGGGGATCCGGCCGCTCCCGCGTCGAGACCCCACAAGTAGACGATCCTGGCGCAGCGCCGCTGCGGGTCACGCACCGTGTCGGCGATCAAGCGTCTAAAGTCCTCCGGATTCGTGGGGTCGACTTGGCACGTCCTGTCCTCGGTCTTCGTGTAAGCGCCGCCCGGCCGCACGAGCAGGCACTGCTGCCTGAGCTCTCCGACGGCCGCCCCCAACTCGGAGCCGGTCCCCGCCGCGTCCTCGAAGATCAGCCAGCGCCCCGCCGCAAAGCCCGCCGAGAGCTCCGGCACCCAGTCGCTCGTCCGGCGAGGGCGCGTCTGCCAGTGTTCCTGGTAAAACCATCGCGCCAAGGGATCATTGGCCTCGGCCCGCGAAGTACTCTCGATGTCCGGGAGCTGAAGAGGGCCGGCACCGGGATAGACCGCGCTCCAGTCGGGCTCGAGACCGAGAGAATAAAAGCGCCCCAGGGAGCTCAGCAGCCGTTCTCTATCGTTTTCGTCCCGTTGCAGCGAGGAGACGGTCGTCCCTTCAACGCCTGCTTGCTCGAGCGAATGGTTGATGTCGATCCAGAGGACGGGATGCGGGCCGATCTCGAGGAACGTGCGAATTCCTTCCTTGATCAGAGACTGCAACGCTCGCTCAAAGAGCACGGGCTGCCGCACGTTCCGCCTCCAATACAGAGCCGTAAAGTCGCCCTCCCGCCGGCCGGCTCGAGTTCCCGTCACCGTCGAGACGATAGGAACGGTGGAAGAGTTGACCTCGATCGACCCCAACGACGCCTCGAGATCATCCAGCAGCGGCTCCATTTGATGGCTGTGAAAAGCGTAGTCGACCCTAAGCTTGCGCGCGGACACCCCTCGCTGCTCGAGCGTCTTGAGCAGCTCCTCGAGAGGCTCCGTGTCCCCCGCCAACACCGTCGACATGCGGCTATTGCAAGCGGCGATGGACACACGCCCTTCGTAGCCGCGGATCGCCTCCAGCGCGCGTTCGCTGGAGAGGGCGACGGCCGCCATGCGTCCGCGACCGGTCGCGCGCTGCATGATCCGTCCTCTGTGATAGGCCAGACGCATGGCTTCCTTGAGGCTCAGGACTCCCGCCACATGAGCGGCCGCGATCTCTCCGACGCTGTGCCCCACCACGGCGCTCGGCTCGACGCCAAAGTCGGCCCAAAGCCTCGTCAAGGCGATCTGGAACGCGGCCAAGGTGGGCTGGGCCACCTCGGTCTGCGATAGCCGGGAATCTCGCTCGTCGGCCAGAAGCTCGCGAAGCAACGACCAATCGGCCAACCCCGAGAGGATGCGGTCGCATTCCTCGATCGTGGCGCGGAAGCGCGGCTCCGTCGCGATAAGCTGGCGTCCCATCCCCCACCACTGCGCGCCTTGGCCGCAGAAGACGAAGGCGATCCTCACGGCGCGACCGAGCTCTGCCTGGCCCGACCAGACCCGCGCGCGGGCCTCGCCTCGAACGAACGCGTTGAGCCGTTGGCCGAGCTCTTCCCGCGATTGGAACACGATAGCCAACCGATAGGGTTGCGAGCCCTGCCGAGAGCCCACCGCGCGGCAGAGGTCGGCCATGCGGAGATCGCCTGAGTCGAGGCCCTCGAGCCAGCGCGCGTAGCTCTGAGCTTTGCTCAGCAATTCCGCGGAAGAGCCGGCCGAGAGCGGAAAGACGCCGGTCGACGAATCGCGCGCGCCGTCATCGCCCAAGCCGTCCGATGATTCTTCGTCAGGCATCCCGAGTGCCTTGAGTGTAGAGGCCGCCCGTGGGCTTGTCAAGGCGGAGGAATACCACGTTCACAAGACGTCAACATGAGGATGCGCCGTCTCGAGCGCCCGAAGGGGCTTACTTGTCGCCGGAGGGAACGGCAGGGCTCATTCCGAGCTTCCGCCGACGTCACCGATCACGCAGCGCAGGCCGTGCCGCCGCTGAGGGAAGTAGTCGAAGATCGCCTTGTGCCAAGTGCAGCGGTTGTCCCAAAAGGCGATCGAGTGAGGCCGCCACCGCACGCGGACTTGGAATTCGGGCGACTGGCAATGCTCGAATAAAAAGCGCAGGACCGCGTCGCTCTCGGCGGGCTTCAGCTGAACGATCCTGGTCGTATACTGCGGATTGACGAAGATGACGGGACGTCCGGTGACGGGATGAGGCCGAATGACCGGCTGCTCCGCCCTTCGATTCGTGCTCGCGCCGCCGCCGTAAGCGGCGGCGGTCTTGCCGTCGAAAAAGTCCCTGTCGTGGATCGCGGTCAGGCCCGCCAAGAACCGCTTCATGCCGTCGGAAAGCGTCTCGTAGGCTCTATACATGTTGGCGAAGAGGGTGTCGCCGCCCACGCTAGGAGCCTCGATGAGATGCAGCATCGTGCCCCAGGGAGGCGCGGGCTCGTACGAAGCGTCCGAGTGCCAGTTTTCTCCCGGAATGTGCGTCGATTTCTCATCGACGTGGATCACGATGATCTCGGGGAACCCTTCCAGCCGGACTTTCGGCTGCGGATGGAGATAGAGCTTGCCGAACCGTCGAGCGAACTGGATCTGCTGGACTTCGTTGATCGCCTGATCCCGGAAGACGATCACCAAGTTCTCGAGCAGAGCCTCCTGAAGCTCGGCGAAGACTTGATCGCTGAGGGGCTGAGTGAGATCCACGCCGTAGACTTCCGCCCCGATGGCCGGAGTGATCTTGCGGACATCCAGAGCTCGATATTCCCTCTTTCCCTGCCCCGTCGCCGCCTCTAGCCTCGTAGCCATGGGTCCCCCTCGGCGGTAGGCAGTATAAGGGGACCCCCTTGCCTTGTCAAGACGCGGCGCCCGAAGCGCTACCGCGGTGCAGCTGCTGAGGCCCCAAGCGACCCACGTCCGGGCAACCGATGAGTCCGAGGGTACGATCTATCTCGTCGCGGAGAAGTTGGAGGGCCCGATCGGCTCCCGCCTCTCCCGCGGCCGCGACGCCGTAAAGCGTCGCCCTGCCGATCAGGACGGCGCGAGCTCCGAGCGCCAAGGCTTTCACGACGTCGCTGCCGCGTCGAAAGCCGCTGTCGACTAGAACGGGAACGCGCGAGCCCACCGCGCCGACGACTTGAGGCAGGACATCGATCGGCGCCTGAAAACAATCCAGCGACCGGCCGCCGTGATTCGACACGACGACGCCGTCGGCCCCGCATTCCACCGCCAAGACGGCGTCTTCCGGCGTCATGACGCCCTTGACGACGAGGGCGTGGGGCCATGCCGCCCGAAGGGCGCGCAGATCATCGAGAGAGACCGGGGAACCTTTTTTTCGCGCGGGACCGCCCAAGCCGAGGCCCATGATCGTCGCCTGGGCGCCACGCGGCATGTTGAGATGTCGCGGCAGGCCGCTGGTCAAGACATAGCGAGCCAGCACTCCGAGGAACCATCGCGGATGCGTCAGCACATCGATCGTGTTGCCCACCGTCAGCCGAAACGGCTTCTCCGGCATGGGATAAGCGTTGCGCAAATTATACTCTCGGTTGGCGAGCCCGGCCCGGTCCACCGTGACCACCAGCACACGGTAGCCGGCGATCCGCGCGCGCTCCACCACCTCGAGACTGCGCGCTCTGTCGGCGAACGACATGTACAGCTGGAACCAGAGCTGGTGGTTGCCCGAACGCTGCGCGATCGTCTCGAGCGCCGTGGTCGAGCCCATCGCCAGGGTGTAGGCGATTCCTGCCTTGGCTGCGGCGCGCGCCAAGGCGAGCTCGCCTTCATACCAGACGATGCCCGCGACGCCCGTTGGAGCGATCACGATGGGCATCCGGTATTTCTGCCCGAAGAGCTCGATGTCCTGAGCGTGCGTCGGGGTCTCCATGAAGGCGCGCGGCTTCAACTTGATGCGTTCGAGCGCGGCGCGATTGAGGGCGAGCGCCACTTCGTCCTCGGCGCCGCGGTCCAGGTACTCGAAAACGCCCTTCGGCAAGCGCCTCCGGGCGAGTTCGCGCAGGTCGGCGACGTTATAAGCGTGCTCGGGTCTTCCGAAGATCATGGCGCGAGCAACACCTTCCCGATGGCCTGCCGTCCGTTCAATATCCGATGCGCGTCGGCCGCCTTCGCCAGCGGAAGGACATCATGGATCTTCAGCTTGAGTTTGCGCTCCGCGAGCAAGCGCAGGACGAAGCCCGCGGAACGGAGGAACTCGTCGCGCGTTCCGACGTAATGCATCCGGACGGCCATCGTGAGGAACAGCGAGCCGCGATCGGCGAGCTCCTGCGGATTGAGCGGCGGCGGCGGTCCGCTGGCCTGACCGTAGGCGACCAAGTAGCCGCGCGGCGCCAGGCTGCGCAGGCTCTTTTCGAAGGTCTCCTTCCCGACCGAGTCGTAGACGACGGAGACGCCCTTGCCTTCGGTAAGGCGCCGGACCGCGGTCTCGAAGTCTTCTTGCGTATAAAGAATGATCTCGTCGGCGCCGTACTCCTTCGCCACGCGTCCCTTCTCCTCGCTGGAAACGGTGCCCAGCACGTGCCCTCCGCGGATCTTGGCCATCTGGCACAACAGAAGGCCGACGCCGCCAGCCGCCGCGTGCACCAAGCACCGGTCGCCGGGCTTGACCGCGTAGGCGAGATGCGATAAGTAGTGAGCCGTGATGCCCTGATGAAGGACCGCCGCGCCTTCCTCGAATGAGACGTTGTCCGGAAGCGCGATGAGCTTCTCCACAGGGACGATCAGATGCGAGGCGTATGAGCCGCGGCAGTGGGCCCAGGCGACGCGGTCCCCCACCGCGATGCCGGAGACGCCAGGGCCCACGGCCTCCACGATCCCAGCCCCCTCGACGCCGATGCCCAGAGGGAACTCTCCCACCCAGAGCTTGCGGGCGGGGCCCTCGAGGGTCCCTTGCCGCGCGAGAGTGTCGACGAAATTGACGCCGATCGTCCGAATCGCCACCCGCGCCTGACCCGCCGCCGGAGCCGGCAGCTCGACCGACTCTAGCCGTAAGACGTCCGGACCGCCGAACTGGTGCAGCCGGATCGCTTGCGCCGTTTTCGCCGCCATCATCCGCGCCTAATGGTCTCCCTTCATGCAGGATCGAGTCTCTTCGCTGGTGATGAACTCGAGCAAGACCGGCGTGCCTTCATCATTCAGCCGCCTCGCCCGCTGGATCGCGGGGACGATCTCGCCGGGCTTCTCGATACGCTCGCCATGGCCACCCATCGCCTTGGCCATATCGGCGTAGCGGCCGCCGATATCACGCGTACGATAGCGCTCATGGGAGGTGACTAGAGAGTGGACCTCGGTGGCCATCGTCGAGTTATTGAGCACGATGGTCGTGATCGGGATGCCGCAGCGCACGGCGGTCTCGAAGTCGAGTCCGGTCATTCCAAAAGCGGCATCCCCCATGAAGTTGACGCAGAACTTCTCCGGGGCCGCCAACTTCGCCCCGATGATCAGCCCTAATCCGCTCCCGAGCGCATGAGACTTCCCCCAACCGATGTAGCCATGCGGACGAGTCGCGCGATAGAACGGCAGGATCTGATTACGCGGACAGCCCGAGTCGTGAGTGACGATCGCCTGGGCTGGGTCGACCGTGCGCATGAAGTCCCACAGCACGCGGTAGGGGCTAAGCGGCATCTCCTCGCTGGTGAGGACGGGCATCCATTCGCCCAGCCACGCCTCGCGCACGCGAGCCACCTCGCCAACCACCTTGCCGCCCTCTCTCTTCTTCTTCCCGACCAGATCCTTGACGGCCTCGATGAGCTGGCGAAGGCCGAGCTTGGCGTCGCCGATCAACGGGAAATCGGTAGGATGGTTCTTATTGAGGTCTCTCGGGTCATTGGTCAGATGGATGATGACCTTACCCTTCGGCACGATCGTTCCCATCGGATGCTGCGTGAAGCTGCACCCGACTCCGAAGACGACGTCCGCCTTCTCAAGGAAATGGTTGACGGGCTCCGGATTGACGAGTCCCCTGCCAGTACCCAGAGACAGAGGATGATCCTCTGGGAAGCAGCTCTTGCCTTCCAACGTGGTCATCACGGGAAGCTCAAGCAGCTCCGCGAGCTCCAAGAGCTCGGCGGAGGCGTCCGAATAGAGCACGCCCTGGCCGGCATGGACCATCGGACAGCGCGCCTCGAGCAGGCGGCGGGCGGCGCGCTCGACGTCGGAAGGAGCCGCCCCTCCCGAGCGCGCGGGCGTGACCGCTTTGTAGTCGAGCGCGCGCTCATCCACTTCCTCCGACGCGACATCCGCCGGCACCTCGACCATCACCGGCCCCGGCCGGCCCGAGCGCAACTGACTAAAAGCCCGGCGCATGACGGCGCAGAGCTGGCGCGAATCATTGAGCGTCTCGACGGACTTGGTGACGGAGGCGAAAGACCTGGCCGAACTGAAAAGCGGGAATACCTGCGCGCGATCCCTATCGTGCCCCAGCGGCAAGAGCAGGCAAGGGACCGAGTCGGAGTAGAGAGTGGCGACGCCCGCGAAGGCGTTCTCCGCTCCAGGGCCGCTCTGCATGGCGAAAACGCCGAGCCGGCGGCCGCCGGACACGCGCGTGAAGCCGTCGGCGATGCCCACGCCGACCCGCTCTTGCCTGCAGAGCACCGGTCGCAGTCCGCGGCTGGAGACGCCGTCGATCAGCGGGGTGGTCGGGTAGGCGCTCAGGAACTCGATGCCTTCGCGCTTGAGGATCTCACCGATCGCGGCCGAAACGTTCATTATCATCGCTCCCGTCTGGGGTTCGCAGACGGCGCATATATAAAGGAAATAGTCCGAGATGTCAATACGAGACGGGCCCGTCACATTCTTGACAATCGCCGAGGGGTTCTCTATACTTCGTTCGTCTCACTGTCGTCAATTTTCAGGAGGCTCGATGAAAAATCTGGGTAAGCTCACGACGTTGGCGTTCGGTTTCGCGCTGTTGGCCGCGGTCGGCTGCGGCGGCCGCAAAGTGGCGGGGCCGGTCGCCGAGAAGGCGCCGGACTGGGTGAATAAGGGCAACGGCGCGTTCAAGGACGGCGGCCAGGGAGCCTTCTACGGCGTCGGCATCGCCCAGGGCATCCGCAACCGCGCCCTGTCGGTGACGGCCGCCGACGACCGCGCCCGCGCGGAGATCGCCAAGATCATGAACGCCTACGTGACCGTCCTCACCAAGGACTACATGGCCTCCGTCACGGCCGGCGACATGTCCAAGTCCAGCGAGGAGCAGATGGTCAGCCAGACGCTCAAGGAGTTCGCCAAGTTCACGCTCCACGGCGCCGTGATCATCGATCACTGGAAGGATCCGTCCGACGGCACGATGTTCTCTCTGTGCAAGCTCGACATGGCCGCCGTCTCCAAGACCCTCGACGACTCCAAGGAGCTCGACTCCAAGATGCGCGACTACGTCAAGGCCAACGCCGACAAGGCCTTCGACGAGCTCTCGGCCGAGGAGGCCAAGCACTAACCGCATGAGCCAGCGAATCCTCGCAGGAGCTTCCGTGGCCCTGGCGCTGGCGCTCTCCGCCTGCGGCGGCACGAGCGTCACGCGCATGGACGCCACCGACGTCAAGGACATCAGCGGGAAGTGGAACGACACCGACTCCCGCCTGGTGGCCGAGGAGATGATCCGGGACTGCACGTCGCGGCCCTGGCTGGACAACGCCAAGGGCGACCTCGGCGGCAAGGCGCCCACCGTCATCGTGGGCACCGTGCGCAACCAGAGCCACGAGCACATCGCCACGGACGCCTTCGTCGAGAACCTTCAGCGCGAGCTGATCAACTCCGGCAAGGTGAGCTTCGTCGCCAACAAGGACGAGCGCGGCGAGGTGCGCGACGAGCGGCTCGACCAGGACACCAACTCCTCGGAAGAGACCCGCAAGGCTCACGGCAAGGAGATCGGGGCGGACTTCATGCTCAGCGGCGTCATCCAGACGATCGAGGACAGCGAGGGCGGCAAGAAGGTCATGTACTACCAGACCAACCTCAAGCTCCTCAACGTGAAGACCAACCAGATCGCCTGGAACGGCGAGAAGAAGATCAAGAAGTTCATCAACCAGTCGAAGATCGGTTGGTGAGAGACCTCGAGTAAGCTATGCAAAGGGCGGTCGCCGTCGTTTCGGCGACCGCCCTTGTCTTTTTGACGGGTTGCGCGAGCGGACCGTCGGGCGCCTCCAAGCGCGCCGTCAACGCCTACCTGGCCGCCGGCGACTACGGGGCGGCCGAGAAGTACCTCGACTCCGTCAAGGAGAGCCAGTACGGCCGCAAGAATGCCGTCCTGTATTACCTGGACCTGGGCACGGTCCTGCACCACGAGGGCAAGTACAAGGAGAGCGATGACGCTTTCAACCTCGCCGAGGAGCGCGCCCAGGAGCTCTACACGAAGAGCGTCACCCAGGCCGGCGGCATGCTGCTGCTCAACGACACGACGATGGAATACGCCGGCGAGCCCTTCGAGCGCGCCCTGACCAACGTCTTCCGCGCCCTCAACTACGTCTTCCTCGGCCAGCCGGACGAGGCGCTCGTGGAGTCGCGCAAAGTCGAGGTCTTCCTCGACGAGCTGGGACGCCACTACGAGAAGGACCATACCTACAAGGACGACGCCTTCGCCCGTTACCTCGACTCGCTGCTTTACGCCGACTCCGGCAAGGCCGACGACGCGCGCATCTCGCGCGACGCCTCCGAGGCCGCCTACGGCTGGTATACCTCGCTCTACCGCATGTCCCCTCCCCGCTTCGAGCTGCCGGCCTTGGCCGGCGCCCGGGACGGAGAGCTGGTCTTCATCCACTACAACGGCGTCGCGCCGCGCAAGGTCTCGAGGACCTGGCAGCTGGCCTGGGGCGAGGCGCTCTTCCTCGCGCGCTCGAGCGGCGACACCGAGATGAGCGGCGGCCAGGTGCAGAACGCCCTGCGCGCCGGCGTCGCCGGGCATGCGGTCACCGTGGCCTACCCCGATTACGTGCAGGACCCCTTCCGCGTCGTCTCCTCCGAGGTGGAGGTCGACGGCGGGCAGGAGCGGGCGAGCACGCTCCTCATGGAGGACATCTCCGCGATCGCCCGCCGCGATCTGCAGGACCGCATGGCCATGATCAAGGCCCGCGCCGTGGCGCGCGCCACGGTCAAGTACATCCTTGCCGAAGCCGCCGCCAAGGCCGCCGACCGGCAGTGCGACAAGCAATTCGGCCTCGACACGATGGGCGACCGGCTCTGCCGGGCCGCCGCCCGGGGCCTGGCCCACGGCACGGCGGCGGCCACGGAGATCGCCGACACCCGCGGCTGGGCCGCGCTGCCGGCGCAGATACGGATGGCGCGGGTCAGGGTGCCGGCGGGGATGCATGACGTCGCGTTCACTTTCAAAGACGCGAGCGGAAACGTGGTATCGACTTATACGGCGAAAGGCGTTACCATCAGCAAGGGTAAACGAACCTATCTGAGCTACAGGACGGCACAATGAGGAATATGAAAGCGCTTCTCTTGATAATCTCGACGGTCGCTATCGCGACCGTCTCGGCCTTCGCGGACCCTCGCAACCCCAAACCTGATTGGATCGACGGCTCTTCCATGGAGTATCCGAACGCTCAGTACATCGCCGGCGTGGGAGCGGCGGATGATCGGGCTTCGGCGGAGGATCGCGCGCGCGCCGAGATCTCCAAGGTCTTCCAGGCCAACGTCACGGTCAACGAGAACCTCAACGCCAGCGAGAGCAACAACCAGTTCTCGCAGACCATCTCCCAGGAAGTGAAGACGGTCTCCACCAAGGCGCTCGAGGGAGTGCAGCTCGTCGAGCATTGGCAGGACGGCGCCACCCGCGTCTACTACGCCCTCGCCGTGCTGGACCGCGCCAAGGCCAAGGCCGCGCTGACGGAGAAGCTGGCCGGCCTCGACAAGCAGGCGCAGCAGTGGAAGGACCAGCTGGACAACAGCGGCGAGAAGCTCGCCAGGGCCAAGGCGGGCATGAAGCTGCTGACGGTGCTCAAGGCGCGCGGCGGCCTCAACGCCGAGATGCGCGTCATCGACGCCGGCGGCCACGGCGTAGATTCCCCCATCGATGAGGCGAAGGTGCGTCCCGAGGCCGCCAAGGCCGTGAGCGCGCTGGACGTCGCCGTACGGCTCTCCGGCGATAACGCGGACGAGGTCGAGACCGCCGTGGTCAAGGGCCTGGCGGCGCTCGGCCTGCAGTCGCGCACCGGCGCCTCCAAGGACGCCGACATCGAGGTCTCGGGCAAGATCGACACCGCTGAGATGAAGGGCGACGGCTCCGCCTGGCGCTGGGCGCGCAGCACGACGACCGTCAGCCTCAAGGACGCCCACACGGGCAAGGTCGTCACCCAGTTCGACGCCTCCGACCGCGAGGCCTCCGCCGACTTCGCCGAGGCCGCGCGCCGCAGCCGCGTCGAGCTGGCCAAGCGCGTCGCCGACCAGGCGTCGGCCGCCGTCACCGACTACTTCGAGAACAACTAAGCAAGCGTGTCAGGCTCGGCTGCTTAGTCGTTCCAGTCGAAGCGGCGCAGCGCGGCCAGGCGGCCGCGCAAGGCGAGGGCTCCCAGGTAGCCCGGCGTCGGGACGAAGTCGCGGATCTGCCAGTGCGCGTCCGGCGTCTCGTCCAGCGGGCCGCTCAGCCCGTCGCCTCGGGCCTTGAGGTAGGCCTCCTGGCGCGTCCAAAGACGCAGGAAGCCTTCATCGCGCTCGTGCGCCGCCAGGCGCGCGAAAGCCCCTCGAGCGGCCGGCGAGAAGTAGCGCTCGACCATCTGCGCGGCGTCCGGGACGGGGCGCACCAGCTCGATGTCGACGCCCAGCTCGTTGTCCAGCCCCACCGCGACCACGGCGCGCCCGCCCGAATGAGAGAGGTTGAAGCGCAGCGGCAACGGCGCCGATTCCAAGGCCGGCTTCCCGTTGGCGCCGTA
>CAZZGQ010000033.1:4146-8567 GCA_964653765.1 uncultured Elusimicrobia bacterium | reverse complement strand
CCCTTCGCCGCGCAGCAGGCGCGGAGCCGAGAGCAGGAAGCCCTTGCCGCAGGCGTTGGCCCAGGCATTGGCCGAGGCGTGGACGACGACGTTGGCGAACTCCGCCACCGTCGAGTCGCCAAGGCTCGCCATCAGCTCGGCGCGGCGGTCCATGAAGTCCTCGCCCGGGTCGACCGTATTGAAGAGGAAGGCGCTGGCGACGGTCTGAGCGTCCTCCTCCGGGAAGCAGAGCAGGCAGCAGGCGCCGGACCAGGACAGCTCCGCGGCCACGTAGGCGCCGCTCTCGAGGCGCAGGGGCCGGCCGTCGAAACGCTCCACGGCCAGGTGCTCCCGCTGCCACGGCTCCCGCGTCAGCCGCTCCAAGGTCTCGAGGGTGCGGGCCAAGCCCAGCTCGGCCAACGATGAGAGCGGATCGGCTTCTCGCGCGCTCATGCCGGCTCCGCCAAAAGAGCTTGCAGCCGGCCCTCATCCACCGGCTTCACCAGATAGCCGCAGGCCCCCGCCTCGAGCGCCTCGCGGCGGATGCTGTCCATCTCGTTGGCCGAAAGGATGACGACGCGCGCCGCGGGATCGAGCCGCCTCAGGGCGCGGAGCACGCTCAAGCCGTCCTCGCGCTCGAGCGTGAGGTCGAGCATGACGGCTTCGGGGCGCGCCTTCTGGTAGAGCGCCATCGTCCCCTTCAGATCCTCGGCCTCGCCCACGACGGAGTGCCCCATGATCGAGAGCTGCTCGCGCAGGCAGAAGCGAGCTTCGGGGCTGTCATCCACGATCAGGACTCTCATCGGGCCCCAGTGTGACCGGAAATCGCGCCTTCGTCAAGCCGGCTCATCGCGGTATCAGGCCTTGGATGACCCTCTTCGCGGGCTCGGCGAGGGACTTGGCGAGCCGGTACTTGGGCTTGGGATCCTCGAAGGTCCCGGAGACGTCGATCACGGTCGGAGGAGCGGCGGTCGTGTGCGCGGTGACGGTCAAGTTCAGGCGCTCGGCGGGCAGGTCGATGTCGCCGGCCGCCTGCACGCGCGCCGTGTCGGCGTCGAGGCGAGTCTCGCGCAGCGCCATCACTCCGTCCTTGAACGCGTAGTCCCCGCGCAGCAGCGAGTAGCGGACATCGTTGAGGTCGAGGACCTTGCCTCCTCCGAGGCGGCCGATCTCCTGCATCACCGTCAGCACCGACAGCAGGACCCTCACGATCGCCGATTGCGCCACGAGGCCGCGCAGGTCGCTGAAGTGCCCCGAAGAGGAGGAGAACTGCGCCGTGCCGCTCAAGCGCCTGAGGTCGGAGCCGAGGCCCGAGAGGCTCCACTCGGCGCGCACGTCGCGGGCCTGGGCGTTGGGGTGCACGAGCTCCCCCACCGTCAGGCGCCCATGCGCGCTGACCAGCGGCGCGGGCGGCGAGGACGCAGGCGCGGCCGTGGCGGCCGCGGCCGGCGAGGAGACCGCGGCCTTGGCCGAGAGCCAGCGGCCGAGATCGAAGCGGGTGAGGCTCGCCTCGAGGCCGACGTCCGGGGCGCGCAGATAGTCCTTGATCGTCAAGTCCATCGCCAGCTGCCCGTCGCCGATACGGCCCTTGAGGTTGGGGATGTCGATGCGCTTCTCCGAGAAGGCCGCCGTGCCGGTGAAGCCCGAGAAGGGCAGCCCGCCCACCGTGGCGCCGAGGTCCTTGAACTGCAGACGGCCCTGCACGACCGGCCGGGAGAGCCGGCCTGAGACGCCCAGCGCGAAGAAGCCGCCGCCGGTCAGGCTCATGCCGCGCGCCGCCGGCGTCACCGAAGCGAGCTCCTCCAGCTGGAAGCGCCGGCATTTCACGAGACCGTCCACCCTCGCCGCGTTCCCCCTCCAGCCGGAGAAGCTGCCGCCCGTGATCTCCACGTCGTTGCGGCCCACGACAAGCCGCAGGGAAGGGATCTTCACCGCGTCCGCCGCCACCGCGAGAGAGCCGGTCCAGCGCGAGGCCGGCAGGGCCAAGTCCTCGGGAACCCCGGGCCAAGGGACGTCGGCGGAGACCAACGGCGGCAGGCTCAAGTCGAGGTCGAGCGCCAGCTCCGGCCGCGGCGCGGAAAAGAGCGAGCGCACGACGCCGGAAGCCGTCACCGTGCCGCCGGGCCCGCTGAGCTTCAGCTTGGCGAGCGCGAGCTCATCGCCCTTCAGCCGGGCTCGGCCGTCGATCTCGAGGGGCGGCGAGCGGAAGCGCGCCGGAAGCCCGGCCCAGGGGAGGTCTCGGGCGCGCAGCGCCGGCAGGCGCAGAGCCGCCGCGGCGTCGAAGTCGGCGCGCGGCTTGCCGGAGGCCAGGCCGACGATGCTGCCCTCTCCGTCCAGCCTCCCGAACGCGCCGCTCAGCGACAGAGTCTTAAAGCGCAGCGCTCCGCCCGAATAGGCGAGCGTGCCGTCGCCCTCGAAGGCGGGCAGCCGCCAGCCCGCCGGCAGGCCGAGAGCGGCGGCGTCCTCGGGCGCCAGCGCCGACGCCGCCAAGGAGACGTCCCCTGAGGCGCCGGCGCCGCGGGTCTCCGACGCCGGCGCGGTTTCGCCCTTGAACTTGCCGCGCAGCAGCCGCCGGCCGCGCCGCGACAGGGCCAGGCGGACGTCGAGCGCGGGCCGCTCCAGCCCGGCGACGCTGCCGGACGCTTGGCCGCTCCACGCTCCGACCGACAGCTCCAGGGATTTGATCAGGGCGCGGAAGGCGCGCGGCTCGCTGCCGCCGAGGTCCAGGCGCCCCGTGAACGAGCCCTGCCCCCCGGCCTCGCGGCCGTCCCAGCGCCCGGAGCCCCGCGCGGAAAGGCTCGCGTCGAAGAGCCCGGACAAGGCGAAGCCGCCGACGTCGGCATCGACCTCCGCGAGGCGGACATCTCTGTCTCTCCCCTCCTCGCGATAGGACACGCTCGAGTCGCGCAGCCGCAGCGAGCGCACGCCCAGCCGCAGAGGCTCCCCGCCGGCCTCCTCAGCCGCGGCCGTGGAGACGCTCAGCAGGTCGGAGAAGTTGTACGAGCCGTCCCGCCGCGACACGATCGTCACCGAAAGGCCTTCGGCCGAGAGAGAATCTACGACGAGCTCCTTGCGCAGCAGCGGCGCCCACCGGACCTTGGCGGAGAACGACCGCACGGAGGCGAACGTCCCGGCCGCGAAGGACGGCTTCTCCGAGATCGCCAGGTCCGTCAGCCGCAGCCCCGAGACCAGCCCGAGCGAGGCGCCGCCCAGGCGCACCTCGCGGCCGAGGCTCTTTTGCGCGCGCTCGACCACGAGCCGGCGCAGGCGTTCGGGAGGCAGCAGGTGCCGCAGAGCCGAGCCCGCGACGATGAGGAAAACGGCCGCCGCGGCGACACCGGCGGCGGCCGCCTTGACCACGGTCCTCATGGCGCGGATTATATGCCAAAATAGCCTCATGCTTCGAGTGGCGTTGGGGGCCGCGCTCTTGGCGCTGGCCGTCTCGACGGCGCCGGCGCAGCGCTCCCAGACCGTCCTCGAGACGCTCGACTCCGCGCTCGCGGCCGACGCGGGCTTCTCCGCTTCGCAGCGCCAAGACCTCTCGAGCGCCCTGCGCGAGCGCTTCGCCGACTACGGCTTGCAGACCGTCTCGGGCCGCCGCGCCGACGCGGCGAAGGTGGCGTTGAGCATGCTCGTCGAAGGCTCCTTCGATCAGGCCCCGGCCCGGCGCTGCGCCGACGTGGCCTTCGCCGCCTATCAGGCGGTGGCGCGGGGCGCCGATCCCGAGGTCGTGGAAGGGATCGGACTCTACGGCTATCGCAAGCAGATCCCCGCCGACCGTCTCTCGACCTGGGCCAACGGCTACAACCAGCTCGCCCAGGCCGGCGTCCCCGCCGGCGTGGGCGCCGACCTGGTCCACGAGGCCATGGAGCGCGACTGGGACGACCAGACCTTCGACACCCTGAAGTGGTCGATCATGCAGGCGGCCAAGCAGCGCTTCGACGCGCGCGCCTACGCCACCTATCTGCTCGGCAACATGCGGCGCGGCGGCCAGCGCGCGGGCGCGCTCACCTCCCAGGCGCAAGCCTACTTCCGCAGGCTCGCCAAGACCGGAGAGAAGCCCGCCCTCCCCCCCTTCGAGAGCGTCTCCGCGACCGCGCCGCCGGCGCCCCGGCAAGCCGCCGGCCCCTTCGACCCCCTCTGGCCGCGGCTGGACCGCACGGCGCGCTCCTATCTGGGCACGCCCTACGTCTGGGGCGGCGTCACCCACGCCGGCATCGACTGCTCGGGCCTGACCCAGAACACCTACGTCGAGAACACCGTCAGGCTGCCGCGCGTCAGCCAGCAGCAATGGAAAGCCGGGACGGCGGTCGCCGATGGACGCTGGCGGCAGGGCGACCTCGTCTTCTTCAACACCCTCGGACATGGCGTCTCGCACGTGGGCATGATCGTGGACGTGAACGGCCCGCAGTTCATCCACGCCTCCTCCTCCAAGGGCGTGA
>CAZZGQ010000033.1:1956-4046 GCA_964653765.1 uncultured Elusimicrobia bacterium | reverse complement strand
AGAGGCCAGCAGGCGGCGGTGCAGAGGGCGCCGATGCCCACCAGCACCGAAAGGCAGCCGTAGGCGGGCAGGCGCGGGCGCAGCGCGTCGAGCAGCCAGCCGCCGGCCAGGTTGGAGCCGGAGGCCGCCAGGTTGAAGACGGACATGTAGGCGGCGAAGGCGGCCGCCTCGGCGCCTTCGGGGCAGGCGCGCGCGGAGAGGTCCATCAGCGCCAGGCGAAAGCCCACGCCGACCAGGCCGACGACGGCCGTGACCAAGGCCGCGCTCGTCAGGCCCAGGAACAGGAGATACAGCAGCGCCAACGGCACGCCCCAGAGGACGGCCGCGCGCAGCCATCGGCGCAGGCTCCAGACGCCGATGAGCCGCCCGTAGGCCGCCGCGCCGAGCGCGCCGGTAAGGCCTCCCAGCGTCTCGAGCCAGCCGATCGACAGCGGGCTGAGCTTGAGGACGTCCACTTGATAGTAGAACTCGGCCGTGCCCAGGAAGGGCGAGAAGCTCCACAGGAAGATCACGGCGCTGACGGCCCAGAACCGCTTCGAGCGCGCGAGCCCCCAGAGGGCGCGCAGGCCGAAACCCGGCCGCGGAGGCGACTCGGGCTCTCGCAGCCACGCCACGGCCAGCAGCGCCAGGCCCGGGAAGCAGGCCGCCAGCGCGAAGGTGCGCTGCGCCGGAACGTGCGCCGCCAGCCAGCCGCCTCCCGCTCCCGTCAGCACGATCGTGGCGTAGAGCACGCCGATCTGCGCCGCCTGGTAGGGGCCGGTCTTTCCCTCCCGCTGGCCCTGCTCCACCATGACGGCGTCGCAGACCACGTCGGCGAGGACAAGGCCGACGTTGACCGTCGTCAGCAGCGCCAGCAGCGGCCAGTAGCGGGCTTGGCGCCCGGCGGCCAGCGCGGCCAGGGAACCGGCCCACAGCAGGCAGGCGAGGATCATGTGCGGCCGACGGCGCAGGCGCGCGATCGGCACGAGGTCAGAGAGCAGGCCGAAGAGCGGCTTGATCAGCATCGGCAGCGTCATCCACCAGATGAACGAGGCGCTCTGCGCCGCGCCCAGGCCCAGCTTGTCCTTGAGCAAGTAGGACACGGGCTCGTAGATGACCCCGCTCATGCCCTGGGCGAGATAGCAGGCCGCGAAGAAGAGGTAGATGCGGTCGAGGCGGCCCATCCCGGCGATTATAGAACTAAGGGCTTGCGCGCGAGAAGGACGCGAGCTAATCTTGGCTCATGAGGACGCCTTGGCTCGCCGCGCTGGCCGTGACGCTGCTCTGCGGCCGCGCATCGGCGGGGCAGGGAGGCCCGGAGCGGCCCATGAGCACCACGGGCCGCGCGGGCGCCGACTTCAAGGCCGGAGACCCGGACGACCAATCCGGCGGCGACGGCGCCAACGCGGACGTCCAGCAAGGCGATCAGCCCGACAACAACGCCGGCTCGGGCGTGCCCGACGGCTCCGACCACGACCAAGCCCCCCAGGTGACCGTCGCCGACGCCAAAGTGAGCATCGCCTCGATCGTGCAGTCGTTCATCTCGGCCCACAGCACCGACGGCGCCTGGGCGCTGCGCGACAAGGCCACCGGCCAAGTGCGCCAGCTCTCCCTCAAGAGCGTCGACGAGAACACCACGCAGCAGGCCGGCCAGCAGCGCTTCAAGGTCGCCGCCAAGCTCAAGGACCTGGACTCCGGCGAGATCCTGCCCGCTGAGTTCGTCGCCGACTTCTCGACCCCGGAGTGGAAGATCGTCGGCATGCGCCTGGTGGAGCCCGGCAAGAAGAAGGCGCGCCGCGCCGCTAACGCATCGCCAGCAAGCTGAGCTCGAAGAGCACGATGAGGCAGGCGGCCAGCGTGCACTGGCCGAAGATGTCCGGCGTGAAGAAGGCGGGCGCCACGAACGAGGCGAAGTAGATCACCCGGCGGTGCGGCACCAGCGACTGCTTCTCCAAGATCCCCATCCAGTTGAGCGTGTAGAGCACCAGCGGGAACTGGAACGCGGCGCCGAAGGCCAGCGAGAGCGTGGTCACAAAGCTCAGGTAGGCGCTCAGCGTGATGAAGGGCTTGACCCCGTCCGTGCCGTAGGACAGGAAGAACTTCACCGCCGC
>CAZZGQ010000033.1:0-1856 GCA_964653765.1 uncultured Elusimicrobia bacterium | reverse complement strand
CGGCGCACGGGAGCCTCGATCACAGCGAGCACTCCTTGCCCGGGTACCAGGGCAGGGTGACCACGCGGGCGCCCACCTCGCGCAGGGCCTTCTCCGTGTCCTCGTCGGGCAGGCGCTGGTCGTAGCCCAAGGCGACGATGCTGGGCTTGACCTCGCGCACCGTGCGCGCGAAGCTGTCGGGATGGCCCACGATCACGCGATCGGCCAGGCCCAGAGCCTCGAGATTGCGGCGGCGCGCGGCGGCGGGCACCGCGTTGGGCTTCCTGTTGTGCGCGTCGTTGGAAAGCACGACGACGAGCTCGTCGCCCAGACTGCGGGCGTGCCGAAGCATGCGCACGTGCGCCTCATGGAGCCGGTTGAAGCAGCCGGCGGCGAAGACCGTCACCTTCTGGCGCTCGGCCAAACGGCCTTAAGCCTTCGGCGAGGCGTCCGGCAGCGCCTTCTTGGGAGCCTCGTCCTCTTCTTCCAGGCCCTCGCGCAGGCCCTTCTTGAACATGTTGACGGCGCGGCCGCACTGGCGCGCGAACTCCGGGATCTTGTTCGGCCCGAACAAGACCAAGCCCGCGATCAAGATGATCAAAATCTCGCCGAAGCTGAAATCGCCCATGCCACTACCTCCGATGCGATAACGACTGTCCGAATTCTATCATTTTATCGGAAGACGGTGCGCCGGTAGTGGAGGAGCTCCGCGATCGACTCGCGGATGTCCGCGAGAGCCTCGTGCTGCTTGCTCTTGGTGTAGATGTACTTGTCGTTCGGGTACCAGCGCGCGACGAGCTCCTTGATCGTGCTGACGTCGATCGAGCGGTAGTGGAAGTAGTCGTGCAGCTCGAGCATGTATTTGACGAGGAAGCGCCTGTCCTGGCCGATCGTGTTGCCGCAGAGCGGCACCTTGCGCTGCGGGCACCAGCGAGAGATGAACTCCACGGTGCGCGCCTGGGCCTCCCCCAACGTCGTGGTCGAGCGCCGGCAGCGATCGGTCAGGCCCGACTTGCCGTGCTGCTCGACGCACCAGGGATCCATGCCGTCGAGCACGGCGTCCGGGTGGTGGATGGCGAGCACGGGACCCTCGGCCAGCACGCGCAGCTCGCTGTCGGTGACGATCGTGGCGATCTCCAGGATCGTGTCCTTGGCCGGATCCAACCCGGTCATCTCCAGATCGAGCCAGGCCAGATGGCGTTCGTCCTGCTGCGGCATGGAACGCTTATACAATTTTTATAGAATCGTGGCATGATCAAGGTCCTGCTCGCCGCGACGCTGCTGGCGTCGGGCTGCGGCAAGCCGGCCCCCAAGAGCGGCGACGCCTACTTCACGGCCCTCAACTGCCAGGCCTGCCACCAGATCGGCGGCGCGGGCAACGCGCGCGGCGGCCCGGACCTGACGATAGTCGGCTTTCGCAAGAGCGCCGCCTGGCTCGACCGCTGGCTCACCGATCCGCAAGCCTGGAAGCCGGGCACGCTGATGCCCGACCCGCATCTCTCCCCCGCCGCCCGCGCCGTCCTCGTGCAGTATCTTTCCTCGCTCAAAGGCCAGGACTGGAAGGGCAACCGTCCCTGGAACGACCCCTCGCTCAAGGATCGCGTCGAGCGCGGCCACGTCCTCTTCGCGCGCGCCGGCTGCGTCACCTGCCACGGCGTCGGCGGAGCCGGCGGCTATCCGAACAACAACGTCGTCGGCGGCCAGATCCCCAACCTGCGCGGCATCTCGCAGCGCTACACCAAGGACGAGCTCAAGCGCAAGATCGCGCGCGGCGTGATCCCGCAGAAGGCCGATCCCGGCGGCCCCGATCCGCTCCTGCGCATGCCCGCCTGGGGCGAGACGCTCAGCGACGACGAGATCTCCTCCGTCGTCGAGTA
>CAZZGQ010000032.1:18571-20094 GCA_964653765.1 uncultured Elusimicrobia bacterium | reverse complement strand
GTTGATCTCGAGCAGCTCCTTGCCGATGCCCTCGATGTGCAGCACGCCGTCGCGGATTCCGAGCGCCTTGACGATCTGCTTGACCATGGCGCGGGCGTGCTTCTTCTCCCCGGCCGTCATCGCGCGCGGCGGCAGCGAGGAGCCGGTGGCCTTGCTGCTGTGGGCGCGCGTGGGCCAATTATCCGTGGGGCGATCGTCGAGCAGCTTGCCATCCTGGACGGTCACGTTGTAGTCCCACTCGTTGCCCGCGAGATAATCGGTCAGCTGGAACGTGCGGTCGTCCTTGTACACGTCGTCCTTGCTCTGCGCCATCGTGGCGGCGAGCCGATCGTAGACCGCGAGGACGTCGCCCTCGTAGTACTTGCCGGTCATCTGGGCCTCGGCGCCGCCGCTGGGCTTGAGGAACCACTTACCCGGGACCGCGCCGATCTCGACCAGCTTCTCCAAGTCGGCGCGGGACGCGATCCTATACGTATGCCGCCCCTTGATCACGCCCTTGCCGCGCAGCACCTCGATCGTGCGGTGCTTGCTGCGCGCGATCTCGGCCACCTCCACCGGATGGAAGGGCAGCCCCAAGGCCTGCGCCAGCTTGGCGGTCTCGGTGATGTCGTCCTCCCAGTAGGTCGTGATGCCGTCGAGCTTGCCGTTCTCGGAGATGGAGGCCTTGAGCTTGGCCAAAGCGTCGCGGACGCCCTCCTGAGGATGGGTGAGGTCGGCGTCGATGAACTCGTCGACCAGGTCCTTGGCCCAGTTGGGCTGCCCGTCGACGACGGCGCGGTCCACCAGGACGATCTTCACGCCCAGCTTCCTCGCCGTCTCCAGGAACGGACGCTTGTTGACGTAGCCGGCGCCGACCATCACGATGCGCTTGCCCTTCATCGCGTCGCGGCTGGCGCGCGCCAGCATGGTCTGCACCCACTCGCGCACGCCCAGTCCGGGCCGCTCCGGCGAGAAGCCGTCCAGCTCGTACATGCCGCCCGAGTCGTGGTCGTTGACCTCGATGAGCTTCGGCTTGAGCTTGCCGTTCTCGACCTCCACCATCACGTCCAAGCCGATGAAGTCGGTCTGCGCCTGGCGGGCCTCTCCTTCGGCGCGCTCGCGGCGCTTCTCGTCGGCCCAGATCGAGCGCAGCACGCCTTCGCCCATGGCGTCGAGCTCGGCGCGGAACTCGTCGACCTCGGCTTGGGTCTTGAGCAGGCCGTGCTGCTTCTGCAGGGCCTCGACGACCGTCTCGAACGAGATCACGGCGGCGTTGTTGCGCGGGTCGGCGGCTTCCGCCGTCGTCGGCGCGCCCCACGTCCCGGCGCGGGCGAAGATGCCCGTGGTGACGGCGTTGCCCGACGGATGGCGGGCCACCTCGACGCGGAAGTTCCAATCCTTCTTCTCCCAAGGCTCGGCCTTCGAGATCTCCCCCTTCCTGAGCAGGCGCAGCGGGGTGACGACGCGGCCGAGATAGCCGAACAGGCCGCGGAAGCGCTTGGCCGTGCGAAGGTAGATCGCGGGCGGCGAGACGCGGCTGTCGA
>CAZZGQ010000032.1:10820-18471 GCA_964653765.1 uncultured Elusimicrobia bacterium | reverse complement strand
GCGGGCGCCAGGATGGCCACCGTCGGCTGGGAGTAGTCGGCCTTGCCCCGGCGGCGGGCGGTCTTGACGGGAGGCAGAGCCATGCGGCCCAGCCGCATGTCCAGCATGGCGAGGGCGATGACCTCGTCGACGTTGATCGGCAGCTTGGCCAGGACGTCGCGGATCGTGTCGGGAGCGCCGCCGTAGCGCCCTTGGTCCAGCAGCCGCTTGGCGACGCGGAGCCTGCCGACCAGGTGGGCCGCGTTCTCCAGAAGCTTGGAGCCCGCGTCCAGCTTCGAGATCGCCGCGTCCACCAGCTTGCCGGCCTCCGCGACCTCGTCGGAAGCGGGATGGGCCGAATCGATCCTCGCCAGAGCCTTCTCGAGCAGGGCGGCCACGTCGTGGCCGCGATAGACCTTGAAGCGCGAGCCCTTCGGGAAGTCCGCCGGGTCGATGCCGAGGCGGACGGGATCGACGTAAGTGAAGGCGGGCGGGAGCTTGGAAAGCGTCTCATGGGCGGTCCCGCCGATGTCGGAGACCTCGAGCGCGGCGTCCTTCGCCCCGGCTCCGAGAGTCTTGTCGAAGAGGCGCCGCGAGGCCGCATCGGCGCCCTGCGGGCCGGCGACGACGGCGGCGACGGTCTCGTTCTTGCCCAGCGCTCCGAGCTCCGCCTGCGCATTCGGCAGCGTGGACGGCTGCTGAGCCGCGTCCACCGAGCCGGCCGCGGCGGCCGCGGCGGCGGCCTGCGCCTCGCCCCGCGGGACGGCCTCGGCGGCGCCGGGGATGCCCGCCGCCGGCGTCAGGCCGGCGGAGACGTCGAGGCTCGAGACGGTCTGGATCGCGCCGGCGGCGTTCGCGGGGACGCTCTGCGGCCCCTTGATCGATTCCTCGGCGGCCCAAACGGGCAGGGCGCTCTGGACGAGCAGCAGCGCGGCCAGCAGCGACGAGAAGGGTCTCTTCATTTAAAGGCGTGCTCGGTGACGTCGATCTCGCGCGGAGCGCGGACCTTGGAGCCCCCCTTGGAGAAGTGGTGGCCCTGCATTATCTGATGAGGCGTCATCGAGCCGGGCTCGAGCAGCGGGCCGGTCAATGTGTCGATCTCCGGCTTCTCGCCGCGATCGCGGGCCGCGTAATAGGCGTCCATGTGCGGCCCCTGGCGCTTGAGGCCCAGCACGAAGAACTCGTGGCCGCGCCCCTCGCTGACGAGGTCCTTCTCGAGCATCACGCCTTCCTCGGGACCCGCCGTCATGCGCACGCCGGACTTGTACTCGAGCAGCCCCATCGCGGCGAAGTCGAAGCCGGTGCCGTCGTCTTTGCCTTCGGCCGTGAAGGCCTTGCGGTCGAAGCGCGAGCGATCCGCGCCGTAGCTGATGTACTTGAGGTTTTGGGCGGTCGCAAGCTTGAGTCCCTCGGCGAAAGTGCGCACGGAGAGCTGGAACTTGCGGGCGTACTCGGACTCGTCGTAGGCCGCGTAGCCCAGGGAGAGACGATTGGCGCCGGGCACGGGGGCGGCGAGGGCGCCGCCCAGGACGCGGTTGTGGTCGGTCGGATCGCGGAAGAGGATGATCTGCCACTTCGGGGCCTTGGGATTGGCGAGCTGCTCGCGCGCCCAGTCCTTGCTCAGGTGGCGGACGCGGTCGCCCCCCTCCTCGAACTGCTTCACATAGGCCTCGTCGTACCAGAGGTCGAACAGCGCCAGGTTGTCCTTCGTCAAAGGGACGAACTCGCCGGAGACGCCTTTGCTGCCGTCGAGGCGGCGGCGGAAGTTGCGCCGCGCGTCGCTGCCTTCCATGGCGGCGACGTAGTCGTCCACGGGCTTGGCCGGGGCGAGCCAGCGGATCCACTCGGACTTCAGGATGAAGCCCTGATCCTCGCCGAAACGGTCGACTTCCGCGCGCGTGGGATTGAGGACGCGGATCAGCTCGTAGCCGTGCTTCCTCAAATAGGGCTCGTACTGCGGGCGGTAATCGCCGCTGTCGAACACGGCCATCTTGGCCGAGCTGGCGAGCTTCTTGGCCGGCGTGTGCTCGGGCATCGCCAAATAGGCGGCGAGCTGCGCCTCGCCCATGACGCCGGCGTCCGGAGTCTGGCCGTGCCCCTGCTGCTTGTCGAAGAGCCAGGACTCGGCGCCCTTCTCATCGCCTGCGTGAGCGGAGACCGCAGCCGCGGCGCCCTGGACCTCGGCGGCGGCCTGGTGAGCCGCGCCGGGCGCGCCCTCGGACCGGACGCCGCCTTCCGGCGCGACGGCCTTGGGGCCTTCCGCGGCGGAGACGCCGGTCTGCGGGGCGACGGCCGAGAAGCCCTCCAGGGCGGACGCCGAAGCGGCCGGCTGGGCCAGATCGATGTCGTGGACCGGGTCGAGCGAAGCGGGCGCGGTGACGGTCGGGATCGCGGACGGAAGGGCGACGCCTTCGCCCGGCGTCGCGCCCTTCTCCGGGCCGACGACATCGGCAGCGCTGGCGAGGCCGCAGACCGCGAAGGCGGTGAGCAACGACAGCAACATCCGGCGCGTCCGATTGACCTTGATCATGGCGGTAGTTTAGCGGTTCCGTGAAAGCGCGCCAGGGGTCGTAAGGGGAAACGCCCGGGACCAAAAGACCTAGGGGAAGGCGAAAAAGTCAGCTAAGAGCGAAGGAATCCCCGAACTGGGGCGCCTCGACCCCGGACCAGCCGGCCTCGCCGAGGCGGCGCTTGAGCGCGGCCCGCTGATCGGGGTCTCCGTGGACCAAAAAGATCTTCTTCGGCCGGGGCTGGAGGCTGTCGATGAACCAGAGCAGATCGGCGCGGTCGGCGTGCGCGGAGAAGGTGTGCATCGTCTCCACGCTCGCGGCCACCGTCTCGTCGACGCCGAAGATCTTCACGGATTTGGCGCCGGACTGGAGCTTGCGGCCGAGCGTGCCCTCGGCCTGATAGCCCACGAGGAGCACGGTCGTCTCGCGCTTGGCGAGATTGTTGCGCAGGTGGTGAAGGATGCGGCCGCCCTCGCACATGCCCGACGCCGACACGATGATCATCGGGCCCGGCAGCTCGTTGAGCTTCAAGGACTCCTGCGGCGTGCGCACGTAGTTGACGCTGCGGAACTGGAACGGATTGCCCTCCTTGGCGACGTAGGCCAGGAACTCGGGCGAGAAAGAGAAGCCGTCCATGTGCCGGTTGAAGATCTCCGTGATGTCCACCGCCATGGGGCTGTCGACGTAGAGCGGGATGGGCGGGATAGCCTTGTGCCTGATGAGCTTCTCGACGACGAAGACGATCTCCTGCGTGCGCTCGAGGGCGAAGCTGGGGATGAGGATCTTCCCCTTCTCGGCGAAGGCCCGCTTGACCACCTCGGTGAGCTGGCCCTCGACGAGCGTGATCGGATCGTGGATGCGGTCGCCGTAGGTGCTCTCGATCATGAGGTAGTCCACCGGCGAGGGCCTCTCGGGCGGGTCCATCAGGATCGTGCGGCGCCGGCCCAGATCCCCCGTGAAGAGCAGGCGCTTGCCCTCCGCTTCCACCTCGACGAGGGCCGACCCCAGGACGTGAGAGGCGTTGTAGAGCTTGAAAGAGAGACCGGGCGCGAGCGGCAGGCTCTGGTGATACGGATGGCCCTCGAAGCGCGCCAGGCACTTGGCCGCGTCGTCCTGCGTGTAAAGCGGCTCGATGGGCGGCTGCTTGCCGGCGTGGAGCTTATTAAAGAAGCGGGCGTCCGCCTCCTGTAGATGGGCCGAGTCCATGAGCATGAGCTCGCAGAGCTCGCGCGTGGCGTCGGTGCAGTGGATGCGGCCCTCGTAGCCCGCCTTCGTGAGCAGCGGCAGGCCGCCGCTGTGGTCGACGTGGGCGTGCGACAGCAGGACGTGATGGAGACCCTTCGCGTCGAAGGGCAGCTCCTTGTTCTTGCGAATCGCGTCGGCGCGGTGGCCCTGGAAGAGGCCGCAGTCGAGCAGCACCCGCCGGCCCGCGGCCTCGAGCAGATGCCGCGACCCGGTGACCTCGCCCACCCCTCCGTAGAAAGTTAACTTCACGGGCAGCCTTAAGATTTAAGTTATTTCAGCAAATAACTTAAATCTTAAGGCTGCCCGCCGTTAACTTTTCGGAGGAGCTCGGCGACGCTCCAGGCTTGGGAGCGGGTGCCGCCGGGGTTCTGGTCGCGAGGCAGGGCCTGCATGAGGGCGGCGACGCCGGCGGGGTCGTCCAGCGTGAAATCGTGAGCGGCCGGGGAAGCGGCGCCGCCGTCGAACACCTCGGGCAAGGAGGCCTCGGGGCGCGAGACGAGGAACTGAACGAGAGGAGTGGCGACGGCCCGCGCCTCCTCCCGGATGCGCGCCTCGTCCCAGCCTTCATCCCGGCGCACGCGGGACAGGGCGTCCAGATACGGCCCCAGGAGCCAGGGCCAGGCCGTCCCTTGATGGTAGGCCCTATCCTTCTCCACGGGCGGCTTCCAGGTCTCGTAACGGCCGCGGTAGTAGCTGTCGCGCGGCGACAGGGTGCGCAGGCCGTACGGCGTCAGCAGGTCCTTGGTGGCGGCCAGGACCACGGCGCGCCGCCTTTCCGGGCTGAGCAGGTCGCCGCCGTGGCTGACGGCGAAGAGCATGTTGGGCCGGATCGCCTCGCCGTGCGGATCGCCGTCGACGACGTCGCGCAGCGCGCCGCCCGTCCCGCCCCAGGCTCGCGCATTGTCGGCGTGCTCGAACCAGAAGCGGTCGTTGAAGGACTTCTTGACGCGGTCGGCGAGAGCGTCGAAGTCTGCGGCGGCGACGCCCTTGCCGGCGCGCCGCTCCGTCTCGGCCGCGAAGCGCAGCGCGCCGTACCAGAGCGCGTTGATGTCGACGGCCTTGCCGTTGCGCGGGGTCACCGGCCGATCCAGGCCTTCCGGGTCCGCGTCCATCCACGTCGACTGGGCGGGGCTGACGATGAGGCCGTCGCCGTCCATGAAGATGCGGTTGAAGCGCCGGTAGCGGTCGTAGCCGCTGCCGCGCTCGTAGCCGGCGAGGATCCGCTCGACGACAGGGCGCAGCTCCTCCACGAATGCGTGATCGCCCGTCGCCTCGGCGTACTGGCGCAGCGCGTGGATGAACCACAAGGAGCCGTCCGAGGTGTTGTACTCGATGGCGCCCCCGGGCGGGATCCGGTTCGGGATCAAGCCGTTGCGCTCGAGGCCGGCGAAGCGCCGCAGGCTCTCGCGCGCCTGCGCGTAGCGCCCGCGCGAGAGCAGCAGGCCCGGCAACGAGACGAAGGTGTCGCGCCCCCACTCCTCGAGGAACCAATCCATGCTGGCCGCCCAGATCTCCACGCGGCCGTCGCGCTGGTGGACGAACGAGGCGGCCGCGCGGTCCAGCAGCTCCTTCACCGCGTCGGGAGCCTTCCAGACGTCGCCGCCGCGCAGCGCGGCCAGCGCCTGGAGATGGGCGGAGGCGTCGGCCGGCGCGCGCTTGGCGTAGTCCGGGTCGCTCGGCAGCGGGATGCGATAGCGCCAGAGCGAGTCGTGGCCGCGCATCTCCTTCACCGGGAACGGGTCGCCCCACTCGTCGCCGAGCGTGAACGCCACGAAACGCGACGTCGCGCCGGAGATCGCCTCGCTCATGGCCTTCAGGACGCGAGGGATGAAGCCGGCCTGGCGCGAGTCGTCGTGCGAGCTCACCTTCTTCCAATCTCCGCCGACCGTGAGCATGCCGTGGCGGCGCGCGTCGTCGTCCTTGCCTTCGAACGCCTCGGCCACGGGGAGCGCGCCGCGCGCCTGGAACACGCGCCCCAGAGCGGCGACGTACGGCTCGCCCGGCTCGTCGCCGCTGGCCAGTTGGCCGTTGCCGAAACGGTAGGCGAAGTGCAGCGCGTCGATGCGCGCCCCGTCGAAGCCGAAGTCCAGCCAGTACGAGAAGGGATCGAGCATCGGCCCATAGCCCTCCTTGGCGAGCTCGGTCCAGTTCCAGAGGGCCAAGTCCCCCCAATCCTCGTTCACCCATTGGTTGCGGATGCCCGGGTTGCGCGTGGCCACGTCCTTGAAGAGCTCGGGATGGCGCCAGACGTCGAGACCGGCCTTGGAGCGGAACATCGGCACGTCGAAGAGCGCCCTGCCGCCCGCCGCGTGGATCTCGCGCAGCGCCTCGGAGAGCTGTCCGTAGGCGTGCCACTGCGCGTAACGATGCAGGTCCGTCAGCTCGGCGAAGCGCGGGTCCTTGCGCGCGGCCTCCAGCTTCTCCGGGGTCCAGGCCGAGGGCGCGACCGTGAGAAGCGCCGAGAGCGCCATGAACTCCGCGTAATCGTCGAGCCAGCGCGCGTTGGTCCGGACGAACCGCCGGAAGTCTTCCGCGCGCGGCGTGGCTTGGGAGAGCTCTTCCCGTTGGAAGATCGCATACGCCTCGCGGGCCACCGCCGCCTCCCTCGCGCGCACGGCGTCGTAGTCCACGGTCTGCTCCTGGGCCAGGACGCCCGCCTTCAGCCGCTCGCGCAGCGCCGGCGTCCGGGCCACCTCCGGGACGACCGCCCAGTCGACGGACTGCTCATTGACGGCGTAGAGGCTCACCGGCGCGTACGGGCTCTGGCCGGCGGTGGCGAAGTGCGGCAAGAGCAGCGCCACGCCGACTCCGGCCTTGGCCAGGGTCTGGCGATAATAGCGGCCGAGATCGGTCCACTTGCCGATGCCCGGGTCGTCCTTCTCGCGGCGCAGCGCGTAGACCGGGACGGTCTCCGCCAGATGCGTGCGCGCGGGATCGGTCCACCAGGCGTTGGCGGCCTGCGCCTTGGCGGGCCCGCCCGCGAAGACCGAGCCCGCCAGCGAGGCGCCGCTCTCGATGCTCTCGATCCAGCGCGAGGCGGCGTCGATCGTCGGGCCGTGGAAGAGCTGCTGCAGCGCGGCGGCGGCGACCTGGTGGACGGGCCCGCCCTTGGAGGACGCCGGGACCAAGAGCGCGGCATGCCGCTGGCGCGCCGCCGCGATGCGGGCCATGGCGTCGGCGGCGGCCACGTCGCGCCGGCGCAGGATGAGCTCCAGGGCGCGCCGCGCGGGAGCGCTATCGCCGAAGAGGCCGCCGCCCACCTCGTGCGGACCTTGAGCCCTCATCGGCGCCAGCGTCTTCTCCACCGCCGAGCGCGCCAGCAGGAACCAGCCGTCGGGCAACCCGGCCTTGCCGAAGGCGTCGGCGATCTGGCGGCCCAGCGCGGCCAGCTTCGCGGCGGAGCGCTCCGCGGCCTCGCCCGTGCCCTGCGCCCCGGCGGCGTCTCCCGTCTCGTCCACCAGATCGGTCCAGGCGATCGGCGCCTCGCCGCTCACGCCGCGGCCGGAGTAAGGCTGCAAGCCGGAGGCTCGGGCCGCCGCGCCGACGACGGCGGCCAGGCTCGACGCGGGCGCCGCGACCGTGCCCGGGCGCGGGCCTTCGTTGCCCGCCGGAGCGACGACGCCGACGTTCTCGAGGACGAGCCGCGAGGCCAAAGCGGACACGAGCGAGCCGCCCTGGTCGGCGGAGGCCGCCGGGACGGCGTCGAGGGAGACGACGGTGGGCCGCTCGAGCGGCCGCGCCGCGGCGGCCACGGCCTCGAGAGCGGCGGCGACGCGCGCCTCCGACACCCCGGCGCCCGCGCGCAGCCGCGCCACCGACAGATCGGCCCCGGCCGGGATCTCCAGCGGGCCGGTCCGCGTCAGGTCCAGCGTCAGGCCGGGCCCGTCGTCGAGCTTGGGCCCGCGCCGCGCCGCCGA
>CAZZGQ010000032.1:0-10720 GCA_964653765.1 uncultured Elusimicrobia bacterium | reverse complement strand
GGTCCAGCGTCAGGCCGGGCCCGTCGTCGAGCTTGGGCCCGCGCCGCGCCGCCGAATACCGCGGCACGGGCAGCCGGACCGGCAGGCCCAGCCGCTCCATCTCCACCGTGAAGGCGTAGAGCTTGTGCTCCGGCACGCTGATCCAGAGCGCCCGCGAGAGCGGCAGCGCCGCGCGCACGCGGGCCTCGAGCCGGCCCAGCCGGGCCGAGTCCAGGCCGGCGGCCGTGGCGGCCTCGCCGCCGTCGCCGCCGCGGCCCTCGTCCCAGTACGCCTTCGGGGCGGCCTGCGACGGCAGCTCCACGAGCAGGTCGAGCGGCCCGAGCAGCGGATCGACGCCGCCGACGCCGACGCCGTTGGGATCGGGCTGCGGCGTGGGCTCGTCGAGCGGGATGTCCAGGATCTTCGCCAAGCGGACGACGAGGTCGGTCAGGGCGCCGGTCTTGGTGGCCGCCGCCTTGTTCTTATTAAGGAAATCGACGATGAGCGAGCGCAGAGGCTCCTTCTTCAGCCGCTCCACGAAGGCCTTGTCCGCCGCCGCGATAGGGAAGACCTTCTCGATCGTGCGCGTCAACGCCAGGTTGTCGAGACCCGCCGCGCCCAGGAGATCGGTCACGACCTTGGGCGTCAGCGCGTCCGGAGCGGCCTTGGCGACGTTGGCCAGGGCGGCGGCGGCGAGGTGGCGGATGTTGCCGCGCTCTCCCGCGAAGGCCAGCTGGCCGGAGAGCGCCTCGGCCTCCGAGCTCGTGGCGCGCTTGCCCAGCTGCCCCAGCAGCCAGACCGCCGTGAAGCGGACGTCCTTGTCCTTGGAGCCGAGCTGGCGGGCCAGGCGCGCCACGGCCGAGGTATCGCCGCGCTTGGCCAGGGCGTACGCCGAGTAGAGCGAGACGTCGGCGCGGCGGTCCTGAGCCGCCTTCTGCAGCAGCACGTCGGCGGCGTGCGTCGGCGTCTCCGCGAGGGCGAGCAGCGCCATCTGGCGCACGCGCGCGTCCACGTCGTTGAGCCCGGCCTCGGCCAGGTCCAGGGCCGCGTCCGTGGACTTGAGGTTGAGCAGCGTCATCGCCGCCTGGCGGCGCACGAGCCAGGACTCGTTCTTGAGCGCCTGCCGCAGCGCCGGCAGGGCCTCGGCCGTCCTCGCGGCGAACACCTTGCGCGCCTCGGCGGCGGCGGCGTCGCCGACGGCGGCCCGCGCCTCGGGAGGGGTCTCGGCGTCGTCGGCCAGGCCGTGGCCCAGGCGCTGCTGCGCCTCGCTGCGGGCCATGTCGGCGGCGCGATAAATCTGGTCCTCGAGCTCCACGACGTCCTTGTAGCGGTGGACCCAGCCGAACGCGCCGATCTTAGGTTTGCCCGCCATCCAGGAAAGGCCGGGAAGAAGCGCTAGGCGGGCTCGCACGCCGCCGCCCGCTTCCTGGCGCACGAGGTCGACGGCGGCCTCGACGTTGGCCAAGCCCGCGCCCTGGAACCAGGCCGGCACGCCCAGGTCGTCGGCGCTCGTCATCAGGATGGCCTTGAGGGCCCACGGCAAGTCCTCCGGCTTGAGCGCCTGCAACGCGCCCGTCCGGCGCAGAGCCGTGCGCACGTCGGCCGCGGCGGCCGCGCACATGGGCGCCGCCATCGAGGTGCCCGACATGGCCGTATGCCGGCGGTCGCTCATGTCCGAGGGCGACGGGGGCATGTCCTTGGACTTGGCGGCGAAGACGCCGAAGGGATAGATGTTGGGGTCGTCGCGCTTGGTCGTGACGTCGCCGCCGACGCAGGTGATGTCCGGCTTCAGCAGCAGCCGGCCCACGGCGGCCGTGGGATCGGTATCGGGCCCGACCGAGCTGTAAAAGGCGATCTCCGGCTTGCGGTCGTCGAGGCTCTTGGCGGCGGCGGCCACGGTGAGGCCGCGGCGTGAGACGCCCGGCGAGCTCAGCGTGCGGTCCCCCGGCCCCGAGTTGCCGGCGCTGCCCACGAAGAGGATGTGCTCGCCCTTGGCGTTGGGCCGCTCGCTGAGATCGGAGAAGAACTGGGCGAGCTTGCTCGAGGAGTCGCCGCGCATGCCCAGGCTGGCGTTGATGATGGAGAGGCCGCGCTGCAGCGCCATGGTGCCGCCCGCCATGATCGGCGCGTCCGAGGCCATCATATCCCGGCCGAACACCTTCACGGCGAGCACCGTGGCGGCCGGGGCGATGCCCGGAAAAGCCTTGCTGACGGACTTCAGGATGGAGGCCACGACCGTGCCGTGGCCGTTCCACTCCTCCTTGCCCTCGCGGGTGAGGTCGACGACCTCGACGCCGCCGCCGAAATCCTCGTGCGTCTCGTCGGCGCCGGTGTCGAGCGTGGCGACGCCCTCGTCGCCGGTGAAGCCCAGCTTCCAGGCTCCTGGCGCGTGGATGAGGCGCGGCGAGTCCATGAGGTGCGGCTCATAGCCCGCCGGCGGAGCCTCGACCTTCTGGGCGCCGGAGGCCGAGGCCATGCCGCGCAGCGCCGCCTCGCCGGCCCGCGAGACGCTGATGGCGATGAGCTGCCGTCCGACGTCGGCGCCGAAGACGTGCTCGATCTCGACGCCGAGCTTGTCGAACTCGGCCAGCTCCGATTCGAAGCCGGCCTTGATCAGAGCTTCTCGCGCCGCCGCCCGCGTCTCAGGCGTGGCCGTGGCGTCGGGGATCGACGTGGGGATCGAAGCGCCGGGCAGCGGCGTCAGCCACAGGGGCTTGCGGTCCTCGACCTTGCGCATGGCGAGGACGTGGCCGCCGTCCTCGAGATCGACGCGCGAGGCGCGGAACTGGCCGCCGTCGGCCGCCTGCCAGTACCGCAGCAGCTTTTCCCACGTCGCCGCCCCGTGATCCTCCGGGCGGAACGTGAGGAAGGCCAAGCCCTTGTTGCGCAGGCTGCCGTAGAGGCCCTCCAGCACGGCGCGCGCCGGCACGCCGTCCAAGCGGCCGGCCACCTGGCGCCAGAACCTCCGGACCTCCTCCTGCACCGGGGCGGCCGCCTTGGCCGAGACGCCGCCCGCCTTCTCCAGCTTCTCGGCCAGGTCGCGGTACTGGCGCAGGTCCGAGCTCTGCGGCGGGAAGCCGCTCTCGTCCACGCGCACGCCGCGCGTGGCGAGCACGTGCAGCGACTCGAGCTGCCGCAGCGTCAGCGTGAGCTTGTCGGCGTCGGCGCTGCCCGCCTGCGGCAGCAGGCCGGCGGATTGGTCGAGCACGACGGCCCGGTAGCGCCCGGCGCGGGCGAGGAGCGCCGCCTGCGGCTGCGGCGAGGAGAGCGTTTCCACCTTCGCCCGCCCGCCCGACAGCTTCTGGTAGATCTGGGCGTCCTCGAGGTCCTTCGAGGACGAATTGACGACCAGGACCTCGTACGGCCGGTCGAGCTGCATGGACAGCTGCGTCTGGCGCAGGACGCGCTCGAGCTTGGGCAGCCGCAGCTCGGCGGCCGAGCCCAAGCCTTGCGCGGCCTTGACGGCTTCCCCCCAATAAGAAGCCGTCTCGGAGGCCAGGCGAGCCGCGGCCGAGCGCCACAAGCCGCGCGGCGGCGGGCCACGGCCTTTGACGCGCTCGATGTGCTTGAACTCGTGCACGAGCACCAGGCGCAGCAGCCGCGGCAGCGCCACGAGCTCGGGACGCAGGTAGACGAAGCCGCCCGCCGCGAAGCCGTAGGTGCCGCGCCAGCGGTCCTTCGTCTCGGGCTCGTAGGCCCGGATCACCGGGATCATGCTCGGATCGAGCCGGCCCGCCGCGGCTTCGGCGCGGACGAAGCGCGCCAGATCGTCCGCCGTCCGGCCGCGCCCCCGCAGCATGGCGTAGACGAACACGGTCGTATCCGCCGCCGTCGCCGCGGCGGCGAAGCCCGCCGCGCCCAGCGCCGTCCAGAAGCCGGCCGCCAGCGCCGCCGGCAGCCACCCCTGGCCTGCGGCGATGGACTGCGGCGAGACGAACGGCAGCGCCACCGCCGCCGCGGACAGGATGCCGCCCACGACGACGGCGATCATGCCCGGCGCCAGCCATGCGTAGGACGTGCGCCGCTCGGCGCCTGCCGGGACCGCGGTCAAGCGCGACGCGGGCGGACCGCGCGGCGCGGCCGGGCTCAGTCCGGAAGACGAAGCTCCCGCGACTTGCGGCGCGAGGACGATCTCCTGGGGCGCGACGCCGGCGGGGAGCATCCCGGTATCGAAGCCCTGAGCGGCGATGCCGCGAGAGTCATCGCCGGCCCCCGCGCCGGAAAGGGCGCGGACGGGCAGCGCGCTCAATTCCGCGGAAGCTGTGACGCCCTTCGCTTCTTGAAACTGGTCGCGCGACCAGTTTCGAGCGGCGGGCTCGGCAGCCGACTGAACCTCGGGAGCTGCGAGACCCTCGGACGTCGGCAGCGCTGTCATCGGCGCCGCCGCCGGCGGCTCGGGAAGAGCCGTCAGCGGCGCGACGGGCGCCGGAGCGCCGGCCGGCTTGGCCGCGATCTCGGCGACGGCGGCGAAGGCGGGCGTCGCCGATTGGAGGGCGAGCGACAGGCACAACGCCAAGCCGAGGGAGCGCTTCACGAGACCGCCATCCTATCATGCGGCCCTCGCCGCCATGCGGGAGGAAGGGCCCTGGCGCGGCGCGGCAAAGGTCCCGCTTTAAGGAAGCCGATCGGCCTAGGGGCGTTTACTAACTACTGGATGAAGATCATGGTCGGCGTGCCGTCCACTTGCTCGCCGACGGGCTTGGTCAGGATCTCGGAGCGCGAGGGGCGCTCGGGACGCGGCACCCAGCCGCCGAAGCGGTCGGCGGGGGCGACGGAGGCTTCTTGCTCCGCGCGCGCCTCGGCGCGGTCCTCGGCGCGGCGCCGGCGCAGCCGGGCCAGGGCGTCCTCGCGCTCCTGCTCGCGCTTGGCGTAGGCGCCGCCGCCGGAGCCGATGCGGAAAGGCAGCGACATGCCCGACTGGATGATCCAGGCCTTGCCCCCGTCGGCGCCCCCCACCTTGATCTCGCCGCTGCTGAAAAAGTTGATCCACGAGTGGTTGAGCTGCAGCCCGAGGATGGCGCGGCCGTTGCGCTTCTCCGGGCGAGAGCTGGAATCCGAGACGATGGGCGCGACGAGGTTGGTATCCGGCACGGCCTGTAAGTGGGCGCGCACCGAGCCCGTCACGGTGTTCACGCCGAAGCCGCCGAACGGCGTCCAAAGCCCGAACGTCTGGCTCAGCACGGCGTTGAGGCCGTAGCTGGAGACGTTCCAGTACAGGCCGCCCGAGATGTCGGTGTCCGCCGAGCCGAAGCCGCTGAGGTCGGCGACCGTCTTCTGGTCGAACAGGAAGCGGCCGTAGACGTGGTTGAAGGTGGCGCCCACCGTCAGCAGTGGCCAATCGCCGCCGAAGAGATGTTTGCGCACCGTGGCGCCGATCGAGTTGGACTGCGCCTTGGCGGTGGTGTTGGAAGAGAGCTTGTAGCCGGGCGGCGAGGTCATGTCGGCGAAGCGGAGGGCGAAGTCGGCGCGGCCGGGAAGACCGGCGCGCAGGTGCATCGTGAAATTGGGGAACAGGACTTGGGACGGGAAGATCGCCTGGGGATTCACGTCCTGGATCTGCTTGGTCTGCATGATCGGGAACGTGGCCTTGTTCAGCGGCATGCCGCCGCCGCCGATGCTGATGTCGGGCTCCAGGCGCCGGTCGGTGATCTCGCGCGGCGGATCGAAGGTCTCGCCGGCGTTGAAGCCGATTCCTTGCGAGACCTGGCCGCTCAGCCAGTCCGTGATGGACTGGAAATCGGCCTGCATGCTCTGCGCCGATGCCGAGCGGACCGAAAACGAAAGCGCCGCGACGAGGACAGCCGCCGCGGCGCGCGATCGCTGACCGAGGGTCATCTCGCCTCGGTCAGTGCTTGATCAGGCGGGAGCGGCCCCTATCGGTGATCCAGAGGTAGGACTGGCAGGTCTGCTCGAACGTGACGAGCGTGCGCAGGCGCGGCTTGGCCTGGATCGCCTCGTGCACGCGAGCCGGGGCTTCGAGAGTCAGCAGCTTGCCGATCTCGCGAGCCCGCGCGGCGTAGCCGTGCTTGCGCGTGGTCTGCTTCTTGGTCATCGCCGCCATCGTAACACCTGCGGCCGGCCGGAGCATGGGCCGGAGGGCCCGAAGCTCCTCGGGCAAAGGGCCCACGAGGCCGGAGACTTTTGGCTTTTTCATCTTTTCATGCCTGGCACTGGGAACGAAAAGAGAAGGGCGGCCCGAAGGCCGCCCTTCTCTTTTCATCTCGGCTTGCCTCTACGGCTGCTGATACAGCAGCAGCGAGCCGCCGTTGAGCTGGAGGCCCACCGACTTGCCCTCATGCATCTGGAAGATGGCGATCTTGTCGGTCGGGACGAGCTCCGCCGGCACCAGGAAGACGTGGAACTGGCCCTGCTTGTCCACCTTGATGAAGGCGAACGAGCGGCTGGAGGGATCCAGCGCCCCGTTCTTGACGTCGTCGTAGTAGAACACCTTGTAGGCGTCGCCGCCGATCGTGGCGCTCTCGCCGGCCGCGGCCACGGAGGTCAGCATGTCCCGGAGGGTGACGCGCTGGGCGTCCTTCCTGTTGGTCGTGTTGATCAGGGCGATCTCGCTGTCGAGCAGGTCCGACAGGTCGGGCGCCACCTTGAGCTGGTACTTGCCGCTGCCGATGTCGAGGATCTCGGGCTTCTTGACCAAGTCCTCCACGTTGAACATGCGCGCCGCCTGGCCGTCCACCAGGATCGAGACGTAGGCTTTCTGCGCCCGGTCGAACGTGCCGCTCACCCAGAGGCTGGCTCCGCCCAAGGTGAAGTTCAGGTCCGTCTTGAAGTGCCGGTTCAGCAGGGGTCCGATGTTGATGGTCTGCGCCGGACCGGCCGCCACGCGCGTCGCGCCCACGTTGACGAGGCGCACCTCGACGAGGTGATCCTTCACCATCTGGCCCACGTCCGGCGTCGGGAACGTCGCCCGGAGGACGCCGGGAGCGCGCTCGAACCGGGGAGCCGTGAGGACCGTCGTCTCCCAGAAGATCTGTCCGGCGCCGGCGCTCAGGGCTTCGCCGCCCTGCGCCCTCGCCGCCACGGCCGCGCTCGCGATGCACGCCAGCGCCGCCGCCAGCCGCCACCCATTCCGCTTCGCTCTCATGACTACCTCCCCAGAAGTGTCAGGCATTAAGTTTTTCATTTTGTTGGGTCTGGCTCTTTTGCGGATCGTGCGGGGATTTAAGTAAAGGCATGCGGAGGCTGCAAGCAAAAAAACGGATCCGCGAGCCCTTATTTTTCAGGGGGGTGCCGACCGAGATTCTACTGGCCGAAAGCGAGCCGCAAGGCGAGGAACTCGGGCAGGGAGGCGTCGCGGATCTTGGCCTGCGTGGCTTCCACGTCGTATTCCAAGCGGGCGACGCGGAAAGTCCGGGCCGCGCTGTCGTAGAGCGCGCAGGAAGCGCGGTTGTCGTGATCGCGCGGCTGCCCGACCGAGCCGGGGTTGAAGGCCACCTTCGCCTCCCCCTCCTTGGGCAGCTCGACCAGCTGGTTGTGCTCCAAGAAGGTGACCTCGGCGCCGTGCTTGGCCGATTCGTCGGCGCGAAACCACAGCGGCATGTGCGTGTGGCCCACGAACAGCGGCCAGCGCTTGACGTGCTCGAAGTTGTCGCTGAACTGGACGGGGCTGAGCATGTACTCGTCCGGCGGACGGCGCGGCGTGCCGTGGGCGATCGTGAATTCATCGGCGTCCAAGCGGGCGCGCAGGGTCTCGAGATAGCGCCGCGAGTCCTCCGACAGCCGCTCCCGCGTCCACAAAGCCGCCGCTCGCGCGTACGGATTGAACCACTCCACGTCCATGCGCTCGATCACGGCGAGATCGTGGTTGCCGCAGATCACGTGCGCGTTCTTGAGCCCCTGGATGCGCTCGAGCACCTCGTTGGGCTGCGGCCCGTAGCCCACGAGGTCCCCGCAGCAAATGGTGCCGCCCACCTCCATGTCTTCAAAAAAGGCGAGCACCGTCTCGAGAGCCTCGAGATTGGAGTGGACGTCCGAGAAAACGCCGTAAAGCATCGCGCAATAGTAGCGGGCCCGGCGTCACCGGTCAAGGCGCGAATGTTAACTGCGGGCAGCCTTAACATTTAACATCCGCCTAAGACCAAAGATCAGCGCGCGACCCTCGGCGCCTTGATCAGCGCGCCGGCGACTTCTCGATAAGGACCGGCAGCTCGTAGGCGGCCTGGCTGACGTTGTTGTGGCCGGTGCCCGCCGTGGTCACGGTCCGGCCCCAGGGGACGGGGCTGACGAAGAGGTCGTCGATGCCCAGCGCGTGCGTAAGCGGCCGCAGGTCGACGTAATACCTGATCCACGACGGAGACTGGGCGGCGGGGATCGTGGAAGCCTCGACGTGCTTCTGCACGACGTAGAGAGGCGCCGGAGCCCCGGTCAGATCGGCTTGATAGGCTCGATCCGCCAGGGTGCCCAAGATTTCGCGCTTCTGCTCCCGCTCCAATCTCTTGAACAGATGGACGTCGCGGCCCTGCAAGCCGGCCGCGCTCTTGAGGACCCAGTCCTGGATGTCGGACCACTGGAGCTTCTCGATCGTCGCCGCCATCGTCCCGTTGAGCGGGAAGAGGACGGTCGACTGCGTCTTGATGAGGGGCTCCTCGCGCAGATAGAAGCGGATGAAGGAGTCGACGAAAGGCAGCAGGGCCTTGCTCGACAGGACCGAGACGCCCGGGCTCGCCAGCAGCGCCGAGGTCCCCTTCTTGAACACCTTGTCGAACAGCTGGGCCTTGGAGCCCCAGCTCGCGGGGTTGTCGATGTTGAGGATGGCGCGGTACTTGCCGTCCACGATCTCCCTGAAGGCTCCGATGCTGAGGCGATCCGGATCGACGATCTCCACGCCCAGGCGCCGCAGGATCTTGATCTTGCGCAGCGTCTCCATGTCGTGCTTGAGGCGGTCGAGGCTGCTGGCATGCTCCAGCTGGTCGGGACGATGGATGAAAGCGACGGCGCCGGGCTCGCCCGGGCGCAGGCCCGCCTTGGCCAGGAAGCGCTTCACGGCGGTCTCGAAGAAGTCGGCGCTCGGATGGTCGGCGGCCGAGGTGCCGGCCGCCGCGTGGAAGGCCTTGTGGACGGCGTGCAGGTCGCCGGTCCCGCCGATGTGCACGCCGTCGGTCAGGTTGTCCTCCAGCGCGACCCAGTCTCCCTCGGGATTGCGCACCAGATCCGGGCCGTAGAAGAGGTTCATGTCCTTGGCCGACTTGCCGTCCCACATGGCGGCGAGGCGGTGGAGGTTCCAACCCTGGTCCCGGAAGATCTCCTCGACCGTTTGGTAGGTGAGCTCACGGGGGACCTGGGCGCGCTGGCGCTCGCGATGGAGGTCGTAGATGCGGCCGGAGCCGAGGACGGCGTCCTCGAAGAACGCCATCAACGCCTTCAGCCGCTGGGCCGTTCCCGCGCGCACCCGGGTCTCGTACTCTTCTTGAGCCAGCACCAGCGGCGTGGGCCAGATCTTGATCTTATCGTCCAGCGGGTGGTCCGTGGCCAGCTTGATCATCTCGGCCGAAGGCTGGAACGGATCGAGGCCGGTGCGCTTCGCGTAGGCGGCAAAGGCCGGGCGCAGCGCTCCCGAGGCGTCGATCGCCTCGTCGTACGGAGCCGCCTCCTCACCCTCGGGCGAGACCTTGGCCTTGGGCGCCGGCAGGGCCTCGTAAAGAGCGGCCACGCTCGCCGGCACGCCGAGCTCCTTGGCCATCTCGCGCGCGGCCTTTCGGGCGCGAGCGCTGGGCAGCGCCAACGACGAGAGCGCCTCCGCCGCCCGCCGGGCGGCGGTGCCGGGCTCGCCGTCGAGGCGGCCGAGATGCCCTCTCAGCTCTCGCCCATAAATCTCGGGGTCGCCCAGGGCGCGCAGCAGCGCCCCCGCGGCGGCGCGCTCGGCCGCCTCCGCCTTGGGAGAGGTGAACGTATCGTACGACTCCACCATGACCTGCTCGGGCGTCTGCCCTTCGAACCCGGACAGCTGCGCGCCGAGAGCGGTGGTGAACGCGCCGGGCGTCAGAGCCTGGACGCCGGCCGCGGGACCGGGCGCGCCGGCCATCGGAGCGCCGGGGCCCTCCACCTCCACGGAAGCGGCGTGCGCGGGCAGACAAGCCAGCGCGAGGACAGCGGCGGCAAGCAGGAGTCGCATGAGCCCAGGATAGACGGCGCGCCGGGCCGGCGCCTGGGCCTTTGGGGGACGCAGGCCCGGCCAATAGACCTGCCGGGCATCGGCAGCCGACGAGTGAAACTGGTCGCGCGACCAGTTTTGCGCCCGAAAATGAATATAGACTGATCGCGCGACCAGTCTATATTCGTCCTTTCGGTCCGCTAGGCGGAAACCGAGTCGTCGCCCGGCTCGGAAGGAGTCTCCGGCGCCGGCGTCTCGCTGCTCTCGGCCTCGGCCGTGCCGACCATGCCCACCGTCTCGGCGGTCTCGGTCGTCTCGACCGGCGTCTCGACGACGGGCGCCTCGGCGACCGGCACTGGCGGCGTCGCCGCCTCAATGACGATCTCGGCGGGCGTCTCGACGACCGGCTCGGGCGCGGCCGCTTCGACGGCCGAGGCGGCCGGAGCGTCGACGACAGCGACGGCCTCGGTCATCGCCGGGGCCGCGGGAGCGGCGGCCGTCTCGGTCGCGGCCTGGGAGAACACGGAGGGCCGCTTGACGAACGGGCCCTGCGTCGTCGCCCCCGTCATGGCCTCGGTCTCGCCGGTGACGGTGGGCTTCTTCTCGCGCTTGGAGCCGCCGCGGAAGTCCACG
>CAZZGQ010000031.1:0-20259 GCA_964653765.1 uncultured Elusimicrobia bacterium | reverse complement strand
CATGTTCAGCGTCACCCGCCTCATCCACTTTTGCTACGGCCACCGCCTGATGGACTACGAGGGCAAGTGCCGGCATCCGCACGGCCACAATGGCAAGATCGAGATCACGATGGAAGGCTCCAAGCTCGACAAGCGCGGCATGGTCATGGACTTCGAGGACATCAAGCAGACCGTGCAGAAATGGGTAGATTCCGAGCTCGACCACAAGATGCTGCTCAACAAGAAGGACCCGCTGGTCGGGATCCTGCGGGATCTAGGCGAGCCCGTCGTCGTCATGGACGGCAACCCGACGGCGGAGAACATCGCCCGCCTGATCTACGGCCACGCCAAGGAGCGCGGCCTGCCCGTCGTCAACGTCCGCCTCTGGGAGACCGTCAACTCCTACGCCGAGTTCGGCGCCTAGGCCAGCAAGGCCCGCGCCTTCCCGAGCGACTTCTAGCGCACGACGATGAACTTCGTCCTGGCCCGCACGATCGTGCCGTCGCTCTTCTTGCCGTGGATCACGGCGTAGTAGACGCCGCTGGCTTTGTGGCCTGTCCAGGCATAGTCGTAGTAGTAGTCGCCGGCCGAGGTGACGCCAGCAGCCGCTCCGCTCATCGAGTCGCTGAAGATCTGCTTGCCGGCGACGTCGAAGATCGTGATCTCCACGCTGTCGACTAGACCCAACGAGGCTCTGATCGTCGGCTCCTGGCCGCCCACCGCCGGGTTGGGATAGGCGTAGCTGTCGCGCAGCCCCGCGACGGAGCTCGGCATGAGCACGACTGGTTGGTAGGGCGAGAAGTGGGAGACGTCGGTCTGCAAGGCATTGCCGACGACGCGGACGTTCTGCTGAATCTCCCAGGCGCCGGTCGCGTTGAAGTAGGCGATGCGGGCTTGCGCCATCGTGACGCCCTTGGGCAACAGGCTCGGGTCGATAGGCAGAGTCAGCGTGGCCCCTTTGAGCACGCCGGAGCTCACCATCACGATATCGCGGCCCGCGCCCAACGACCGCAAGTTCTGGCGAGTCATGGCGGTCGCGCGCCTGCCGTTTACATCCGGAGGCAAAGCATTGATCGTGATCTGGGCGCTATGCGTGACGCCGTCCGCGGGAACGATGACGGAGGCTCCGCCGCCCATGCTCTCCACGACCACGCCGCCCAGAGACGGCTCGATGCGGCCGGGCTGGCCCCTGATCGTGAACGTCCGGGTGCCGATCGTGATGGAGAAACTGCTCGTCGCCAATGCCGTGAAGTCCTGCGCCGAAAAGAGCGATCCCGCGACTCGCGCCGAGTAGAGCCATGGGTCGCCCGGGCTCTGCTGGAGAGCGACGCCTTTGACGCCCGAAGGCGCCGGCAATTGCAGCTGGAGCGACGCGAGCTTGCGCGGGAAGTTGGGGGCACTGACCTTGAGCGCTATCAACACTTGACCCATCAAGTGCGCCAAGTCATAGGACTGGCCCACGGCGCTCGGGACGACGCCGCTAGCCGAGGGGTCGCCGACGACGCTGAGCGTCCCGGCCGTGTTCGAGACGTTGACGGTGACGGCGGCCGAGGTGGCGCCGTTGCCGGCGGCGTCGGATGCGACCGCCGTGAGAACGTGGCTGCCGTCGGGGACCTGCGTGCTGTCCCACGAGAAGGAATAGGGCGCCGCCGCGACCACGCCTTGGCTGCTGCCGTCGACGAAGAACGCGACCGAGACGACGCTCGTGGAGACGTCGGCGTCGATGGAGACGGTGGCCGACACCGTGGCGCCGTCGGCCGGGCTCGTCAGAGTGACGCTCGGCGGCGTGGAGCTCGGCGCGCTGCTGATGGTCAGAGTCAACGCGGCCGAGCCAGTGCCGGCGGAGTTCGTCGCGCTCACGCCCACGCCGAAGCTGCCGGCCACGCTCGGCGTGCCCGACAGGAGGCCGTTGACCGTATTAACGGAAAGGCCCGCGGGCAAGCCCGTGGCGTTATAGCTCGTCGGGCTGTTGCTGGCCGAGATCTGATAGGAGAACGCGCTGCCCACCGTGCCCGAGGCCGAGACCGCGCTTGTGATCACCGGCGCGGCGCCCGGGAGACCCGCCGGAGGCGGGAGGCCGCAAGCGTCAGAGGAGCCGTTGACGGACAAGCAGTCGACCGTCGCGCTGACGTTGACCGCGGTCGCCGCCACGCCAACCCAGATCGCCGCCTTGGTGGCGGTGCTGACGCTCGGCGCCGCCCCGGCCTTGAGCTGCGCCAGCGTGAAATTGCCGCCTCCGGGACGAAGAGAGGTAAAGAGCGTCGCGTCGTCGACGGTCAGCAGGCCGTTCTGCGCTGAGGGCCCAAGGAGATAGGCGTCCTGGCCCAAGCCGGCCATGGTGTCGCCGCTCCAAGTGAAAAACTCGCTGTCATCGTCGCGGTCAAGCCATAGGTTGAGGGAAAAGACGCCCGTGGAGGACCTGATCCTGACCTTCGACAGATCGCCCAGCTTTCCCACGCGAAGATAAAAGCCGGAGTCCGCGTAGCCGGAGACGCCGGCGATCGCGGCGGTGATCGAGCCATCGGAGTTGACCGTTTGCGATACAGTCCCTCCAGCCGAGACCGCGCTCATGGGCGCCAGCGAGCGGGAGAAGCGGCTGCCGTCGTTGACGCTGTAATAATTCACTTGCCGTGATGGAGCGGGCAGGCCCGAGTTTCCGATGGAGACGGTGACGCTGGAAACCGACGACACGCCTGAAAGCGAGGTCGCCCTCGCGTTAAGCTGATGGGAACCGTTAGCCAGCAGAGCGGTATCGAGGAAGTAGATCCAAGACGTCGTTCCGACAGCGAGGCTGTAGGCGCCGCTGTCGACGGAGACGGCCACGCTCGATAGGCCGCCGGCGTCCGAGGCCGTGCCCGAGATCGCTATCGTTCCCGAGACCACCGCCCCGTTGGCCGGGTTGACGACAGAGACCGTCGGCGGCGGCGCCGCGATGCTCAGGGTCAACGTCGCCGACCCCGTGCCGGAGCCGTTCGTCGCGCTGATCGTGACGCTGAACGTTCCCGCCGAGCCGGGCGTTCCCGAGATCAGACCGCCGCTCGTATTGACCGACAGCCCCGCCGGCAGGCCCGTGGCGTTGAAGCTCGTCGGGCTGTTGGTGGCCGTGATCTGATAGGAGAACGCGCTGCCTATCGTGCCGGAGGCCGAGCCCGCGCTCGTGATGGCGGGCGGGGGGTTGTTCACCGTGACGCTGATGACCGAGGAGGTCGAGGCGTTGCTCGAACTATGCCAAGCTTGCGCCTGGATCGTATGCGGCCCGTTCGCGAGAGAGCGGGTGTCGAGAGTCGACGCCCAATTCGAGGTCCCTGAGACGGGAGTATAGGCCGCGCCGTCCACCGAGACGCCCACGCTCGAGATCGTCACGTTGCCCGCCACCGTGCCCGAAATCGTGACGGATCCCGAGAGCACGGCCCCGCCGGCCGGGCTCGAAACGAAGACCGCCAGCGGGCTCGGTGGAGCGTAGGAGGCAAGAGCGGCGAGCAAAGGCTTAGGGGTATCGAGATCGAACATCACGCCGAATCGGGACTCGGGGGCCGCCTTCGATGGCTCGTCGAGCATCTCGTAGACCAGGAGCCACTCGACGTCGGCTTTAGTCTGGGTGCTGAACGTCCTCAGGATGGTCGATAGATTGCCGTTGCAGATGCCCATCGAAGTGGATGTCGAGGCGTTCACGAACGCCGTGTCGTAGATCTCGGCGCAGTTGACCTCGTTGACGTCCACCGGCCGATTGTAGCTTCCCAGCTTGGCGAACAGATCGAAAGTCGAGCCGTTGGCGAGCCAGTACGCCGTGGGATCGACGCCCGCGTGCTCGTAGTAGTGGTAGCCCAGGACGTCGACCTTGACCCCCTGGCCGACCATGAAGTCGATATAGCCGAACATCGATGAAGTGGTGCCGACGATGCGGCGCAGGCGCGTGCCCTTGGTGGCGTTGATCCGATCGATTCCGTCCGACATGCCCCTGAGCACGCTGGCCCAGTCCTGCATCAAAGGAACGTTGAATTCGGCGGCCGTCATGCCTTTGCCGAACAGCGGCGTCCCACCGGAGTCGGTGACAAGCAGGTTGACCTCGTTCTCGAGCTCCCAGTCGGGGATGTCCGTGAACTGCTGGACGAAGTTGAGGACGCGGTTGTACCCCTGCTGATAAAGCGCAGCGGCGTCGCCGGCGGGATAAGCGCCGTGATCGGTGCGATCGCCCCACGTAAAGGGAACCTGCAAGACGGGCTCGATCTGGACGCCGTAGGTCTTGGCCGCGTCCACGAGAGCGCGCAAAGAGCCGGCGATAAAGGGATCGGTGTCATAGGCCAAGCCCACCGACACCCGCATGCGCTTGAGACCGTTGGCCCTCATCACTTGGAATATCTGCGGGTAAGCCGAGGGAGGATAGACGCCCGTCCCAAAGGGATGGCCGTTGAGCCCAAACGATGTGGGACCGCCGCTGATCGTCAAAGCGAGCGTTGCCGTGCCGGCGCCGGCCGAGTTGCTGGCGCTGAGAGTCACGCTGAAGCCGCCGGTCGCGCTCGGCGTGCCCGAGATCAGGCCGCTGGCCGTGTTAACGGACAAGCCAGCCGGCAAGCCCGTGGCGTTGAAGCTCGTCGCGCTGTTGGTGGCCGTGATCTGATAGGAGAACGCGCTGCCCGCCGTCCCGGAGGCCGAGCCCGCGCTCGTGATCGCGGGCGGATTGCCGACGGTGACGTTGACGAGCGTGCTCGTCGAGACGTTGCCCGCGCTGTCCCAAGCCTTGGCCTGCAGCGTGTGCGCGCCGTTGGCCAACGACAGCGTGTTCAAGCCGAAGCTCCAAGCGCCGGTCCCCGTGGCGACCGCGAACGCCCCGCCGTCCACCGAGACGCCCACGCTCGATACCGCCACGCCTCCGTTGGCCGTGCCCGAGATCGCTATCGTTCCCGAGACCACGGCCCCGTTGGCCGGGTTGACGACGGAGACCGTCGGCGGCGGCGCCGCCGCGATGCTCAGCGTCAACGTCGCCGACCCCGTGCCGGAGCCGTTCGTCGCGTTGATCGTGACGCTGAACGTTCCCGCCGAGCCGGGCGTTCCCGAGATCAGACCGCCGCCCGTATTAACCGACAGCCCCGCCGGCAGGCCCGTGGCGTTGAAGCTCGTCGGGTTGTTGGTGGCGGTGATCTGATAGGAGAACGCGCTGCCCGCCGTCCCGGAGGCCGAGCCCGCGCTCGTGATCACAGGCGGGTTGCCGACGGTGACGTTGATCGAAGCGGAGGACGAGTGCCCCGCGATGTCGGTGGCCTTGGCCGTGACCGCGTGGCTGCCGGCGGCCAGGCCGGTGGCATCGAGACTGTAGGTCCAAGAGGCGGCTCCGCTGGCGAGGGCGAGGGGGCCGTTGTCGATCTGAACCTCGACCTTGGCTAGCGCCACGTCGCCGGCCCCCGCCGCTGTCCCGGCGATCGTCACGCTACCCGAGACCGTCGCGCCATTGGCGGGCGCCGTTATGGAGACGGAGGGCGGCGCTCGCAAGGGACGCGTGTCCGCCACGTAGTCCTTGGTCTCGGAGGCCGCCCCGCAGGAGGAGCCGCAGTTGAGGCCCCAGTTGCTGGCGAAGGCGATGCGCAAGCCGTCCGGAGAGGGCACCGAATGCGGCTGGGCGCGGTAGATCGTGCCGGGGTTGGTGTGATGGTGGACGAGGCGCTCGACGGTCTGCCGGCCGTCCATGCTGAGAGCGATCGTCTCGTCGTTGAAGCGCGTGCTCGGCTGGCTGGGGTCGTAGCTGACGTAGGCCCAGCCCGGCCGCTTGGTGTTCCTCGTCGAGATGTGCCAAGCCCAGCCCTCGTTGGCCGGGTCCGTCAGCGAGGTCCCGGCCCCATCGCGCAGGCGAACCATGATCACGTGGCCGATGCCGCTGGCCCCCGGGACGTTCGTGATCCCGGCCACCGACTGGCCCACCCTCCCGCATTCCTCCTGGCCCACGAGGACGTCCTCGTTGTTGTCGTAGGGGTTGACCGCCACGTCCGGATGGCCCAGGTCCCAAATGAAGCCTTGCGCCGCTGTCCCCACGCAGCGCGGCGAGTTCGCCGGCAGGGCGCGCGGGGTGAGCGCCAGCGTGTTGGGATCCACGTCGAAGACGCGAGCGTGGTCGTAAGTGTCGTAGCCGTCGTAATGCACGACGACGTACTTGCCGGAGGGGGAGATGGTGACGTAGCCGTCGGAGAGCACGGTGTAGGAGATGCCGTCGGCGCTGAGATCGTAGACGGGCCCTATCCTTTGGCTCGGGTAGGGGGAATAAGGCGCTTGCGGGTCCATGTCCACGACGAACATCTTGGTCCCCGTGGGATCGAAGAGGGCGATGAAGCGGCCGTCCAGGGACGTCTCCTGCTTGCCGCTCGCCGTGATGCCGATGGGCAGGGTCCAAGAGCGCGTGACGGCGTTGTTGACGAGGTCGAACCACTCCAACGTCGACCCGCCGAAGACCACCAGCTCGTTTTTATGCGCCAGGCTCGGGTGCCAGCGGTACTCGTAGTTGCCGACCGGGAGATTGCTGGGGTCGCCGTATTTGACCTGATAGGTGCTGCCGTCGAGATACAAGTGCCCGGGCGCGCTATTGTTCTCGATCACCATCAAGCTGCCGTCCGCGTTCCAGGGCTGGATGAGGCTGTATTCGTGCCGGCTGTCGGTGCCCCAGGTCCCGTTGCCGACGTTGAGCGTGGTCAGAGAGCGACCCGAGTCGTCGGCGATGCGGGTGACCGTGGTGTTGAACGTCAGGTCCGTGAACGACGTCAAGTACGCGGGCTTGGGAACAACGGGCTCGGTAAAGACAGCGGAGGCGTCGGTGACGACAGCGCCATTGGCTACGCGCATGTTGACCGCCAAGAAGGCCGCGGCGAACGCCGCCCTCATTTTCATCAGTAGCCGCCCATGGACCGGATCTGCCAGTCCGACTCGTCGTAGTCCCGGCGCCAGGGCCGCGCCACACGCCTGGCCGCCTCGTGCACGCCGCCCCACATCAGCGAGAAGCTGATCCGCTGCGTCGGCCCGAACTCCACCGCCTGCTGGCTGATCGCGTAGTCGAACGTCACCGCGCTCAGCCGCAAGCCCAACCCGCCCGACAAGCCGTTGAGCATCTTCGCCGCTCCCGTCTGGTCCTTGAGCGCGAGGTTCCCAGCGTCGTTCTGCGCCAAAAGGCCCGCTCTAAACAGGACCGGCCCCAGCCCGAACTCAAGCCCCGTCCCCACCGTCGTCCGCCGCCCCGCGATCTCCCGGTTGACCGAGAGCACCGCCATCGCAGGCCCAAACGGGAGCGCCACGCCCGCGCTCAGGGAGCTCGGAAGAGGATCGGTCTGATTGAGGAAGCGGATGCCTTGGCCCACGTTGTTGAGGCTTGCCCCGATCGAGATGGGGTTGCGGAACATGGCCAGAGTGTAGGTCGCCCCCAGATCGCCCGCAAGCGCCATGTTCGACTTGTAGCCGGCCAGCTCCGATTGGATCGCCTTGACCGAGACGCCCACGTGGACGTTCGCCGCCGGGCGGACCGCCCCCGTGAAGGTCACGGCCATGTCGGAGGCGCCCAGCGAGTCGCCGGTCTTGTTGCCGAGCGCGTCCGCGCCCTGGATGCCGCCCGTCTGCAGGCGCGTCACCGAAAGGCCAAGGGCGTCGACGCCAGCGAGCGAGGAGGGGGCGAAAGCCGCGGCCAGGTGCTGGTACTGGGAGCCGTCCATGAGCGTGGCGTAGGAGCTGAAGGCCTCGAAGCGGCGGCGCATGAGGCCGAGGTTGGCCGGGTTGGCGCCGATGGCCTGGGCTCCCAACGAGGAGACCACGTTCGACAGGCCGAGGGAGTAGGAGCGCGCCGAGGGAGTCACGTTGAGGAAGGAGCCGCCGGTCGTCTGCGCCGCGCAGAGGCTGGGCCACGTCAGCGTCGCCAGCAAAAGAGCCCTCTTCATCCTTGTCAGGATGGAAGGCTGACGTCAAAATAGCCTCAAATACGTCGGGAGTATGAGTCTTGGCGGTTACGTTGGGGTAACGCCTAGCCGAGTTCGGCGAGCGCTGAACGCTCCGACGGCCGTCAGCGCAAGGATGTCTTTATCAGGAGCTCCACGCGGTATTCTGAGCCCGGCCCGTCGAACGCAACGGCCGTGATCATCCGCTCGGGCAGGGACAGCTCCGGAATGAGGGACTCCCGGATCGATTCGGCCTGCTTGCGCGCTAAACCTTCGTCGGGACCATAGACGCGAACCTCCACGGCGGAGCCATAGGCCGTGCGTCGGATCAGGTCGGCGGCGACAAGGAGGAAAGCCGCGCCCTCGGAGACGGTTTGAACTTGATCGCGTTTGGAGCCGAACAGCGCCGCGGAATCGAGGCTGAGGAGGAGTCCCTGAGCATCCCGGCGCAACAGCGCCTTGAAGCGAATGGGGTCGCCCACGAACGTCCGCTCCGGCGAGCCCGCGCTCGAGAACAGGTAGACGGCCGAGTAGTCGTGCCCCGGGGCCAGCCATCGCCCCTTATCCGAGCGTCCGTCCCACGAGACCGTCTCTGGAGGCGCGCCCGAGCCCTTAAAGCCGCGGAACACCCGCCCATCCTCGTCGATGACGCTTACGGTCCAAGCAAGGCCGGCGGCGTCGCTGCCGTCCGGGATGCCGCCGCCCTCGACTTTGTTCTTGAATTCGGCCCTGACCCGCAGCCGAAGGTCCTCCAGCTTGATGACCGAGGCGTCGTTCCATGGCTTGGCGCCCTGGCGGCTCTTGAGCCAGGGCAGGCGATCGGCCGCGCCGATCGAGAGGGCGGGCGGGTCGGCCAACAGCAGCGAGTCGTCGGGCTCGATCGACTGCCGTATCGTCTCGTAAGGATCGATAAGGAGGTCCAAGGCGGGCTTGGCGACGCTCGGAGCGTCCTTGTCCTGGCCTTTGACGACGACCTGCAGCCGCGTCGTCGCCGCCCGCAGCGGCCCGGCAAGCAAGCAGAGCAGCAAGACCGCGGATCTCCTATGGCGCACCGTGGCCCCGGGCGACCGTCAATTGGCGGGCCCTCTCGCGCGCCGCTTCGGCCACGGCGGGCGTTCCCGCGTTCCTGGCCAAGTCATCGTAGAGCGCCACGAGCTTGGAGCGCTCGCCGCTGCCCTCGTACAACTTCGCAAGCTGCACGAGGCCCTGGAGCCGGTAAGGGTCGGCGGCCGGCTTCATGCGCGAGAGGCCAGCCCAAGTCTTGCGCGCGCCCTGGACGTCGCCGGTCATCCGCTGCAGCTCGCCTATGCGGTAGACCGCCTCGAGCGCCGCATCGCCCGAGCCCGCGCCCTGCGCTTGGATGCGCCTGAGAGTGGAGATAGCCGCGTCGTAAGCGCCCTGCCCCTTTTGGACCTCGACGAGGCTCCAAAGGGCCGCCAGCCTCCGAGCGGCTTGGGGGGAACGGCGGATGAACTCCTCGAAGGCGCGTTGAGCCTTGTCCAATTCGCCCGATTGCTGGTAGGACAAGGCCAAGTTGAAACGGGCGGCGTCGGCATACTCGGAGTCGGGGTAGCCTTCGATCAGCTTTCCGTAAGCATCGACGACATCGGCGTACTGCTTGAGGCTGTAACGCGCGCTCCCCAGATGGAACAACGCCAAGGGCGCGTCCTCGCCGTTCGGGAAGCTCGCGCCGTAGCGCTGGAACGCCGCCGCCGCCTTGCCGTAGTCCTCGGTCAAGAAAAGCGACTCCCCCAGGAGGAACTCGGCCTTCGGCAGCAGCGCGTCCGAAGCGTGATCGACGCTGAAGCGCTCGAACGCCGCCGCCGCCGCCGGATAATCCTTGGCTTCGAACAGCCCGCGCGCGAGGCGGAACTGCGCCTGCGCCGCCGCCGGACCGCGTGGATCGGCCGCGATCAAGCGGCTGAGGAAGCCCTTGAAGTCGCCTCGCTTGGGATCTCTCTCGAAGAGCGCCTCGACGAGGTCCAAAGAGTCCGCCGCCTCGGGAGCGGCGGGGAAGCGGACGATGACGCCTTGCGCTCGGGCGAGCGCCTGCGCGTCGTCCTTGCGGTAGAAGGCGGCTTGAGCCAGCCGCAGACCGATGAAAGCCGCTTGATCGGCGCCCGGCGACGCCGCCAGGATGCCGTTGTAGGCCTCCTCGGCCGCGGCGTAGTCTCCCGCGCGAAAGAGCGTGTCCGCGACCCTGAACGCCGCTTTTCGCGCCTCCTCGGAGGAGGGCTGGGCCGCGATCAGCTTCTTCCAGGTCTCGACCGCCTCGCTGTAATACTTCTGTCGATAGAGGCAGTCGCCCGCCCGAGAGAGCGCGGTCGCGGCCGCGGGAAGATCGCCATGCTCCTTGGCGAAGCGGGCATAGAGCTCGTAGGCGCTGGCATAGTCCTTCTGCTCGAAGAAGCTGTCCGCCAGACCCAGGTCGTTGAGGTGGGATAGGGTCGTCGTGGAAGCCGAGGCCTCGAGCATGCCCTTGAGCTGCTGTCGCTCGATGCCGGACCGTCTCGACTGGCCCATCAGCTCGTCGCACCACGCCAATCCGTCTTGGGCGTAGATCCGCGTCACGCCGTTGGCGTAGGCCTTCACCAGTTCCGCGTAAAGCGCGCGCGCCTCCTTGATCCGGCCGGCACGCAGATAGGTATCGGCCAGGATCAAAGAGGAGAAACCCTTCCATTTCGTGGCTCCAGGCGACAAGCGCCCCAGCAGGTAGTGATGGCTCGTGAGGATGAAGCCGTAGTTCTTCAAGTCGTACTCGAACTTGAGCATCAAGAACAACGCCTGCTCGGCAAGCGCGCTCTTGGGGGCGATATCCAGGACCGCTTCATAGCTGCTCCGCGCGTTCTTGTAATCCTTCAGCTCCACGAAGAGATTGCCGAGCAGCAACTGGGCTTGGGGGGCGAGCGGAGAGCGGGGATACTGGAGCAGGAGCTTCTGGCAAGCCTTCACGGCAGCTGCGTCGTCGCCGAGAGAATGCTGAACCCAGGCATAGCGGTAGAGCGCCGCCGGCCGCTGCCCGAACCCCTCCTCCGACGCCAGCCGGCCGAATGCCGCGCGAGCCTCCTTCAGCCTTCCGGAAGCGAGATAGGTCTGGGCGACCATGAACCTGGCCAGCGGCTTGTACGTGCGGTCCTCGGGAACCGATTCAAAGGCGCGCAGCGCCTCATCGTAAGCGCCTTTCTCGAAGTTAGCGCAGCCAATGCGATAAAGGGCCGCGGCCTTGGCCTGAGAGTCAGGGTACTCGCGGGCGAACACGGTGTACTTGTCGATGGCGGCCTCGTAGTCCCTGGAGAGGAAGAAGGCGTCGCCCAGATAGAATCGGACGGGCTCGCGCAGGTACTGAGGCGGCGCCGCTAAGTCGAGCTTCTGGAAAGCTCCTGCGGCCAGGAGCGGCTTGCCCTCGAGCAGATAGGCCTTGGCCAGGAGATACTGCGCCTGCGGCCACGGGTGATCCTTGAGAGCGCTTTCGGCCTCCGGATAGCGCCTCTCCCTGACCGCCGAAGCGCCCTCCAAGAGCCTTCCGACGGGACTTTCGAGGTAGTCCGAATACCGTCGCTCGAGCAGCCGCAAGGCCAACCCGCTCTTGCGCGAGTCGCCTTGCGCCAAGCTCGTGAACGCCAGCGCTGTCAGAGCCAAGGGCCTTACATAGGTGTTGCGTTCGGAGCCGACGATCTCCTTGAAGCGCCGGGCCGCGGCGGGCCAGTCCCGCTGGTCGTAAGCGACCTCGCCCAGTCGCAGCAGGATCGTGTCTTTGAGGGCGTCGTCGGGACTGCTGCCGAGCGCCGCCTCATAGGCGGCCTGGGCCCTATGAAGCCTGTCGAGCGTCGCGCTCGGCAGGCTGGCGGCGAAGGGATCCTTGGCGAAGGCCGGATCCGCCGAAAGGAGGTCGAGAGCCGCGTCGAAGTACAGCTCGGCTAGCGTATAATGAGCCGCCGCCGCCCTGATGCTCCTAGGGAAGCGCTTGACGAAATCTTGGAGCGCCTTGATCAAGACCGTCTGATCTTCATGGGCGTCATGGATCCGCTCGGACAGCGCCGCGAAGGCGGCATCGTCCTCGTGTTCGAATTCGCCTTGAGCGCCGGCGGACGCCGCCAGGAGCCAAAGGATCGCCAGGCCGAGCCCGAGCGCCCTCATCGGGCGCCAGTATTGCAGGCGTATGCGAATAAATCAATGCGCGGGACTCGGGGCGAGCCCCAGCTCCCTCAGCGCCGCCTCGAGGCTGCGCCAGGAGATGGGTTTCTCCAAGAATCGAACCTCGGGCCGGCCCTGAAACCATTGCTTCTGGAAGCGGAGCGGCATGGCGGAAGCCACGATCACGGGTATTTGGATCGGCAGTATCGCGTTAGCCCTCGGGCCGCCCCCGCCGGGCATCTGGATGTCGACGATGGCGAGGTCGGGCAAGCCGCCCTGCAGCAGCCGGCCCAGCGCTTCGCTGTCGTTGACGCCGATGACCGAGTGCCCCGCCTCGCGCAGCACCTCGTAGAGCATCTCCACGAGCTTCGCGTCGTCGTCGCAAACGTAGATTCGAGACATTTCTTCGCCTCCTTGATCAGCGGGAGAGACTAAGAAGATGTGGCGCGCCAGGCTCAATTAAAAATCAAATAAAAAACGACAACTTTTCGGTAAAGACGGCGGGCTCAGCGCACGACGATGAACTTCGTCCGCGCTCGCACGATCGTGCCGTCGCTCTTCTTGCCGTGGATCACCGCGTAGTAGACGCCGCTGGCCTTAGGCCCCGTCCACGCGTAGTCGTAGAAGTACTGCCCGCTCGAGTCGATGCCCGCGGACGTTCCCGCGACCGAGCCGCTGTGGACCTGCCGGCCCGCCACGTCGAAGATCGTCACCTCCACGCTGTCGACCAAGCCCAAGGACGCTCGGATGGTTGGCTCGCTCGGCGCCACGGCCGGATTGGGGTAGACGTAGCTGTCGCGCAGCCCCGCCGTCGCGTTCGGCATCAGGACGACAGGGGCGTAGAGCGAGAAATGCGTCACCGGCGCCTGCACCATGTTGCCCGCCACCGTCGCGTTGCTCAGAACCTCCCAGTTGGAGGTGTTCGGGTTGAAGTAGGCGACGCGGATGCGGTCGGGCGTGCGCAATTGAGCCGAGACCCCGCTCAAGTCGAAGGGCAGGACCACCATGGCCGAGTTGAGCGCTCCTGAGCTGACGAACGTGAACTCGCGGCCGCCGCCGGCCGCGGACAGGCCCTGCCTCGCCAGCGCCGCGGCGCGCCGGCCGTCGTCGGCGGGCGCGGGATTGATCGTCAACTGGGCGTCCTGGCTGACGCCGCCCGGCGGGACCACGACCATGGCCGAGCCCGCGCTCTCCTGGATGATCCCGCCCAAGGAGGCGTCGAGAAGACTCTCGCCGACAGCGTCGAAAGACTGGGCGCCCACCGTCACCGTGCACGTCGCTCCGCTGATGTAGAGGAAGTCGAGCGGGGAGAAGGCGCCGCTCGACAGCGTCGCGTAGAACAGCAGCGAGCCGGGGGCCTTTCGGCCCAGCGCGAGGCTCTTGGCGCCGGAAGGCAGGTCGATGCTCGCTGTCAGCCCGGAGGCCAGCGGGAAGCCCGGCTCGGTCGTCGTGTCGACGAGGACGGACAGCGTCGCCATATCCGCCTTCGGGATCGAATCCGCCCCCGCTGCCGCCGTCGGTTGAGAGCTCGACGCCCGCACCAGCCGCACCCTCGTGGCGCGGTTCCTGACCCGCACCGTCGCGGCAGCGCTGGTCGCGCTGTTGCCGGCCGCGTCGCGGGCCAGCGCAGCCAGCGCGTGGCTGGCGTTGGAGGCCTTCTTGCTGTCCCAGGCATAGGCGTAGGGCGGGACCGTCAGCGCGGGCCCCAGTTTGGCGCCGTCCAGCAGGAACTGCACGCTGGCCACTCCGACGTTGTCGGAGGCGGCGGCCACGAGCATGACCGTGCCCGTCACCGTCGTCCCGCTGGCCAGGCCAGCGAGCGAAACCGTGGGCGGCGTCGTGTCGGGCGCGGTCCCCGCCATCACCGTCACGGTCACGACCGGGGACGTGGCTGCCAGACCGCTGGCGTCCCAGGCCTTGGCTTGAAGCGTATGCGTTCCGCCGCTCAAGCTGGTTATATCGAGGGCATAGGTCCACGACGCCGTGCCGCCGGCCAGCCGGAACGCGCTGCCGTCGATGGAAACCGCCACGCTCGAGACGCCAACGGCCGGCGCGCTGAAGGCCGAGCCGACGATCGTCGTGCTGGCGCTGATCACGTCGCCGTTCTTCGGGCTGTCGATACGGACGCTCGGCCCGGTGGGACTAGGAAGGTCCCCGGAACCGACGGTCAGGATCAAGGTGGCTCTGCTTACGCCATTAGCGTTGCTCGCGCTCATGACGACGTTGAACGTCCCTGCGGAAGTCGGCGTGCCCGAGATGAGGCCGCTCGAGTTGACCGATAGGCCGCTGGGCAGGCCGGTCGCGCCCAAGCTGGTCGGGTTGTTGGCGGCGACGATCTGATAGGAGAAGGCGGCGCCCGCCGTGCCCAAGGCGGCGAGGGGGCTCGTGATCGTCGGAGCCGGAGAGGAGTTGAGATCGGCCACGAAGAGTCCGCGCCCAGCGGTGCCGACGTAGATGCGCCCGTAAGTCTGGCGGTCCGCGCCGATCGACAAGGGCTGCCCGTTGCCGATATCCGGTAGGCTGAAGCCAGGGAACGGGACCCAGCTCGCGCCGTCGTCCTGAGATAGATAAGGCCTGGCCACGGTGTCCGGACTCATGGCGCCATAAAACGCGAGCGAGGCGTTGGTTCGTCCGGGCGCCGGCGCGCCGAAGGCGATCAGGCCTACTCCCCGCAGATTCGGCGCCGGCGCGAACGAAGAGCCGAAGTCGGTGGATTTGTAGACCGTGCTGATCGAATCCACGTCAAGCCACAGCTTGCCGGCGACCCCGGGGTCGGCGATCAGTTTATAATTCCAAGCGGGATTGGTCGAGCCGTATGAGATCGTGCTGACCGCGACCCAGCTCGCTCCTCCGTCCGTCGTGCGCCAGACTCGGCCCCGGCCGGCGGCGTCCTCGAACAGATAAAAGGTATGCGCCCGCGCGCGATCCGCCGCGAGAGGATTCATTCTGCTGGCGTATTCGCCGATGCCTCCCGTGCCTCCGAGCGGCGCGCCGCCGCCCAAGCTCCAGGTCGCTCCGCCGTCCAAGGTGTAATAGACCTTGCCGCTTTCGGGCACCCAGACGTAATTTTGGCAATCCTGTCCCGAGACAGCGATGCGTCCTCCTCCTTCGCCGGAGGGGAGCGTCCCAAAGGCTGTCCATGTCCGGCCGTCATCCGCCGACGCATAGCCCGAGGCGCCCCAATAGGAGTGAACGACTCGCACCCAGACGTTCGGGTTGCTCTCGCAGAAGTCGAGCGAAGGCGCGTCCCCGTGGGATTCCGGATTGGAGTTGCGCCAGAAGCCGACGGCGGGGTATTGGGTCACATCGGTATGCCTTAACCCATTGACGTCGAGAACGCCGGTGAGCAGCGGAGCGCCGGTCGGCGCCGAGACAGGATCGTAGGGGAACGTCTCCTCGTGCCCTTTATAGACGGCCGTCCAATTCAAGGCGCCGTTGGTGATGTCGGGGGTGCGGAAAACACCGACCTCATCCGTCCCCCAGACTTCCGTCGGATTGAATGGATTGACGGCTAATTGCCCTACGGAAGCGGGACCGTCCCCATTGATACGGGAGACTGGGTCGGTGCTGTCGATCAGATTGTTGGCCACGCTCCACGTGGCGCCCCCGTCTAAGCTCCTCCAGATGTTGAGACGGTAAGTATAGGCGTCATCGAGTTGAGACACGTAGAGCGCGCGGGAGCCGGGGGTAGGGTCGACCGCCAGGGCGCCGTAGCCGATGAGGGGCGCTCCGGAAGGCAGGTTTTCAGGGGGCGTTATGCTCTTGAGCGCGGTGTCCCCGCGGGCTGCCTTAAACACGCCTCCGTTGACCGCTCCGATCTTGATGAACGTGGCGTAGAAGTCCCCGTTCGGGCCGACGGCCCCCCGCATCGCCGCCCGCAGCCCGCCCGTCATCTGGGCCCAGGTCGCGCCCGCGTCGACGCTCTTCCAAACCCCGCCATTGCTGCTTTGCATGTCGTAGACGCCCGCATAGAGGATCGCCGTCTTGCCGTCGATCGTGCCGCCGGCCGGATCGAAGGCGACGAAGCTCAAGCCGATGTTCGCTTGCCCCGCTGGGACTCCGCTGACCTGAGCCCAGGTGGCGCCGCCGTCCGGGCTCCTCTGCAGCCCGAGGTTCAGGGAAGCGAGATAGACGACGTTGGGATTGTTAGGGTCCACGCCGATCTTCTCGCCCCGCGGCTTGGCCGTGTTCTTCTCTCCGTTCGCGTCCGCCAGCAAACCGTTGATCGTCATCGCGGTCCAGGTCCTGCCCTCGTCGGAGGACTTATACAGGCCGGCCTGATACCAGGGCCATGTGCCCGTATAGATCCAGACGGTCCCCGGCACGCCGCGCTTGCCGCTGGGAGCGACCACGAGGCTGTCGATGCCGTAGTCGTTGCCCTGGTGGTTGGACCCGACACCGTCGGTGATCGGGACCCAGACGGAGGTGCCGGGATCCCAACGATAGGCGCCGCCGACGTCCGTGCGCATGTACATGAGCCCCGGAACGTCCCGATCGGCGTAGATTCCCATCACGTAGCCGCCGCCGCCGATCGGCACGTTCTGCCAGGGTAGGCCGCCGGAGGGCGGAGGCGGGCTGACATTGCTCGCAATGGTCACGGTCAGCGTGGCCGTACCCATTCCCGCCGCGTTGGAGGCGCTCAGCGTCACGCTGGAGACGCCTGCCGCGCTCGGCGTGCCGGAGATCAGGCCGCTGGTCGCATTGACCGAGAGACCGGCAGGCAAACCCGTCGCTCCGTAGCTCGTGGGGCTGTTGGTGGCCGCGATCTGATAGGAGAAGGGGCTGCCGACCGTGCCGACGGCGGAATTGGAGCTCGTCACCGCCGGCGCCGAGACGCCGCCCGGCGCGATCGGATCCGGCAGGGGGTTGGCGATGCGAGAGGAGATGTCCGTCTTCGACTTGTCCACGAGCTCCATGTTCGCGTAACGGACGGCCTCCGTCTGGGGCACCGTCCAGCCGCGGTAGATGCCGAACTTCATGTAGCCCGGCTGCCGGCCGTGTGGGAACAAGCTGCCGGAAAGATCGACGGCCTTAGCGCCGTTGATCCACGCCTTGAAGACGTCCGCCGTCCCGCTGGAGGATATCTTCTGCTCGATGAAGAAATGGTTCCAGGCGCCGCGCGTGATGGGCGCGGTCGCGGTATAGACCCTCACGGGGTTGGGGGTCCCGTCGACGTCCACGGACCAGACGTCGTTGATCAAGCCGAACGAGAAAGACGCGGGCGGGTACCCCGCGTTGCTGTAATGGAATTGACCCAGCACGTTCCAGGACGCGTTGATCGGCTGTCCCGGCTCCACGAGCACGCCATAGCTGATCTGGACGGTCGTATCGGGCTGCCATTGCGGGCTCGCTGCCCCGTCGAGCTCGGAGCGCTCGTTGCCGGTGATGTTGTCCACGTCGTTGACGCGCGTCTCAAAGCGATAGAGCGGGACCCCGTTGACGACGTTGGTCGCCTTCCACATCGAATAGGCCGCGAACGCCGCTTCCGTATAATATTTCTGGCCGTTGACCGTCGGATAGACGCCGGCCTCGGGGCCGCCGTCTCCGCCGAAATTGCCGTAATAGTAAGGCTTCCACGTGAAGCCGTCCGCGGTGGAGGCGCTCGCTGGAGGATTGGAGATGCCCCAATATCCCGCCTGCGCCGTCGAGATGGCCGAATGCTGCGTCTGCGAGGAGCCGTAGAGGACGATCTCGCTCAGCTGGCCGTTCTGAAGGTTGTTCCGGCCGTTAGCGTCCATGCCGACGTAGAGGCCGACCGCGTTCGGATAGGCGATGGCGTTGGGGCCGTAGCTCGCGGAGAACGGCGCGTCGTTGACGTACATGCTCTGGTTGAGCGTGTTGAACTCGTACTGGAACAACTGGCCGCGGAACACGGCGCCCAGGCCGGCCGGATTCGAGGTGTTGTTGTTGTAGCCGCCCGGAGCCCACGCCTGGAAGATCAAGGCGTCGTTGGCGTTGGCGACGAGCCAGGCTCCATCGGTGACGTCGCTCGTGGCGGTCCTCGGGTAGCCGACGATCCAGCCGCCGGCGAAGCCGGGCCCGACGTTCTGCGTCCCCATCTGGGTGACGAGGAAAGCGTCGACCACGGAGGTCTTGTAGGAAGCGGAGTCGGGGGCGCTCATGCCGCACGTCGCGCACGCCAGCAGCGTCGGACGCCCGTTCGCGCTGGCGTTGAGGATCAAGGGAAACTGCATCGAGGCGTTCGGCTGCGCGAGGTGGTTGCCGTTGCCGCTCTGGTCGTACCAGACGGAGACCGTGCAGGTCGTCGCCGCGCAGAACGCGGAGGCGCTGGCGGCATCGAGGTCGCCCGCGGCCGTGAATCCGATGCTCTGCGCGGCGCCGTCGGAAGCCCTGCGCACCTGGATCGCGGCGCCCGCGTAGCCGCCGCGCAGCCGTCGCAAGGAGTAGGCGGCCGTGGCGCCGGGAAAGGCGTCAAGCAGGCCGGCACCGTTATTGACCGTCACGTTCGCCACCGAGGAGCTGGCGCTGTTCCCGGAGGTATCCCAGGCCATCGCCTGGAGCGTATGCGCGCCATTGGCGAGTCCGGTGGTGTCGAGCGCAAAGATCCAGCTCGCGGTGCCGGTGGCCACCCCGTAAAGCCTCCCGTCGACGGCGACCGCCACCGACGCGACTGCGACATCGTCCGAGGCCGTGCCGCTGACGCTGAGCGTCGCGCTCACGATCGCGCCAGCGCCGGGGGTCCCGATGGACACGCGAGGCGACGTGAGATCGACCAGGGTCAGCGTCAGATTCCCCGTCCCGCTGCCGCTCGCATTGGTCGCGCTCAGTCCGACGTTGAAGACGCCGGCCGCGCTGGGCGTGCCCGAGATCAAGCCGGTGGCCGAATCGATCGACAACCCCGACGGCAGGCCCGTGGCGCCGTAGCTCGTGGGGCCGTTGGTGGCCGCTATCTGATATGAGAAAGTGGATCCGGCTACTCCGCTGGCCGCGGACGCGCCGCCTCCGTTGTGGGCCGCGAACACGCCCTGGAGCGCGGGCACGGCTGACAAGGCCACGTCGTTGTTTTGCTGGCCCCACGCATAGACGTCGTCGAACGCCGGCGCCGGCGTCAGCGAGGCCCAGGTCGACAGGATCTTCTGGGCCTGGGCGGTCGTTGGAACGGCAAACTTGGCTCCCGTGTCGGTGACGTAGCCGCCGCCGCCGAACGCCTGATAGACGGGCACTATGACGTTCGAGGGTATTCCGGCCGCGATCGCCGCGTCGACCGTCTTCGTGATCATGCTGTAATCGCACCCTCCCGCCGCGTCGGTGACGCAGGGGTAGGGATCGATCCCGAACAGGTCGATATGCGAGTTGGCCGTCGTGTAAGTGTTCTGGTAGGTGGGATTGGCCGACGTGCCGAAGCTCATCATGACGATGAAGGTCTTGGCCCCGGGCATGCGTTGATGGATCCAATCGGACTCCTGCTGAAGGTTGGCGGCCGAGCATAGAGGAGCGTACTTGCCCGTAGGGTCCGGCTCGTCCATCAGGTAGAAGCCGAACACCTTGGGATTGCCGAGAAAAGGGGTGACCGTGTTGATGAAGTTGGCGTCGGCTCCGTTGCAGAGTCCCAGCCAGACCAACCCTAAGGTCCCGTTGGGCAAGGCGTTGACCTGGTTGAGATTGCCGACGTCCGCCAGGTTGAAGCCCGCGGCGCCGCCGTTGGAGGCGATGTCGTCGCCGGAGGCGTAATGCAGGCTCGTCGCCGGGCCGCCGATGACGAGAGGAGGATTGCTTGCGACGATGCTGATCGAGGCCGTCGACACATTGTTGGCGCTGTCCCAGACCTTGGCCTGGAGAGCGTGCGCGCCGTTGGTCAGGCCGAGCGTGTCGAGGCTGAAGGTCCAGCTCGCCGTGCCCGCGGCGAGCGCGAAGGAGCCTCCGTCCACCGAGACCGCCACGCTCGAGATCGCCACGCTATCGGCAGCCGTGCCCGACACCGTGATCGCGCCCGACACCGTCGCGCCGTTGAGCGGGCTTGAGAGGATGACCGCCGGCGCTGCCGCCGCTATGGTCAAAGTCAGCGTGATGCTACCCGTGCCGGAGGCGTTGGCGGCGCTCAAGGTCACGCTGAACGTTCCGGCCGCGTTGGGCGTGCCCGAGATGAGGCCGGTCGCGGCATTGATCGACAACCCCGCCGGCAGGCCCGTGGCACCGTAGCTTGTAGGGCTGTTGGTGGCCCTGATCTGATACGAGAACGCGCTGCCCACCGTGCCGGCGGCCGAGCCCGCGCTCGTGATCGCGG